>JALGZP010000049.1 GCA_025774845.1 bacterium
GCTTTGATCTCGCCCCAGGTGCATGGCCCGGAAGCCGTGGGGCCACATCCTACGTCAAGGGCACCCACGAGGCCACACACGGGATGATCTGCGCACGGGGACAGACAGTCCAGCTGGAAGTCACCGTTATCGGGGTCACACAGCATGGGATCCAGGTGGAAGTCATTCGGCCCTGGGACACATCCGTCATAGTCTACGGAGTTATCCCAGAGGTCGTTACAATCCAGGACACCTGACGAGCCATCCCAGCATCGAATGGCTGCGATGCCATCAGATCCTGTGATTATGCAATTAGATACCTCGACCACCGACATGTTGTTGCAGCCGATACAGCAACTTGCCGGCTGATTGCCATTGTTGTAGAAGGTATTCCCACTGATGACGGCGTGGCTGTCCCAGGATACCTGTATCGCATCTCCATTGTTCGCATTGTTCCCTCGGAAGATGTTGCCTTCAATCTCGGCATAGCACGCTTCCCTGCAGTGTATCGCTCCTCCGGATCCCCACGCGACGTTCTCGAAGAAGCGGTTCTGTCGTATGGTCGGCGAACCGCCACGGCAGGCAATTGCACCGCCCTGGTTTTGTACGACATTGTCAATGAAGAGATTGTCTGCAATGTCCGGTGAAGACCCGTCGGTGCAGAAGATAGCCCCGCCCCACGACCCCGATCCTCCCTGAAACGAGTTACCCTGTATGAAGGGCGATGCCCCCTCACAATGAATAGCCGCAGGGCCATTGGAGATGAACTGATTGTCGACAATCTCGCAGAGGCCGCTTCCTTCGCACCAGATGGGGATACCATTGTCATAGAACCTGTTCGCGGTGATCCTGACCATGCTGCTCTCACACCGGACAGCACCGTAAAATGGAGCCCCACCAACTGAACGCTCGATGCTGAGACCTGCTATTACTGCCCCGTTGACCAGATGTCGGCACCATATGGCCGGAAGACCGTGGGTATACCCCTGCAGCCTGGTGACTTCCCAACCACCATCGCTCAGCAGTGTTACCTCGTCTTTCATGTAGAGGTTCTCGTAATACTCGCCCGGCATCACAAGCACCGTGTCACCGGCAGACGCGGTGTCGAGCCCGGCCTGTATCCAGGGTGCGTCACCGGACCCATCCGGAAAAATCCGCCATGTACGGGCAGAAGCCATACCGAATGCAAACAACACGAAGACCAACGTGATTACAATTGAACGTCTCATGTCTCGCACCTCCCGATACGGAGTGTAGCACAAAGAGGACGGGGATTCAATCACTAACTGATACCCTGATGTGAAGTTCACTGCCATAGACGTATGTGCAGCTTTTACATGCCGGTGCTTGCTGGTAGACTCGGTTAGGATAGATGGTGGGAAGAGGAAGGACGTTACCGGACATGGAGGAGGCCGGCCGATGAATCTGTCTTTTGGTGAGGTTCAGACATTCGTTTCAGACCTTGAAGTTGCCAGGAGGTTCTATGTCGACACCCTGGGCTTAAAGCTCGTGAAAGCGACGGAGAAATGGCTCATCCTTGATGTCTCGGGTAAGCAGTTCATCCTGATGGCCGGGGGGCGGCCCGTTGAGCGGCTGGAGGCCTACGGGGCCGAATGTGCCACGGTGTTGTGTCTCTTGACCGACGATATCCACCGGGACTACGCCGCTCTTAAGGCCGGAGGAGTCCGGTTCTTCTCTGAGGTCAACAAGGTCGACGAGGGTGAGTATGTGGCTTTTCAGGATCCGGACGGGAACCTTCTCGAGCTGATCCAGCAGTAGGGTTTTGCCTTGCAATCAGCCGGAACCTGATCTATAGTAATGACGATCCGCGTCATTCCCCAGTGAGGATGCTTTGATAGTCACTAAGCACGGAGGTGTTCCCAGATGAGAAACCACCCTGAGTTTCTTGTGATGCTGTTGAGCCTTGCTTTCTTTGTTATCATGATCGGCCAGCCGGCCTGGTCGGAGAGCGGGCCACCCGCACCAACCATCCTGCTCGCCCAGGTGGACGACGAGGGTGATGTTGATGAATCCTATGATTCCTACGGCGCCGATATGGACGAGGAGATCGAATACGATGAGGCCGTAATCACCCCTGAGGAGAGGGCGAAGAAAAAGGCCGCTTCCGAGGCGGTGGCGCTGACGGCTGTCGATAGCCTCATCCAGGGGATCAGGTGGCTTGGACATGCATCCTTCCTGATTGAGGATGGCATAGCAGTCTACATCGATCCCTATGAACTTCCCAGGGGTGTCCCACCCGGAGATCTGGTTCTCATCACACATGACCACCGGGATCACTTCTCTCCCGGCGATCTCAACAAGATCCTCAAGCCCATAACAGTGGTGGTTTCGGTGAAATCAGTTTGTGACAATCTCCCGACCAAAGCCAAAAACTCCAGATCCGTGGCACCGGGTGACACGATCTCGGTTGGCGAGGCCACAATCGTTGCCGTCCCCGCCTACAACATCGACAAGGCTTTTCACCCCAAAGAGAACGGGTGGGTCGGCTTTGTAATTGAGGTCGAAGGACGAAGCGTTTACCACGCGGGGGACACCGATCTGATACCGGAGATGAAGGATATAGATGCCGACATCGCACTGCTTCCGGCAGGCGGTACCTACACGATGAACGCCGATGAGGCTGCCAAGGCAGCCAATCTCATAAAGCCACAGGTTGCGATCCCCATGCACTGGGGTGCGATCGTAGGAAGCGAGGAAGACGCAAAGGCATTCAAGACCGCCTGCAAGGTCGACGCACTGATTCTCAAGGACGAAGCGAAGCAGGTTAAGATAAAAAAGGATTAGCGTCACCTCGAAAGGAGGATGCACGTTGAAGAAAATAGTAATCATAGTGGTAATAGTTGTGGTTGCCGCGGTCGTACTGTTCGGAGTCCTGAGCGGCAGAAAAACAGAGATACCCGATGTCAGGATAGTAAGTGTCGAGAAGGGGACTATTACCAAGGCTGTGGTTGCAACAGGTGAGATCAGACCTCTCGCGGTGGCGGAAGTGAAATCAAAGATAGGCGGTGTGGTCCGGAGGTTCTATGTCGAAGAAGGAGATGAGGTCGGCAGGGGACGGAAACTAGCCGAGATCGTGCCCTCCGCCACACCAGGAGAGCTTGTCTATGCGAGAGAGAGGGTCCAGACCGCGAAACTCCAGCTCGAGCGGTCCGAGCGCAGGCTCAAACGCCTCGAGGGTCTTGCGGATAAGAACATGATTTCCACCGAGGATATCGAGGAAGCCGAGACCGAGCTCTCGCTAGATGCGGCCCGCTACGATGCTGCGCTTGCGGAACTCCAGGTACTCGAACAGGGCTCCTCCGGGAGAAGCGCTGGTCAGGCGGCCGCCGGCTCTCAAAGCGCAGATGCACTGATCGATATGATCGTCACGTCGCCGATCTCAGGCATCGTCCTCTCACGGAATGTTGATGAGGGATCGGCCGTGATACCACTGTCGTCGGCATATGGCGGCACAAGTCTCCTGACCCTTGCGGATGTATCGAAGATGCATTTCGAGGGTAATGTCGATGAGAGCGATGTGGCAAAGATAACCACCGGTATGCCTGCGAAGATATTCGTCGATGCGTTCCCGGATACCGTCTTCGACGGTGTGCTCACCAAGATCGCCCCACAGGGTCTCATGGAAGAGGGCGTGGTGAATTTCAGTGTAAAGGCCGAGCTCACGATCCACACAAGCCTTCTAAGAACAGGTATGTCCGCCGATGTCCAGCTGGTGCTCGATGAGCGCGACGATGTACTCACGGTCCCCGAAGGAGCAGTGATCTACGAGGCAGACAGTACTTTCGTTGAGCGCGTCGATGAGGCAACAGAGGCGGGAAAACAACGAGTGACCGTCACGGTCGGTTTGAGTGACGGAATCAAGACAGAGATAGTCAGTGGTCTCTCCGAGGGGGAGGAACTGGTTCTCCAATGAACCTCTCCGACCTGCTGCGTCAATCCGTCAAAGCAATTACCAATCACAAACGCAGGAATTTCTTCTCCACATTTGGTATCGCATGGGGTGTCGCGTCTGTCCTGATCCTCGCCGGTTGGGGTGTCGGACTCCAGAAATTCATGCAAGAGGGTATGGGTGCCCTTGGTGAAGACCTGATCCTGGTCTTTCCGGGCCACACCTCAACAGGCGTAGGTGGCTACCGGGCCGGGAGACCGATACCGCTTTACCCGGAAGACATCGACGTGATCAAGGCGTACGCGTCCAAACTCAAGACGGTAATCCCCGTGGATGAATACAATTTGACTGTCTCGCGCGGAGCGAAATCCGAGGATCGTGACGTGAGGGCGGTTGTTCCCGATGCCAAGACGATGAGAAAGCTCCAAGCGGAGCGGGGGCGTTTCTTTACACCGGATGACATCCGTGACAGAAGGCGGGTCTGCTACCTCGGCCAGAACACCGTGGCCGAGTACTTCAAGGCGGGGGAAGACCCCCTGGGCCAGGAGCTCCGGATCAACGGTGTCAGATTCACCATAGTCGGTATCCTGCCTGAGAAGAATCAGATGGCTCAGATCGGAACCCGGGATGAGGACCTGGTCTTCATTCCGTTCTCCACCGGCCGGAGCCTCTTCGGGGGACGCAACCCTCTCTTTTGCATAATGGGCCAGTCCTTCAACCCCGAACAGGATGAAGAGGCTGTTGAAGAGATAAGAAAGGCGATGGCAGCGAAGCACCATTTCGCACCGGAGGATGAGGAGGCCTTGTTCATCCTCCCCATGACCAAATATACGAAGATGATGGACAAGTTCTCCGCTGCAATTGCCATCTTTGTTGCGGGTGTGGGTGCCCTCACACTCGCCATCGGCGGGATAGGCGTCATGAACATGATGCTTGTCTCTGTCAATGAAAGGATCGGCGAGATCGGAATAAGGCGGGCAGCGGGAGCCACACGCAATTGGATCATACTTCAGTTCTTAACCGAGAGTTTCCTGCTCACAGTGGTAGCGGGTGTCATCGGTCTGGCGGTGGGACTGGCCATTCTGCTTGCGGCCTCACAACTCCCGGTGCCTGAATACATCCCGCTCCCTATCCTCTCAGTGAACGTGACAATTGTGGCCATCGTGGTTATGGTCGCCACCGGCATAGTCTCGGGCATAACACCCGCACGACGCGCGGCGGGTATACCACCCGTCCAGGCAATCAAGGGAAACCTGAGGGCCCTGATGCCCAAGATGAAGCGAACGAGGAGTGCTCTTCCTTTCCCCGGGCTCTTCGGAGAAATCGTATCCCAGGCCCTGGACGACATCAGAACGAGCAGGCTCCGGGCGGTGCTCACGGGTTTCGGTGTATTCTGGGGTGTGGCCGCGGTCGCGCTCCTCATGGGATGGGGTATCGGTATGCAGGAAAGGATGGAAGAGGATATCGCCCAGCTCGGTGGCAGGCGGACCGTGATCTACCCGCGGCGGGTCGAAAGCAAGATCAGCGGTCTCAAACGGGCAAGCGTGCTTCGCTTCACGCAGGCTGACATAGACGACATAGCAACCAACGCGTGGTACATAGAGTACTTTACGCCGGAGATATGGGGGGGATTCCCCGTTGTCGAATACGGTGGTGAATCCCGTGCCGTACATACGCTGGGTGTGATGCCGGATGTCAAGATTGTGAGGAACTTCGGGATTGAGAGAGGCAGGTTCATCAACCAGCGGGATGTTCGCGAGATGAGAAAGGTCTGCGTCCTGGGAGCCTCCATCAACGAGCGGCTCTTCGGGAGTGAAGATGCTGTCGGGAAGTTAGTGAGGATCAAGGGTAAGGCATTCACCGTCGCAGGGGTAATGACCGCCAAGGGTGAACAGAACTCGATACAGACATCCCTCGATGATGACAAGATCCTGATTCCCTACTCAACCGCCAAGGTCCTGACCGGCTCGCGGTATCCCTCCTACTTAATGCTCCACCCCACAACTGCGATTCCCTACGAGGATGTTGAAGAACGTCTCCGGGGCACTATCCTCTCAAACCATGGAATCGATCAGGATGACGCCGTCGGCATCTATTCGGCCCTTGAGGCCCAGCGGGAGATCGGAAAGGTCATGCTCGGTCTCACGGCTTTCCTGGGCGGCGTGGGGCTCGTAACCCTGCTCATCGGCGGCGTGGGTGTCGCAAACGTGATGTTTGTCTCAGTAGCGCAGCGAACACGTGAGATCGGGATAAGACGCGCGGCGGGAGCCAGGAAGATACACGTATTTCTTCAGTTTCTTTCTGAGGCCGTGATCATCTGTCTCGCAGGCGGAGTTCTGGGAGCACTTCTTGCCCTGGGCATATCCAAAGGTCTGAGTGTACTGCCCCTTCCCCGGATGTTCGCAGCACCAAAGGTGGATGGGACCATGCTACTCTTGATCTTCGGATTCATAGTAGGGGCGGGCATTGTCTCGGGTATCTTCCCCGCAAGGAAGGCCTCCAACAGTAACGTGATCGAAAGCCTTCGCTACGAATAAGCCCCGATGCTACGTGACAAAGAATTCCTGGATGGCAGTTGCGGTATCCTCTTTTCCCAAGAGACGCGCAAGTTCTATTGAGAAAGGTATGATGGCCTGCACGCTTGCCGTGACTATGTTCTCATCCACAGCCAGCGGTTCCTTAACACGTGTCGCGCCCTGAAACCACCCACGCGTATCTTCAGTTATATCGCAGGCGAAACGACTCCCCGTCAGGATCCCTGCGGCTCCCAGAATCAGGGGAGCACCACAGATCGCCGCCACGATCTTGCCCTGCTTCCAGAATTCCTGGATGGTCTTAATCAGTGCCGCATTCTTACCCAGATTCCGGGGGAAGCGGCCTTCATCGGGGTCGACTCCTCCCGGCAGATAGAGACCGTCGAACTCGGAGACATCGATGTCTTCAAGTGTCAGATCCACCTCAAGATCAAATCCCAGGGCCGTCCTGATGTGATCCGGACCGACCGATACAAACGTATGCTCTATTCCGGGCCGGAGACAGAAAACCGGGAAACCCACTTCCCAGTCTGCGATCCCCGGATACACGATCACCATAAGTTTCTTTATCATGTCACTCTCCCGGCTCGAACATCGACGAAACTATCTTAACAGTACTCGGGATTGCAACGACCAGAGCAACGATGATCACGCCCCATCCGACGTTAACGCGATTGAAGTCGTAGTACTCACACAGCAGGATGCCGATACCGATACCGAAGATGAACTTGGCAACCATATGGGTGGTCAGCAGGGTGTTCGGCAACTCCTTGAATATGTCCCGGGCACGTCCGTAAAAGCCCACGTTCTCACCTCCTCCCTGCCTGTCAGGGCTATAGCCTACTCAACCTTAACAACGGCCTCGATCTTTGCCTTCTCCTTAAGCATTGCGCCGACCGAACAGTACTTCTCAAGTGACAGATCAACTGCTTTCCTGGCATTGTCCTCCGTCAGTCCATCTCCGGAGACGGTACAGATGATCTTCATTTCCTCGTAATGGCGCGGATGGTCTTCCCTTCGCTTTGTCTCGACTGCTATGTCCAGCTTCTTAAGTTTGACTCTCATCTTCTTAAGTATTGAGACTATATCCATACCCATGCAGCCCCCAAGCCCGACGGCGAGCAATTCCAGCGGCGTGGGATACTTGCCCGTGCCTCCAAACGCAGCTCCGGGTTCCATGGTTACACCCGCCCCACTTTCCGTCCGGGCAACAAACCGCATGTCTCCGTCCCAATTCATTTGCACACCCACGTGCTACCTCCTTCCGTTTCCACTTAGAACCTCAACCGGGTTCCATCCGCTCTTTAAGACGAGATCCACCCAGGCATGGTTGAGCTTCCGCAGCGTCTCAAGCCGTGCGATCCTCGCGTTTAAGAGACCCGTCTCCGAGTCCACGAATTCCTTTAAGGATATTACATCTTGTAGATACTGCGTGCGTTTGGTCACAAGCATCTGCTCGAGGAGCTCAACCTGTCTTGTCTTAAGCTCGAGGCTTGTTCTCAGTGCCGTGATCTGCGCGGCAAGACGCGCTCTCTCTTCGACGGCAGTTTGAATTGCATCCTCATGTGCCGCCTGGGCAGTCTTCAAGGTAGCCTGCGCAAGGTCGATATCCGAGCTCAGCCCCGGCTCCGGGAAGGTGAATCCGAGACTCAGTGAGCCGCCCCACCTGTTCTTCTCAAACTCATCCCGGGCCTGCCTGAAGTCATCACCCACACCCTGAAAACCGTACCAGAGCGACACCGCCGGCCGGCCATAACGCCGTCTTCTGGTATCGGTGAGTGCTATCCGGGCCACCTCAACATCATACCCGGCTTTCACGACCTTTGGTGGGGGGGCGCTGCGAGATCCGAAGTCAACGGACACGACCTCACCAATCTCCTCAGGGATGAGATCATTTGTGGCCAACGGCTGCACGACCCGTAGTTGCCTCAGAGCCTTGTCGAATGTCGTCCGGGCTTCAAAGTGGGTGATCCGGGCATCATTCGCTGCAACCTGTTTTTCGAGCACCTCGATTTCCGGGATCAAAAACTCAGCGAACTGCCTGATCGCGGCCTCTGCATTGTGATTGGCACGATCGAGTTTACGCTCCTCGATCTCCAACCTGTAGGCTCCGATCAGGTAGTCGAAGAAGAGATTCACCGCCTTCTTCATGCTACCGGCCGAATCGATCTTGTATTGTGCAGCCCTTGTCCCGTGCTCGAGTGAAGCTTTCCTGATCTCGTTCCTCCGCTCCCACGGGCCGAAGAGCGGCTGATCAAGCGAAAAGCCCACATCCGTTGAGAATTCCTCGTCACCCGCCTCACGTGAATAGGTCGCGTCCGCCGGAAATCCTTCTGACGAAAAGTCCGAGCTCCTCTTGCTTGCACTTCCGGTTACCGACAGATTGCCACCCGTTGGAAGCGGCTGTCTCAAGGTCAGCGACATAAGGTGCGATCTCAACTCGCTCTGGTAGAAACCTCTGTAGGTTGTGCTGTCGCTCACGTTGTAGAGATGATCGTATTGTCGGCCGTACGAATAATAAGGCGAGGTGAGACTCAGTTGGAGACCCGGTGCGGCGAGGTAACGCTTTCCGCTCATCCTCCTCTCGGATGCCTCGACCCTGAGTATTGAGGCGGCAAGCCCCTTATCGGTCTCAAGAAAGCGTACGAGGAAATCCGTGAGTGTGATCTGCTCCTCCGCTGAAACCGCGGTGGCGCGGGCCAGCCCGATTACAGCAACCAGGCCAAGCAGCAAAGAGACGAAAGGTAAGCGAGGATTGCTACTCATATCGCAGTGCCTCTCCGGGATCGGTTCTGGCGGCCCTTCTTGCGGGGTAGTAGCCCGACGCCACACCTACAACCCCGGCCACCCCAACGGCCACGAGAATGTGCAATACGTTTATGGCAGTCCGCCACGCGGCGTATCCGGCAACAGCCGCCGAGAGACCTACCCCGACACCGATACCTACGACACAGCCTACCAGACTGAGCGCAACAGCCTCAATCAGGAACTGAAGCAAGACCGCATGGGAAGTCGCACCCGCCGCCCGTCTTACGCCGATTTCATGTCTTCGCTCAAGCACAGTGGCAAGCATGATGTTCATGATACCGATTCCGCCAACCAGGAGACTTATGCCGGCAATTGCCCCCATGACTATGTTAAACGTCCGCTGTGTACGCTGGCTTTGCTGAAGCAGGGCCTGGGGCACGATCAGTTTGAAGTCCTTATTGTCGCTATGCAGCCGCCGAAGGCGTTTCTCGGCAAGCACCGAAGCCGCCGGAACATCTCTCGAACTCGCAACTTCGATTACGATCTCATCAATACTCTCGTCCGGCCGCCGGCCCCGCTCCCTAGTCCCCTCGAAGTCACGGGAAGCCCGCAGGGGAACAAACACCTGGGTGTTGTAGTGAGGCAGTTTGAGTCCCCTGACCCGCGATCTACCGGCCTTCTTATACTCGGAAACGCCTATCACCGTATACCACGAGTCCCCGATTTTTACCTGCTGGCCACGGGCGCCCTCAAACGCAAAGAGCGCCTTCTTGAGCGATGAGCCAAGCACGCAGACCTTGGCGCCACCCGCATCATCCACAGCATCAAGGAAACGGCCGCTCTGGAGCTCCAGGTTGAGGATGTCCTTAAACGCAGGGGTGGTGGCAACGACCTCCGCACTCACGCGTCTCCCACCGGCCTGTACAACGCTTTCTGGATAGCGCCGAAGGGCGGCCCAGCCGGATACTATATCAAGTGCTCCAAGCGCCCCGGCATCCCGCATGACGAGACCTTCCGTGGTGCCGCCATCCCAGTTGCCTGATGCGTTTTCGACAAAGATCGTGTTGGCACCGAGAAGCTCCACCTGCTCGGTCGACTCCTTTTTTGCCCCCTCGCTTATCGAGAGCATCGCGACTACAGCCCCAACTCCGAACACCACGCCAAGCGCGGTCAGAAGGGAGCGAACCTTATTTGAAGCAAGAGAGCGAAAGGCGATTGGAAAGACCTGGATCGGATGCACGGCGTCCGCTACCCCTCACGTTTTTCCATCGGATCCATCAAGGCAATATCTTCGGTCCCTTCGAGACCCGAGCGAATCACGATATGCGTGTCGTTTCGTCTGCCCACCTCGACTTGACGTTCCCGGAAGGAGCCTCCGGTCCTGACGTAAACAACAGGTTGGCCGCCTTTCTCAAAAACGCCTTCGATCGGGACCGAGATCGCGTCATCAATCACGTTGGCGATGATCTCGACCCTGGTCTTCATACCGGGTCTGAATCTAGCATCAATGCTATCGAGCGCAACCGACACATCGAAGACATTAGGCCCGCCGGTGTAGTGGCTGCTTCTAGCAAGATTGCCGATCCTGGATATACGGCCGTCATATGATGTGTCGGGATACGCCTCGAGGGTGACGAGACATGGCAGACCGACAGTAATTCTGCTTATGTAGATTTCATCGATGTCGGTGGCGACATAGAGCGTGCTGAGGTCGGGCAGGCTTATGATCGGCTGCATCGGCCAGGGTGAATCCCCTTCCTGTACCTTGACCTGCTGGCCACCCTTCCACACCTTCTCATGGACGACGATGCCGTCCCCGGGAGCCGTGACCGAAAGGTCCTTAAGACTTCTCTCGGCTGAGTTAAGGCGCTCCTCGGCCCGCGCGATGTGAACCTCGGTCTTGACCACCTCGGCCCTCATCATCTTTGCCTCGGTCTCATACTTCATCCTGGCCAGATCGAGCTCCCGCTCAGCATTCTCAAGGTCGAGGGTCGATTCCCCTTCCGCCTTTCTCGCCTCTATCTCCTTCTTCCTTATCTCTTCGGAGAGCTCCCGCTCGCGCAGGTTGTTCTTTGCCTCGGTCAGATCGAGCTCAGCTCTTGCAGCGGTGAGATCACGCTTTGCGCCCTCAAGCCTGTCCAGGAGTTCGGTGGGGTCGAACTGGACGATGAAATCACCCTTTGTGACCACCGTGCCCTCGGGTATGAGTCGAGTGATAAGCAGTTTCCCGCCAACGCTTGGCGCACTGATTGTGAGGGACCGGAGTGCCTTGATCTCTCCGCTCCTCGTAATGGAGATCACGAATTCACCACGTCCGGTCTTTGCGAGTGGGATATCACGCCCCCCACTGAGGCTTATGAGGAGCGCAACCACAACAGCGACTACGACAATGCTCAGAATGTAGAGATTTCGTCTCCGCACCGGGCCGCCCCGATCTTTACTGCGTACGCTTTATGATATGGTACCCGAACTGGGTCTCAACGATGTCCGAGACCTGGCCGGGCTTAAGGGCAAAGGCGGCGTTCTCAAACGGCTTGACCATCTGGCCCCTTTTGAAAAAGCCGAGATCTCCTTTGTTCTCGGCGCTGGGGCAGTCAGAATAAGTCGTGGCAAGCTCTTCGAAGCCCTCACCGGCGTCTATCTTTGACTTGAGATCGTTGACGAGCGCTTCCGCTTCTTCCTGGCTTCTTGTGGCAGTCGTTCGCTCAACGCCTGCATATGATATCAGGATGTGACTTGCCCGTACGTTTCCCGGTGGTACGGGCTGGACCGTCTTCACCGGTTCCGCCTCCTTCTTCTCCGCACAACCCACGGCCACACACATGATCAAAACCAGCACCAATGCGATCGGTCTCACGGTGCCCTCCTCTCCTTGCTGGAATGATGCCCACTTGAAGGTTCCTCATGTGAAAGTTACCATAGAGAGAGGGGAGGGTCAATACATAGAGATGATGAAAGCCTCCGATCCGAAGTCCAAAATCAAGGAAACTGCCAAAGGGCTCGGAATCGACGGTATCGGCTTCTGCGATGCCGGCCCTCTGGATGATACAGAAAAGGCCTTCAGGACAGCCATAGACAGAGGTTTCATTCCGGCCCGGTCTGTACCCCGGGATTCGACCCTGGTCAGACTCACAACCCCGGCGCGACATCTCAAAGGTGCGCGGTCCGTGATCTCCGCCTACCAGTCATACTTCACAGGCGAACCCCCTGCCACCGATCCCGAGCGTGGCATGATCGCAGCCTACACCCGCAGCAATTACTACGAGGACCTAAGGCGCAGGCTCAAACGGCTGGCCGATGTGATGGAGCGGGATTTCGGCTGCAGGACCAAGGCCTTCTCCTGTTACGTCACCCTGGCCGAGAAGCCGCTCGCACGAAAGGCAGGTCTTGGCTTCTACGGGAAGAACGGTGTGATCATCACACCCAAGCACGGTTCATATGTCGTCTTAGGAGAAATCATCACCGACCTTGAGCTGGAACCTGATGAGATGCTGGACACGACCTGCGGGAGTTGCAGCCTGTGCATGGACGCCTGCCCGACAGGAGCTATCAGGACACCTCACTTCATCGACAGGAACATTTGCATTCAGCATCTGAGCAGCGGTATGGACCCAATTCCACGCGATGTAAGGGAGCACTGGGCAAACAGGCTCTACGGCTGTAGCGATTGTCAGGACGCCTGTCCGTATAACTCCAGCATCCCCCCCACGGGCCGGGATGTGGCAGTTGGTGCGGTCGGTTCATCCGCCCGGCTGGACGAGATCATTGCGACAAGCGATGAAGAGTTCCAGGCGAGATTCGCCGACAACCAGATCGGTATGCGGGGGAGAAACGCAATCAGAAGAAACGCGGTAATGATTGCGGGGAATTCCGGGTTGGATACCTTCCTGCCGCTTCTAAGTACATGTCTGGCGGATGACGACCCCGTGATCAGGCTTAACAGTCTCTGGGCAATCGCCAGGATCAAAGGCCCATCGGCGAAGACCCTCCTTGAAGCAGCCATGCGCCGGGAGCACGAGCCGGAGGTTCTCAAGGAAATCAAGTCTTTGCTTGACGGATTGGCCCCCGTTGAATAGTATGGAAGTAGGAAGACTAAGGGCATTAAACATAGATGAAGCTATCCGAATTAGTTACTGCTAAAAGAATCAACCTCGATCTTAAGTCCACAACCAAGGATGGCGTTCTCGAAGAGCTGGTCAAACTCCTCAGACTCAGCAAACCTGCCAGGGAAGCACTTCTCAAGACTTTGCGTTCGCGTGAAGAACTGGGTTCAACCGGAGTTGGAAAGGGCATAGCGATACCTCACTGCCGCTCGCTCGTGGTGAGCGAGGTCACAGTTGCTGTTGGGAGATCCAAGAAAGGTATCAGCTTTAAGTCAATGGATAAGAAGTGTGCCTTCCTTTTCTTCCTTATCGTGGCGCCGCCTGTGGGAGATCCTGCCGACTACCTGATCGCGTTGGGGAAGGTTGCGCAGGCGGCACGTCTGATGTCCGCGGACAAGAGAATCAAGAGTGTCAAGGGTCCCAAGAAGTTCATAGGTCTGATCGAGGAACTCGAAAGATGAATCCACAGCTCCAGGTTCTGATAGCGCTTCAGGACATCCTTCTCATGATACGGGAGGCAAAAGACCCAACCCAGACAAAGGCGCTCGGTAAGATGGGTTTCAAGATGACCAATGTCGAGTCCCTTGAAAACACACGTGAAAATCTCGAAAATCAGCTGAGCCCTGCGATTCTCAGGGAATACAGCAGGGTGACGAAACGCCATGGCAGAATCGTGGCCCCGGTAATTCGCGGAACCTGCCACGCCTGCTTCGTAAGAATCCCCTCTGCCATTGACGCCGCAGATGACCGCAACAAGACTCTCTACAGGTGCGAGAACTGCGGCATGTATCTCTACTGGGTAGATAAGTAGGGGCTGCTGGAAGACACCCACATTGGTTATTGCAGTTTTCTGGTTCCGCCACCACGTTCGTGGTTGACACGCGGGGCCTGCGCGGATATTGTAGTCGGGTTTTAGATAACGGTCGCGACCCACGAAAGGAGGTAATCTTTAACAATGAGGCGAATTGCGATAGCGAACCAGAAAGGTGGTTGCGGCAAAACCACCACAACAGTAAGTCTCGCGCTCTGTCTCAAGGATCAGGGACAGAAAGTCCTAATCGCCGACATGGACCCACAAGGAAGTACAACCCAATGTCTGTGCCCGGATAAGGAATCCGTTGAGCACACGATCTACGATCTTCTGGTTGACTCGGACACCGTTCCGGTTTCAACCGTGATCAAAGATGTCGATTCCGGTCTTTCGATTCTTCCAGCGAACATCGTACTCAGCACCGCCGAACAGGTGCTCGCTGGCAGGGATCGCAGAGAGGGAAGACTCAGACGTGTTCTCAAACGGATTGACGATGACTATGATTTCGTATTGATCGATTCACCACCGAACATCGGCCTACTCACTTTTAACGCTCTCATGGCTGCCGATGAGGTTATCGTGCCGGTCGACCCATCCCTGTTCTCGCTCCAGGGCGTCGGGCGGATAACCGAGGCACTCGAGCTGCTTGAGAGAGTAAATGGCCACAGCACTACATATAGAGTCCTTGCGACCATGTACGACTCCCGTACCAGGATAAGCCGGGAACTCCTGTCCGCATTGAGGGCTCGTTATAAGGACTCTTCTTTCAAGACAATCATAAGAAGCAACATTACGCTGAAGGAAGCTACCGGTTATGGCGTGCCGATAACCCAGTATCGTGGATCACGTGGTTTCTCTGATTACCGTTCACTGGCACATGAAGTACTCGGTATGGATGCTACACAACGGTCGATAGACAGCGACACCATCAAGAACTTCTTCGCTCCGAGGAGAATTGGCGGAGGAGTGCTCTTCTCATATGTGGATGGCGAAGCCGAGACCGTGACTATCGAGGGAGATTTCAACTCCTGGGACGGAAGTCAGGACATTCTCCTGGATGTTGATGGCAGGGGACTCTGGCAAAGGGTCATCACGCTCAAGAACGGCAGGCACAGCTACCGCTTCGTTGCCGATGGAACGGTCTGTATAGATATTAACAACGACCGGACCGAATACCTCGAAGGCAGGGGAATCGTATCGGTAACTGAGGTCTAGATATCTATCTAGATTCACGGCTGGTCAAAAACGTCCGGATGCAAGGCACGCGAAGCTCCGAGGAATGAGGCGTACCTGTGAGTACGTCGCAGTGACGAGGAGCAAGCGTAACGCAGCAGATAGGCGTTTTTGACCGGCCCCCTCAATGCAATTTATATATACTCCCCCCGATAAACTCGCGGAGCAATGAGTCATTCGGGATAATCGACTCATCGTCGTAGGCGTCGACACCGCTCAGCAGGTCATGGATCCTCTCGGCACGGATGCAGGCATCCCGTCGCTTGGGATCGCCCTTCAACGTCTTGATGAAGCCCGGGAAGTGTCCGAACGAGCGTTTCTTGTGGAACGGCAGCTCATAGGGCAACGCGCCGTTCAGCGTGAAATCCGCAGTTCGTATGAATGGGATTATGTGTTTTAGCTCGCTTCGCCTCACATAGTGCCAGTGACCGATCGTCTTCAGGGGATCGTACGCACGCTGGGAATGGTCTCGGACCATCCGGCGGAGGAGCCTGATATCGGTCCACCGAACGAACTTCCCCTCACTGTCCCGCAATATGGGCACGGTCTCAATGTAAACGCTGGACTTCAGCTTGTTATCAATGCTCTTCGTCAACGGTCCGTAGAGTCCGTGCAGTGTGTCGATGAGAACAACCTGGTGCGATTCTATTGAAATCTCTGACGTCTCCTTCGACCTCTTGCCGGTTTTGAAATCGTACTGGGGCATGCTGACCGTCTTACCATCGATAAGGTCGGCCAGATGTTCGTTGATCAGCGGTATGTCCAGCGCCTCAGGCGTTTCGAAGTCGTAATCACCGTACTCATCCCTGGGATGGAGTTCGAGATTGAAGAAATAGTGATCGAGGTTGAGCAGCACGGTCTCCACTCCAAGATCCCTGAGCCGCCGCGCAAGTTTGGCAGTGGTCGTCGTCTTGCCCGAGGATGAAGGTCCGGCAACGATTATCAGTTTGACTCCCTCCGCGGCTGCCATCGCCTCAGCTACATCTGACACACTCTCACTGTAGCATCTGTCCGCATCCTTTATAAGCGCCGGGAGATCCCCGTCACGAGTCCGTTCGTTGAGTTTCTCAATGGTCTCACAGCCGTGATCCAGGGCCCAGAGCAGAGATTCGTACATCATCCGGTAGGGAAGCGGCCGTTCCCGTCCGCGTTTCGCCATCTTGCGCTCCCGCTCCCTCCGCCGGTTCTCCCGATAGACTATGTAAGCCTTCGCAGTCTTGGCATGGCCGTTTTCGATCAGTACCTTCTCGGCCATGTCCTGAACTTCCTCAACCGTGAGTATGTTCGGGGGCTGGAAACACCCATTCAGCGCCTCGATGACCTCGTCCGAGAGTTTCTCACTCAGAGCCCTGTCGTGACCGCCGACCGATGCCGCCGCCTTGTAAATGGCAGTCATCACCTTCTCGCGGTCGAATTCGACCACGGTTCCATCCCGCTTCATAACATGGGTGATTTTGTCTTCGGTACCCATAGACCACCTCTAGCGTAAGATCAACTCGGTACCAACTTTACATCAAATCGGGTTGACTATCAAGAGGTTACGTCATTCGGAGTCTGGATTTCACTTCGTAATCCGGGCAAGCATATAGGGGTTGAGCCCGGTCTTCCGCAAGAATCCGGGCAGATTCTCAATGTAGAACCTGGCCACGTGAAGGAGAGGCTTGAGCGACTTTCTCTCGAACTTGCTGAATCCGAAATAACCCCTGAGATGCATGGCTTCAAAACCACGCGCCCCACCCTTTGTGCAGAAGAGGTCTCTGACCTCTGAGTATGACAGCAGGTGGTTTTTACCCCATGTAGGATGGATATTCGCACCGGTCTTGGAATAAATCATCGCTCTGACCTTGCCGATCAGCGTTTCGGTACTCAGATCATCCTGGGGGCCATGCTGTATATCGATCGGGAAATGCTTGTTTGGACAGGCTATGAGTATCCTTCCACCTGGTCTCGTGACACGGAGCAGTTCATCGGCATAGTTCTGTCTGATTTCCGTGTAGTTGTCGCACAATGTCGAATACCCGCTCACCGATCCTATGTGTTCGATGACCCCAAGCGAGTAGACGACATCGAAGGACTCATCCGGAAAGGGAAGCCTGGCCGCATCACAGCAAAAGAAGTGCGCCGGATCCTTGCCCGCCCGTGCCCAGAACCTGGCCATATTCGGCAGATCGATACCGTAGGCGTCATAACCGTCTTCAAGAAGCTCTGAGGTCCCCATTCCCATGCCACATCCCACATCGAGAACCGACTTGAAAGGTGTGCTCAGAATGACAGGCTTGGTGTATTCATCGAAAAGCCTGAGACCGCAGTATTCCTGCGTCTCCGCATACTCGTCGGGCGTCGTATCCTGTTCGTAGACATCCTCCCCCGTCTGATCAACCCTGAACTCGATGTAGCCGTGCCGGTTCGGAGCGTAGTGCGAACCGCATTTCGTGCATGCCAGCCGCGATTCCTGTGC
Organism: bacterium; assembly: GCA_025774845.1. Taxonomy (GTDB): domain Bacteria; phylum Arandabacterota; class Arandabacteria; order Arandabacterales; family Arandabacteraceae; genus Arandabacterum. The sequence goes on from JALGZP010000049.1 coordinate 17,777, forward strand.
CTCAAGCCGGCCGTGACAGGCCGGACAGACCAGTTTGTCACAGAGCGCGTCGAACTCACCCGTCTTCATGCTGACCTGATCTCCTCATGCTCCCACCCCGATGTCGGAGCCTATTCGTACGATTCGAAGGGTTTCCCCTCATCCATGATGGCCCTTATGTATGCTGCATAGTGCGCATTGAGCTCGGGAGACTCGATTATCACCGCCGTCTCGTTGTTTTCCTCAAATGCATGATACGACCAGTTCGTAGAACCGATCACCACGAAGTCATCATCGACTATCGCCAGTTTGGCATGGGTGGTTACATCCGGCGAGTCCTCATAGATATCCCCACCACCGGCCTGAAGCCTTTCAAGAAAGTCAAGTTTGGTCTCAGGCGGTCTACGGCCCCACCCCATATCGATCGCCAGTTTTACGTCGACCCCTCGCGCCTCGGCACTTATGAGGTCTGCAAGCAGCACGTTTGTGAGGCTTGGAGGAGCACCCGGCTCCCTGAACTTGCGCGCAGTGCCCGGGGTTCTGTCATAGTGCCTTGCATCGAGCAAAGCGAGCCATACCCGGTGCTTGGCATTCCCGATAAGTGTCCCCACCTCTTCGGCATACTTCTCATTGGGGACCGGCACGACTCTGGGCGCTTCAATCCATTCGACCTCGGACTTGTCGAATGTGGCTTTTCTGATCTCTGATCGTTCGGCATAGAAGGCGTGTGCCATTATTTCAAGCGTAGTGCTACTCTCAAGATCCACTGCCTCCAGCCTTGTTCCTTCTTCACGCTCTACTCTCCCAACCACCCTGATGGTGTCCCCCGCTACGTTGTCAAAAAAGAGGGAATCAACCGCCATGATCTCTTCGAGCGGCCGCTCCGTCGCCCTCACCACAAGATCTCCGAAATAGATCCACCCCATGGCGCGGTCAGGGTCGAAACTGCCTGAATCGGCCACGTCTCTCACCATCGCATATCTTTCTTCCCACCCCTCCACCTCGTCTGCCCTTATGTATTCATTGTCGGGTAGATAATCAACCACGCCGTTGTCGATTACGGACTCGAAATACTTCGTGAACGCCCGGGCCACCCGCTTTGAATCAATCACCACATTTGCTTCGTTGTTGACATCAAGCGCGTAATGGCTCCAGTTGCTTGAGCCAAGAATTACGTATCTGCCATCCACGATAACGAGCTTCGAGTGGCTGGTCTGATCGACCGAATCGAAATAGAGCTCGATTTCACCCTGCCTGAGGAGGTTCCAAACATCTCTGTTTTCCTCGCTGTTGGTCATGTTCCAACCGGCATGCTCGATGACCGCTCGCACTTTCACGTCCCTGTCACCCGCTTCGACCAGGTCCGCGAGCATTGTGTTGCTCTTGCTGACCGGGTAATTGAAGTAAAAACGAGTCTGATAGAGGATCACATCGACCGACTTCTCGGCGGATGACACCAGGTCGTGGACAACAGCGAAATACGCGCGGTCGTCCGCGGTCGCAACTTCGGCCCGACCACCGAAGGGCCCCCTCCTCCTGATAAATCCGACAGCAACGATGATGATGCAGACCACGACAATAATGGCCGCCAGGACATTCTTCTTCGAGTTCACGTCCTCCTCCCTTCGCATTGATACCTTGCTACCTTGCTGGCAATCCTATATCATTGGGCGCGTAGCCTCAAGCAAATTGGCTCACTGGAGCGTCGTAGGGAGATCTGTCATTGCGAGGAACGGAGTGACGTGGCAATCTCCTGAGATCGCCACGCTGCGCTCGCGATGACACCGTATGGATATCGCGTAGGGGGACCTGTAGATGAGAATCGCGGTGATGCTGTTAGTGGCAATAGCTTTGGGTGCCCCATCCTCTACCGGCGCTGATTCTACGCTCAAAATAGCGGCCAGTATCTTCCCCGTCGCGAGTATCGTTCAGGAGATCGCGGGAGATAAACTTACAGTCGCCACAATCGTTCCGCCGGGGGCCGATCCACACCATTTTGAGCTGAGTCCGAGCACCGTCAGGGCGATCTATGAAGCAGATGTGATCTTCATGATCGGGGGACATTTCGACGAGTGGGCAGTCGGGCTTGAAATGCCGGAGAAAGGTCACCCCAAGATCATTGAGTTTCATGAAGCCTATGGCGATTCGCTTATTCCACTTGGTAATTCCTTCAATCCGCATTTCTGGCTTGATCCCATCTTTGCAAAGAGAATGGCAAGT
>JALGZP010000050.1 GCA_025774845.1 bacterium
CTGAGTTCAAAGACTGACAGACTGTCACGCGTGAGCACAGACAGGCAGTAGACAGAGACCCCCTTGGGTGGCACTTTGCCCTTGGGGTTTTCTGTGTGGGTGTATCATACGAGGCAGGCAACCAGCTCGGAGGTCTTGCGGCACTCTTCAGACCTCAAGTTGCGAAAACCCTCCCGTATTGCCCGCCAGAAACCGCCCCTAGTAGCCTCTTTCGAGGTTGACTCGATTGGGGAGAGAGACTCCCCGGGAGGCGAGGTTTAAGATCTCCGCGAGTTCCGTTGCGCGTAGAAACTCGGTACGGTCGGAGTGGCCCGCGAGGTGCGCCGTCATCACGACATTAGGGAGTTCATGAAAGGGAAAGCGGGAGGGTGTAATTGTACCAGACGTCAAGGCCGGCCCTTATGCGTCCACTCTTCAGCTCCTCATAGAGGGCTTCCTCATCAACTATCTTGCCTCGGGAGATGTTGACAAGGGTTGCTCCCCGGGGAAGCAGGGAGAGTTGCTCCGCTCCGACCATCCCCTTCGTCTCGGGCGTGAGCGGGAGGGATAAGAATACGACATCTGCCAACGGAAGTCGCTTCCTGAGGTCCGAGGGTTGGTAGAGCCTGACGTCGCCGTCGGAATCGCCCATGTCCCTAGCATCGATGGCAGTAACACCCATGCCGAAAGCCATGCATCTGACCGCTATCTTGCTCCCTATTGCGCCATATCCAATGATCAGAGCCTCTCTTCCCTGCAACAACGATATCTCCGGGTTCTCGTAGCGCTTTGTCCAGTTGTGCTGTCTCAAAGACCGGTCTATCGGGATAATCCCCTTTGTCGCGGCCAGCATCAGCGCCATTGCCATCTCAGCCACGGGGACAGCGTTGTGATGGATGTTGTGAACCGAGATTTCGGGGTGACTCAGCATGAGCTCGCGTGTCTTCCCGGGCAGACCCGCCCAGGGAATGATGAGATGCTTGAGGTTGGGACTTGCTTCGATGCTTTCCTTATCAGGCACTCCACATACGAGGATTTCGTAGTCGGGTGGGTCAGGGATTCCATCGCCGTAGGTGAGCACTACATCTCCCTTGACCTGCGTTCTCAGATTCTCGATCAGCTCCTCGTCAGTCTCTCGTAGAAGATGCACTCTTAATGGCATACCTACCACCTGACCTCCTGACGATAGGTATAGCAGCATCTCATCGAATAATCAAAACCAGATTCAACTGGGTACACTCCGGTTACTTCAGTAACGCGGAGCAGACTACCGAGTTTTCAGGTGATTTTGGGCTTCTGTTGTGGTACAATACGGCCCGAAAGGAGGTGCGGGTTATGACCAGGATTTTCTCGTCTGTCTGCCTCGTTATTGTTGTGTTTGCCGGTGCTGCAAATGCGGGAGTTCCTTGTGCAGGTACAACGACCGTAGTTGCGACATTGGGCGGTGGCACCTATAGTCCCGCAAGTGAAATGGACGTGGTGACGGTGACGGTATGTGTCAGGGACTGCTATGGTACTCCGCTGCGGAGCCTCTGGGTTGTGGTGAATCCGATAGTAGTCGACAACGGTCACTGCTTCTGTCCAGGTGAAGCACCCGATACCTGTCTTACCGACTCTGAGGGGTGCTGCTCCGTTACGTTCCAGGAATTCGGTGGTTGTAACACCAAGTCGGGTGACGGTGGCGACTGTGGTATTGAGTTCTCGGCCGTATGGCAGGGTCAGGGTTACGAGCTTGGCCCGAGCAACCGCATATCGAGGGCCAGTCCGGATACAGATGCGGACTGTGATGTCGATCTGCAGGACTTCATTTTCTTCGCCGGTGTCTATCTCACTGACGAGTGCTGTTGTGACTTTGACAGCGACGGGGACGTCGATCTTCAGGACTTTATTACGTTTGCGGGAGAGTACCTGTATTCTTGTCCATGAGAGCGTCGAGACTGACCTCAGTGGACCAGCTGGATCTTCCTGCACTGTCTGGTATTCCCGGCTTTGACGTCGCAGAAGTAAATGCCGGCCTCCACAGGCCTGCCGTAGGAATCCGTGCCATTCCAGATAACAGTGTGTTCACCGCATCCCTGTTGCTTATGAAGAAGCGTGCTTAGAAGCCTGCCTCGAACGTCGAAGATCCTGATACCCAGCTGGGTGGGATTGACTAGCCCGTATCTAATAGTCGCCTGCCGGTACCCGTGGATTACCCGCAGACCCTGTAGAGGCGACGTGGTAGCCGTCCCTCCGTCCGCGACGACGCCGGCTTGGGGCTCCCACTGGTCAGGTGACATCATCTCAAGGGCTTCATCCATATTCACAGTCTTCACACGCTTGCTGTGAGCATAGTCGATCACATCGGAAAGCATTTCCGTCGAGATGCACCACGGATAGCTGTAGCAATTCAGGTCTACCGAATGATTGCACATGATATACCATCCGCGCCGGGCGACTGCGCTGTCGATCTGTGCGCAATATGCCTCGAACGGCAGCCAGGAAGTCGATGCATGCGAGCCCAGAAGATAGGGCTCCGTGTGCTCCGGTAGGGGATTCGGGCCGCCTATGATGCGATTGGTGTCATAGTAGAGCCGTATGGCATCAATAACGTGAGCATCATAAGCGCCGTGGGGCACCGCCAAGTGGCTCGCCGGAAATCCCCTCTGCAGCAGCTCGCTCCGGGCCTTGCTGAGTTCATAATGAAGTGTCGAATCATCGACCTGGGTGAGGTCTGCGTGCGTCATAGTGTGACTTCCTATGACCCACCCTGCCTCATGGAGCTCTGTTATCTCTTCCCAGTCGAGATACGAGCCTGGGCCCACCCATGCCGGAACAATGTAAGCTGTGGCTGTTACTCCCTTACTAGCCAAGAGCGGCAAGCCCCAGTAATGGACTGAGACCGGGCCGTCATCGAACGTTATAGTCATCAGAGCAGTGTGGCCCGTAATCCTCATGACCCGGAGAAGCGTCCCGTGAAAAGTAGTGCTGATTTCTGCAGTGACCTCATGATCAGTCGGATCGGAGAAAGTGTAACTCGCGCTGAGTCCATGAGCATCAGCGCTGCCGTCCCCGTCAAAGTCCCAGTGCACCATTTCCACTTTCTCATAGCCGTCTACGACTACCTCGAAGTCAATGGCGAAAGGAACGACTCCGAAGTGACGACTCGCGACTATCCGTACATCGTAGTTCTGGTAAGGATAAACAGGCAAAGCAGGCGGCCGGGTTGCCCAGGAGGCATCGGGGGTAAAGCCAGTTATGCCGATGATAATAAACGCGGCGGCCAGCCGCATCAGTCCCGCAGCAGGCTGACAACCTGGGACAAGGTATGACAACATTCGTCGCATTGGCAGCTCCCCGGTGAATTGAGATTAGCACACGCCGACACTTTCTTCAAGGAAATCCCATCCGAACTTGTGCCATGTGTCCCGCCGTCCGGCTACTCCCTCTATCCAAACACACCGAACCCATTTGGCGCGAACACCGTCATTCTCTATGATCTTCCACGGTCTGCCGGAGTGAAGATGCGGGTATACGATGTCGGCGGCCGGGCAGTCCGAGTGCTTGCGGACTTACCCGCTCAGGAACCGGGAAGCCACGAGATTCACTGGGACGGCCGCGATCCCGATCGTGACAGGGCCGTACCGGGAATGTACTTCTGTTTTATGGAATCCGGCGACTTTGCGAGTACACAGAAGATGATCGTCTCGAAATAGCCGCCTCAGGCCTACCTCGTCAAAACGACTTTCTTAACTGTTCTTGAGTCACCTGCGATAAGATCTATGAAGTAAATGCCGCTCGGTGCGGGACTTCCGCTTGAGTAGGTCCCGTTCCATGAAATCCTGCCGGGGCCGGGGCTCCGGACACCCACGAGGAGACTTACCACCTCTCTGCCTCGTACGTCGTAGACGTTCATTGACACGGGAACGGTCCTGCCATACTCACCCGGGATACTGTAGCGAATCTCTACAGTGGGACCGAAGGGATTGGGCTTTGCGTCAACGCCGAAAGATGACTCCAGGGTAACTGCCCGGATGCCGGCGGTAGGATCAACCGTGAGGGTGTCAACTGCGAAGGTCGTATCCATATTCCCAAAAGTATGGACCGCCCTGGCCTCAATTACGTGAAGGCCCCCGGAAAGAGGATCAGTCGTGAAGTTGTAACCCTCGTTGCCCTGATCCCAGGCACCGTCGTTGGGTGATGCATCATGCCAGACTCCGGCATCCACCCTGTATTCAACCTTGAGAATGCGGTTGATCGTAATATCATTTCCCTGGCCCGACGAATTCTGGTTGGGCAACATCGTGACCCAGGACGAACCCGCGTAGGTGGGGGTGAAGGTCACACTGGGATCGGGCGCGTATTCGTAGAGCTCCGTCTCGGGGAAGGTATCAAGTATGTCCAGAATACTGTCACCATCGCTATCCCACCAACCAAGCTGGCCTTTACTGTAGTTACATACTCTTGCCGTAGAGAGAGGCACACTCCTCATTATGCAGAAGATCCTGTTGATCAGGCACCCGCCGGCCCCGCCAGGATACTCGCTGTTCTGGTTTTCGACATTCATGTAACCACGCCGCGCGGTGCATGCCCTGCCGGCCTCAAAGTATTCGTCGAGGGCATAGAAGGAATGGCTGATCTCGTGAGCCATCACGGCGTCCATGCTGGAGATTCCCCAACCATCGTTCTCATATGTCATTACGAATCTGGGTCCACCCGCCTGGGCATAGGCAAATCGTCCGTCGGGAAACTTGTTGTCTCCATCATTGCTGTCATCAGCTATCATAGCCAGGACACCCCAGTCCGCGTCAAAACTGTCCCGGATGGCACGGGCATACTCATTGGTGCTGGCATATCCCAGGTTTGCCACGCATTCATTTATCCAGAGGTAGTCCTGACTCGAGGACCGGGTGATCGGTTCATACTGCGTCGGCACAGCGTAATTGAACACGGTATAAAAGCTCAGAGGTATCCAGCCTGCCTTTGTGATATACCAGTTTAGTCCGGCAATGATCTCGCTTGTGACATTGTCTTCCTCGGTCTGCGTCCAATCCTCGGAACTGGGATCGGTCGTACCATCGCTCTCTGCGAGAACGATACCGAGTACGACGTTGCCCAGCATGAACTCGCTTGTGTCGAGGACTCTGGCTCCGGGCGGTTTGAAAAGCAACGTGGGATCATCTGACTCAATGACATCATTTATCAGCGGGCTTCGATCGGGACTCGGGGGTTCATCAAGTCCTGCCGCCCTGGACTTTCCCATGAACACGTTGTTCCACGCGGTGATGATCTGCCGGGCAGACGCGCCGTACCTGGTGAAGTCCTGTGGATCCAATACACCTTCGTGAATGGCTGATATGGACCCTGCCGTGAGCAGGTCGGCCATGGCCCTGTCCGGGATATCCGCCATTATGAAGTGCGGAACGCACGCGATTCTGATACGGCCGCCGTGGTCCTCGATTGTACGGGCCACGTGCCGGAGAGTACCCCAGTCCTCGGAATCCAGAGTCACGAGGCGTGGGGTGGCCAGCGCGGCGGTTCCGAGCAGAACAAATACCAACGGGATTGCTACAATCGTGCTGAGTGTGCGCATGCGAGAAGCCCTCCTCTTCTGTTTGTCTACTCTTCTATTTTACCTCAAGTCTGGTGATATGTCAAAAGGAGATGCTTTGTGGGTGGTGGCACAGTGCCATCTGAAGGGTCTTCTATACGCTGACGGGCTGATCCGGGCTAGTGGACCATCTGGATCTTCCGACACTCTCTGGCATTCCCGGCTTTGACCTCGCAGAAATAAATGCCGGCCTCCACCGGCCTGCCGTAAGAATCCGTACCGTTCCAGAGGGCCGTGTGTTCGCCGATTCCGTGGTGCTTCTCAAGAAGCGGACTCACGAGTCTGCCACGAACGTCGAAAATCCTGATACCCAACTGAGTGGGACTGAGTACCTCATAGCTGATAGTCGCCTGACGGTATCCGCGGATGACCCGCAGACCCTGCATAGGCGACGTGGGGACCGTTTCTCCGTCTGCGACGACGCCGGCTCCGGGTACCGCCTCGTCCGGTGACATCATCTCAAACGCTTCATCCATATTCACAATCTTCACACGATTACTGTGAGCATAGTCTATCACATCGGAAAGCATTTCTGTCGTGAGGCACCATGGTTCCTCATCGCAAGCCGGGGCCACGCCATGATTGCACATTATGTACCACCCGTGCCGCGCAACCGCAGTGTCAATCTCTGCGGTATAGTGGTGGAGCTGCATCCAGGAGAGTGAGACATGTGAGCCCAGGAGATAGGGATCAACTGCTTCCGGCAGAGGATTCCGCCCGCCTACGATACGATTGGTGTCATAGTAGAGCCGTATCGCATCAAGGACGCGGGCGTCATAATCGCCGTACGGTACGGCGACATGTCTTGCCGGTATTCCCCTCGCAAGCAACACGTTCTGCGACTGGCCGAGTTCATAATGAAGGTCCGGGTCATCGGTCTGGGTGAGTCTCGGGTGATTTTGAGTGTGGCTGCCGATAACCCAACCCGCCTCATGGAGATCATCTACCTGCTCCCACTGAATATACCACTCCATGCCTACCCATGCCGGTACAATATAAGCCGTAGCTGTTAATCCCTTACTGGCCAGGAGCGGCAAGCCATGCTCGTGGATTGACTGTGGGCCGTCATCGAACGTTATGGTCATAAGAGCAGTGTGGCCCGAAATCCTGATAGTCCTAAGAAGCCTCCCGTGAAACGTAGTCCTGATTTCGGCGGTGACCTCGTAATCGATCGGCTCTGAGAACGTGTAGTTCGCCACGGGCCCTTGAGCATCAACACTGCCATCGGAGTCGAAGTCCCATCGCACCGTCTTCACGTTTTCATTGCCGGTCAGGATGACCCTGAATTCAGCGGTGAATGGAGCGACTCCGAAGTTACGATCTGCGACTATGCGTATGTCGTAATCCTGGTAGGGATCCTCAGGCAGACCCGGCGGCCGCGTTGCCCAGGATACAACGGAGACGGAGACGGCCATACCTATGGTGAGAATTACTGCTGCCAGCTGTATCCATTTTGAGGCAGACTGATAAATATACAATCGCATGATAGCAATCCTCGTGGTAGGAGCTCCCGTGTGCCAGCATATTAATACGCCCTGTCGTATCCTGCAAGAGAAATCGATCCGAACTCGCACCCACCGGGTCGATTCTCCCGTGGAGCGGAGCCACGTACCCGGTTGCGGGATAGGGCCGGGTATGGTATGTTTGGTTGGGAGGTGAGACCGGTGTCGCTACTGAGCAGACCTCAGAATGAGTGGGATGAGTTCCTCGAAGATGAAGAGAGACGCAGGTCTCGATCACCTGTCAGGAAGCTGCTCTGGCTGCTGATTCCGGCCGCGTTCGTTATCGTGGCACTCGTGTGTTTCCGCTATCTGGCCTGACGTAACCCGGACACACCCTCTGCCATTTTCTGGCTCCGGCACCGTACTATGGGGTGCTGGCTCCGATCAGGCTCACCGTTACGTCAGCAAATCCGGCGTCGGGGGGATCTCCGGGTTGCACAAACAGGCGTTCGTAGCTATAGACCGGGCCTACGGTCGGCGCGTATACCACGGTCCCATACTCGAAGAACCTTGACCAACCAATGGGGCCATACTCGCCCATGAATGTCAGAATGCCTGAATCCACCATGTAGAGACACTCGATCGCCTTCTCAAAGACCCCGATCTCAGTCTCGAAATCCACGCGGCGGAGAATACGACAATGGAGAACAGGCCCGCCTGAGAAGATCTCGTGAGTGAATTCATGGCCGACCGCGAGATTCGCTTCGAGGAATTTCCAGTGGGGGAGCGTATCAAATGCTCCGTATGTTACGATCTCCTCGCCCGTCTTTTCCCACGCACCTCCATGGAGAAACGTGGGATAGTTGGGGAGCACATCAAACGTATCGGTCCGGGTGGGCGTGAACCTCTCTAAGAAAGTTTCGCGTCGGACCGGCGTACCTGCCAGGTGGCCGGGACCGTCCTCAGTCAGGAGCATTCGTGTGAGGTTCTGGGCCGTGACACCAGGCCCGGTCGTCGTATCTCCATCGAACCTGAGTCTGTAGATGCCTTCCTCCGATTCCGGGTGAGCGCCGATTGGATGAGCGTCAAGGAGAGCCACGATGTCGTCCAGAGAGGGTGAAGGCGGAACACTGTCAATATCGTCATACATGGCTAAGCCGGGCCAGTCCCATGACCGGCGGACATAGTCATACGTCCATGCAGTCTGATCCTCATTCGGCCAGATATTGCTCAATGCCGGATCGGGTATGCCGCAGTCGGGTCCGGGACATTCGCTCTCCGAGCAGCCCATGATGAGGGCCGTAGCCAGAAGGGCGGAAAGAACGACTACTCTGAGCATATCGACCTTGGTCATCACAATCTCCTTATTTCAGGGGTGGGTCCAACAGGTTAACTTACTTTTCAAGTGACATTATAGAAGGCATTAGCGACACAGTCAAGCATACTGCTTGACGTTTATGTATTGCATTTTCCTCTTGCGTCCGGTAGCATGAATGACAAAATTAGTAGGAGAAGTCTATCTGACTAACCCCTGCTGACACATTGTTCTATGGATTATGAGACGGTGTAAGTACATCAAATCCAAGGTTGACGAGGTAGGAGAAGTGAGTAGCAACCGGACACGACAGACTCTGTTCTTAAGTGTGAATAGACTGTATAAGCCGATCTCCGTCCTTGCACTTCTTGGACTCATCCTTCCCGGCCTGGTGACCGGTGCCCCCATGACGCTTGATGATTGCATATCCCGGGCACTCGATAAGAACCTGAGCATACTTGAAGGTGAGGAAGCGGTATCCGAGGCCATAGGCGGCATAGCCGAGGCCCGGTCGGGATTCCTGCCGAACCTTTCCTTAAGCGGGAGCTACAACTTCGTTGAGGGGGTTCCAGCTATAAGTTTCCCGATACCCGGCACAAATCAGGTGCAGGAAATCGAAGCCGACTTCACACGGGACTATTCGTTTCAGCTGCTGCTGTCGCAGCCGCTCTATACCGGCGGTAGCCTCAAGGGTGCATACCGGATTGCAAAGCGGTCCCACGAGATCGCCAAAATCGATCTTACGGGCAGGGAAGCCGACGCGGCGCTGGCGGTCATTGAGGCTTTCTACGGGTTGCTTCTCGCGCGTGAATCCGTCGAGGTCACGAGGCAGTCGATCGAAAACGCCGAAGAATTCCTCCGGGTGGTACGCTTACGCTACGACGCCGGTGAGGCATCGAGTTTCGAGGTGATGCGCGCCGAGGTAGAAGTGAGCAATCTTCAGCCTGCGCTGATAGGTGCACGAAACGCGGTAGCCTTAAGTGAACTTGCGCTCAAGAGTGCGATGGGTGTCGATGTGGGTTCGGAGATAGAGTTTGTCGGGGAATTCGAAGAGAAGCCATTTGACATCGACCCGGCGGAGGCGGTGATCACGGCCCTCGAGCATCGCCCCGAAATCAGCATCATGCGCACCCAGAAGGCGATTGCCGAGGAGTCGATAAGACTTGCGAAGGCCGGCCGTCACCCCACGCTTTCGCTCTCCGCGAACTATGACGTGAGGGCGGACGAACTTACATTTGATAGTGACAAGATGGAGAAGAGTTACGCCGGGTACCTGGTACTGAGTTTTCCGCTGTTCGATGGCTTGAGGACCAGGTCGCAGATATCCCAATCATACTCGCAACTCAGGCAGACCGATATCGGCATGGCCAGTCTCGAAGACGGGATCGAGCTCGAAGTCAGGAGCGCTGCTCTTGTGGTCGACGCGGCGCTTGAGACGCTCAAGTCCCAGGAGAAAAATGTAGAGATGGCCGGGGAGGGATTGGCGATAGCCAATGAAAGATACCTCCAGGGCTATGCAACAAATCTTGAGGTGATGGATGCACAGCTGGCTCTCACGAGGGCCGGAAACAATAGAATCCAGGCGCTCCATGATCTTAACCTTGCCATAGCGAAGGCAAAGAAGGCCATGGGCATTCTTCTTACGGACTATAAAGCAGGAGCTCGGTGATGAAACGAGCATTGATCTTGATTGTGATTGTTGTGGTGGTCGCCCTGGTGGTTTATTTCATGCGGATCCAGGCGATCGAACGAGGCAAGCAGGCGCGGGAAGATCTCGTAAACAATGCTGAAAGCGAGGCTATCGTACCCGTGATCGTTGAGCCGGTGATAACCGGTGAGGTCGAACGGATCCTGAAATACACGGGTACGGTGGAGCCTGAAGAACAGGTCAGCGTTTATCCTAAGATATCGGGGCGAATCCTGTCTGTCGATGTCGATGAGAATGACAGGGTCGCGAAGGATGAGACCGTGGCCATGATAGACCCGGAGATAACGGGGCAGCGTTTCGAGCCCTTCGAAGTCACGGCGCCGATCGACGGTACGATTTCGCAGGTCTTTCTCGATCCGGGTGCATACGTGACCCAGATGGAACCGCTTGTGACTATCATAAACGACAGGTCGGTCAAGGTGGGTATCGGGGTGCTTGAGAAAGACTATCACCTCATAAAGGAAGGAACGCCGGTCAGAATCGAATTCGATGCGCTGGCCGGCGAGACCAGAGATGCGAAGATAACCAACAGGAGTCCGGTCGTCGACGCGAGGACGGGGACGGCCAAGGCAGAGATCAGGATGAGGAACGGCGATTCCATGCTGAGATCGGGTATGTTTGCCAGGGTTCAGGTGATAACCGAAGTCCATAAAGATGCCGTACTTATGCCCCTGGCGGCCACTCTCACAGAGGTACTGCCGGGGCGGGGCAGCAGGGTTGAGACGACGGTGTTCGTGGCGGAGGGAGACGTTGCCCGGGAGAGACCTGTGGTACTCGGGCTTGCCGGTCCGACCCACTACGAAGTGCTCGAAGGGCTTGCCGCCGGTGAGAAGGTGATCATACTCGGACAGACTCTCTTAAGAGACGGTATCAAGATCACTATCATGGATACAGAGTCCTAAAGGAACAGGCGGAAGAATGGGACTTCCCAATACCTCGACTTCAAGACCGATAACCTTCCTGATGCTTTATATCGGCATCGTCACGCTCGGCATCGTCAGCGTGAGCAACATCAGTATTGATCTCTACCCCGATATCGATTTTCCCACCGTATCGATTGTTACGACCTATGAAGGTGTCTCCCCGGAGGATATCGAGACCCTTATAACCAAACCGATCGAAGAAGCGGTCGCGGCCGTTGAAGATGTTGAAGAGGTGTCATCGTCATCAAGAGAGGGGCTGTCATTTGTGATGGTGCAGTTCAAGTGGGGCAAGGAGATGGACATCGCCTCGCTTGACGTCAGGGAAGCAGTTGATTTCGTTGAGCCGTTCCTGCCTGATGATGCCGACGCACCCTTCATCTTTAAGTTCTCAACATCGGCTATGCCGATCCTGTTCCTCGGGGTCGGGGGCGATTACAGTCTTGCCGAACTCCGCACGTTGTCGGAGGACCAGGTCGAGCCAAGGCTCGAACGGATCCAGGGTGTTGCCGCGGTCTACACCCAGGGCGGCAAACAGCGGGAAATTCATGTCTACGCCGATGATGAAAGACTGAGAGCATACGGACTGACGCTTGACCAGCTGGTCTATGCACTCCGCATGGAGAACATAAGGGTACCGGGCGGACGTGTAGAGCAGGGAAGAAGTGACTTTCTTGTAAGAACGACGGGTGAGTTCGAATCCGTCGGCGAGATAAACGATGTGGTCGTGGCCCGCTTGGAAGGGTCTCCAGTATACCTCAGGGACGTGGCGCATGTTGAGGATGCGTTTGCAGACCGCGTCGAGGAGCTGCGGCTCGGCGGGAAGCCTGGCCTGATGGTGATGATCCAGAAGCAGTCCACGGCAAACACAGTCGAAGTGTCCGATAGGGTCAAGGGAGAGCTCAGCCGCATCGAGGATCTGCTCGAGGTTGAATTCGTGGTTGTCATGGATTCAGCCCAGTACATCAAGAGCTCGATCGGAAATCTCCGGTCGGTTGCCGTCCAGGGTGCAGTGCTTGCGGTGATCGTGCTCCTGCTCTTCTTAAGAAACATACCGTCGACCCTGATTATTGCCACCTCGATTCCGGTCTCGGTGATCGCCACCTTTATAGTGATGCGTTTCGCGAACGTCACTCTGAACATGATCTCAATGGGCGGGCTCGCGCTCGGAATAGGTATGCTTGTCGATAGCTCCATCGTGGTGTTGGAAAACATATTCCGGCAGCGAGAGAAAGGACTGACTCGGAAGGAGGCGGCGGTATATGGAGCCGGTGAGGTGGCTAACGCCATCACTGCATCGGTCCTCACGACTGTGGCCGTCTTTCTCCCGATTGTGTTTGTACCCGGAATCGCCGGTATCTTCTTCAGGGACATGGCGATCACGGTCGTGTTTGCACTGCTGTGCTCGCTATTTGTCGCTCTTACCCTGATACCGCTCTTGGCTTCCAAGGTCTTGACCGTAAAGAGAAAGGCGCGCGAGGAAAGGCGGTCGATGAAGGCGGGTGGCTGGTATGAAGGTATGCTTCGTTGGGCCTTAAGACACAGAAAGACGACGCTGGCAATCGCCATCGTGATCTTCGTGCTGAGTGTCAGCCTCGTCCGTCATGTCGGTGTTGAGTTTATGCCGCATAGCGAACCGGGAGAGTTCCAGATCACTGTGGAGATGCCTGTGGGTACGAGACTCGACGTTACCGAGGGGGCAGTGAAGGACGTTGAGACGGTCCTACGGAGAGACGTACCCGAAATCGAGAACATGTTTGCGAGGGTCGGACAGGGGACGGGCTTCGGTGCTTTCTTCGGAGGAACGGGCAGCCACATGGGCCGGGTATGGTTCAGGGTTGTTGGGCTCAATAAACGGGATCGGAGTGATGATGAGATACGACTCGCGCTGACCCAGCCGCTTACCCAGATTCCGGGTGCCAAGGTCTATTTCCAGGCGGACCAGTTTGCGCAGATGATGTTCGGTGGGGCGAGACTTGCTGTCGAGATCTACGGGCATGATCTCGAGGTGGGACGGACGCTGGCCAAGGACGTAGAGCGCATCATGGAAGGCATATACGGGGCGACCGATGTGAGAATAAGCAGGGCGGAAGGCAAACCGGAGTCCCAGATAGCGATCGATAGTGAAAAAGCCGCATACTACGGGTTAAGTGTTAATACCATTGCATATTCGATACAGACGGCGGTGATGGGTGATGTTGCGGGCCAGTACAGGGAGGGCGGCAAAGAATACAGTATCCGGGTGAGACTACCCGAAGAGAAACGCCGCTCGCTTGAGGACGTCATGAACGTCCTGATTCCCACCCCGGCAGGTGATCCCATACCCCTGGCCACCGTGGCAAGCATGGAGGTAAAGGGCGGTCCGGTCGAGATCGAGCGGAAGGGCCAGCAGCGCCTGGTCACAGTCACGGGCAACCTTACCGGCGAACGCGATCTCGGTGGCGTGGTAGGGGATCTCCGCGAGCAGTTGTCCGAGCTGAGGGTACCCCCTGACTTTGTCGCGGAGATAGCAGGAGAGGCAGAAGAGGTAAGTCAATCGTTCATGTGGCTCGGTCTTGCACTCGTTGGGGCCATTTTCCTTGTCTATATGGTCATGGCCTCACAGTTTGAATCACTGAGGCACCCCTTCATCATAATGTTCTCGCTTCCCCTGTCCTTTATAGGTGTTGCCTGGATGCTGTTCATAACGGGAACAACCCTGAGCATCAATTCCCTTATCGGAGTGATCGTTCTGGCCGGTATTGTGGTCAATAACGCCATCATACTGGTGGACTATACCAACCTTCTGAGGGCGAGGGGTCTCGAGCTGGAAGAGGCGGTTGTGACCGCCGCGAGGACCCGGCGTCGCCCGATCCTGATGACCGCATGCACCACGATCCTTGCCATGACCCCTATGGCGCTCGGGTTGGGCGAGGGGTCGGAGCTCAATTCGCCGATGGCAAGATCCGTGATAGGAGGGCTGGCGGCCTCCACGATCCTGACTCTCGTGATCATCCCCGTGGTGTATATGAGTTTTGAGACGTTCATGGAGAGATTCAAGCGTCGGCGGGAGAGCCCAAAGGAGACACAGCGTAATGGCTGATGAGATGGTGCTCGTGATTTTCAGTTCCTCAATCGAAAGTGAGATGATGGACGCTCTCCAGGCCGCCGGAATGGAGAGCTATACGAAGCTCGTCGGTGTTCAGGGCGTGGGAACATCTTCCGACCCCAGGCTCGACAGCCACGTATGGCCCGGAACCAACACCATGTATCTGATCTGTGTGGATTCCGACCGCAAGGAGAGAGTACTCCAGGCCGTAAGACAGATGAAAGACATTCACGGGGAAGAGGGTGTCAAAGCATTTGTCCTGCCGGTCACCTCAACTATATAGCGAAGTCACCACCCCAATAATTCCGTACCAAATAATTCCGTACCAGCTTAGTAATTCCTCTAGTGATTCCTGGGATGAGAGAAATTAGTAAGCTGGTACCGAATTATCGATAGAAAAGAAAAGGGGCACCGGTTGGTGCCCCTTCCCGTTGAAACGCCTGTCTATTCCGCGATCACGAAGTGAATCCTTCTGTTGAGCTTGCGACCTTCCTTGGTGTCGTTCGTTGCTATCGGCTTGGTCTCGCCGAAGCTCTTCGTGACCATGTTCTCTACGTTGACACCGTGGTCAGCGAGATACTGTTTGACCGAGTCTGCGCGCTGCAGACCGAGCTTCATATTGTACTCTTCGCTCCCAACGCTGTCGGTGTGGCCATGAATCTCGACCTTGACATTGGGATAAGCACCCAGCAGCTCAACGGCCCTGTCAAGAATCTCATTCGGTGTCGGGATGACATTGGACTTGTCGAACCTGAAGGTTATGCCTTCAATCTCGGACAGATCGGGGAGAGCCGGGCAACCGACTTCGTCGACCTCAACGCCCTTAGGCGTATCGGGACACTTGTCGATGCCGTCACACACGCCGTCACCATCTGAATCCATGGGGCACCCGAACTCGTCCACCCGGCAGCCCTTGGGTGTATCCGGACATTTGTCGATGCCGTCATAGACACCGTCGCCGTCCGAGTCCTTGGGGCAGCCTCTCTTATCGACGATCGCACCCATCGGGGTGTCGGGACACTTGTCCAGACCGTCACACACGCCGTCACCGTCTGAGTCGACCTCGCAGCCTCTCTCATCGACAATGCAGCCCAGCGGGGTATCAGGACAATCATCCTTCCTGTTGCAGATACCGTCGTTGTCGTCGTCCTTGCACTTGCCGGGATACCACGTCAAACCGAGCCCGAAGTACCAGAGGTACTTGTCGTTGCTGGCCGTGAGTTCGGGATTGTGGAAATTCATTCCGATCAGGTCCTTGTCATCGGTGAGCATGTAGCGGAACTTGCCACCGAGATCAAGGGCGATGACTTCTGTCAGGAAGACCTCAAGACCGGCACCGACTCCAAAGGCGGGATCCCTCTCGTCCTCGAGATCAAGGCCTTCAGGCCGGTAGTTGGCATCCCAGTGGACCACACCGAACCCGCCGGTAAAGTACGGGCTCGCCGTGGCGTCGGGAAGCAGCGTGTAAATCGCGTTGAAGTCTACGGGTATGAGGTTGGTCCTGTATCCGCTGTTCCCGTTGTCGCCGTTGTCGTAGTTCCAACCATACGCGACATTGAGTCCGAGTGACCAGTGATCGGAAAGCGATTTCCGCAGGATAAAACTCGTCCCAGGCCCTAGCTTTGCGTTCTCCTCGAAGCCATCCTCAGGCGTATCGTCGGCACCTCTCAAGAGCATCCCGCCGCCCGAAACGCCAACGCCCACACGCCTTGGGTTGGCAAAGCACGTGGCTACTGCCAGGGTCACAACCAGACAGACAAAGATAAAACAAAAGTTCTTCATAGCAACTCCTCCCTTTGGAATCACACTATCTGAATCCCGTGAAGCCGGGATATATCTATTCAAAAGTCAGACCACCTCCTTCGCTCATGTTCGCCGTGACTCGCGTGTTCTGCTATCATCACGCTTCTTTTCTGAGCAAGGCTGGGGGCAATTTATCATTTCGCCAATTTCAAGTCAATCAAAAAAGGCAAAAAAACGAAAGTGCGTTTCACGGTGTCAAAGAGTAGCCGGTTAGAGACGCGCCCTTATAGATGTATAAGATACAAGAACAGAAAAAATCAAAAATAGGCTTGACACGTTTTGACAGGTTTGCTAATTTCCAACCTGCCCTGCTCTTTAAAGCCTCATCTCATTGTACCTCTCTTAAGAAGGGTGTCTACTTAATGTCAGTGAGAACGTCTAAAAACAAACATACTCTACTCATAGCCCCGCTACTGGTGGCTATGCTGATCCTGGGCTCCTGCGCAAAGGAAACGGAAGAAGTTGGCGACGGACTCAAGTGGGTTGCATCATATGATGAGGCCATTCGCACGGCCGGGGACAAGGACGTACCGATAATGATAGATTTCTATGCCGACTGGTGTGGATGGTGTAAGCGTCTGGACCAGGACACTTATGTTGATGCGGATGTGATGTCTAAGGCGAAAAAGTTCATCAGTCTTAAGATCGATGCGGACGTGGAAACGGATCTTGCATCCAAGTACAGAGTCCAGGGATTGCCGACAATACTTTTTATTGATCATAAGGGTGAAGAGGTTCACAGGGTGGTTGGGTACCGGCCTCCCGACAAGTTCTTAGATGAGATGGATCTCGCGCTCCGTGCTTTCCACGGAGAGCAGGGAACATAGAGGGGTACCACCTGTGGTTGAGAACGCAGAGAAAATGGATGCGCTGTTTGTCAATCTGGTTCTCCTTTTTAAGAATGCAGCTTTGCAGCAGATGGGTAAGATCATGAATCCCATCACCGGAAAGATAGAAAAGAGCATGGAGCAGGCCAGCTTCTCGGTCGACATGCTCGAGATGCTTAAGGGCAAGACCAGGGGCAATCTTTCGGAGGATCTCGACCGGCTCCTCGATTCGACCCTTCTTGAGCTACGAATGAACTACGTAGAGGAAACCGAGGCCGACGCGAAGCGGACTGCTGACGATAAGACGGCCGACGGTGAAGGGGACACCGGGGAAGAGTCTGAGAAGACCGGAAAAGAGGATACCGGGGGGGAGGCAGGTGCAGAAAACGCGGCCCCACCGCCGGAAGGTGATGGACCCCCAGAGAACAAGGGTTAGACGCATGGCAAGGACGCATGACACAATTATTTCTCAAGGCGATTCATGGTGTTGCCGAAACTACCGGATGTATAGCTTAAGGCGAATGTCTGAAATGTCAAAGATTGCAAAAGATTGGCTAATTAGGAATTTTAATTGCAAAGACTTTTTTTTCTTGACAGGTTCTTTAAATACATGATAGTTTGGCAACCGAATTTTAGACAGAAGACGTTTAGTGTTATCCGGGATAGTTAGACAGGTTTTGCACTTGACAGCAAATGGGTGCGTGTGGCATGGTTTCGAAAATCTACACAAGGGGATTTTTGCAAGTCAGGATTGCATCTGAAAGGAGGGAGCTAAATTCGCTGCGAGAGACCTGCTCCATACGGGAGTACTCGTTGGGCGCTTTTTGTCGCTCGCAGGCAACCAACTTTTTAGCGCATGAATGTTGAGAACGGAAATAAGCTTCAAGAAGACAGGAGACGCTCGATGGAGGTCGGGGTCTCAGAATGTCTTCGGCATCAGAACGGTGAAAGTAAGGAGGTCATGAGCCGTGAGTAAATGGACTCATAAGTTCAGTAGTGCAATCTATTCTGTTGGTTCGGTTCTTTCTTATTTTTCAGGTGATGAGGTCGAAGGCAAGAAAGGGTTAACGCATGAGAGGAGGAAAGGAGATATGAACCTCCATTCTTTGTCAAGGAAGCTCGTAGTACTGGCTTTTGTTACTGCGCTCCTTGCAGGAACGGTCGCGGTGGCTGATGCCGCTGTCACTATTGACTTCAGACCCCGAATAAGGCTTATCGGGGACGAAGAGCCTGCAGGGAAGCCAGGTAACGGTATGGTCAGCATCGGTGACACCATAGTTGTGGAAGTCACCCTGACGCCGGGTAATCCCGACAGTGTGGTCTCTGTCGTTGCCGACATGAGAAAGTATGGCGGCGGTGAGGCAGAAGTGCTCAGCACGTTCATGGGCACGCCCGCGCAGATCACAGCGGATGCCTGGATACCGACATGTAGCGGCACAGGTACTGCCTCGATGACGGACCCGGTGCTTTACCACTCCAACCTGTCCGGGGTGGGTGGCCCTTCCGACACGGTGGTTGTCAGAACCGAGCACTGGGAAATCTGCTGGGATCCAGGTCTTACCCTGTGGCGTGTCAGCGGTAACGCGTCGGGAACGCTTGGTACCGGGGCTGCCCAAGGTGTTCCGTACTTGGCTATTTCCGCCGGTGACACGCTCTTCAGTTTCACGATAACGGCCCAGGCCGGTATCTGCTGCACCAACCCTGCGGCATGTTCCGACTGTGACCACTTCGAATTTGAGACGTGGGCAGTGGTCCCACCCGACACGGTCTGGGTGGATACACTGGTCGTATCCGATGCGGACAGCTTCTGGGTTGACAACACACCTTGTGACTACATCGGTCATACGGATGCCTCGGTACTCGTGACGGCCAACCTGGTCGGTCCACCCGCTTATACGGATACGATGAGTTCGTATGCTCCCACGAACGCGGCACACATTGCGTTCGTCGACTACGACACACATCACTCAACGTACATATCGCCGTGGACCAGGCTCTACCCGACGGAGTTTGAAGAGAACATCGACTACTTCTTCTCCTTCAATACGATGAATGCGGGTAACGGGCCTATCTTCGGTGAGACGGACCTCATCTTGAACCCTGCGTCACCACCACTCGGGTTGCCGGCTGATGTGGTCTGTCTGTTCGTCGATATGAGGAAGCTGGCTCACGAGAACGGGAACGACGATATCATGTTCCTGTGCTTCGATGCTCACCTGCTCGGTCAGGCTTATGCCGATTCGGGCTGGTGGCACATAGACAGTCCTTACTATGGTGATGTCGTCTGTACGCTGCCTGACAGCAACGGTGTCCCGTTCGACAGTATCTTCACGTATTGCTTCACGATCCAGCCGGATTCGACCGACGTCGGACCGGATTCGGCGCTCGCGATGATCTGGATCAGTGACTCGGGTGATACCACTGTCTTTGGCACACCGACCAACAGGCTGCTTGCGATCGACAACCAGATTCCCGATTCGATCATGATGGTGTCTCCGACAGACAGCGTCGTAGACTGGGACATCGGATTCGTTGCCGACATGGACAACGCGGGTGATCCGCTCATCCTCAACCCGGCAAGTGTTGGTAATCCGATACCGGACTGGCTCCAGGTCACAATTGACCTCGAGGGTCTGTTCGACCTGCCGGATGTGGAAAACGGCGGACGCGCCTTTGCGAATATGCAGGGCATAGGCTACTACTTAGCCAACACCCTGACCACGCCGTTCGGGCAGGACTATTCTGCCGCGATGCATCCTCTGAGCCCTGTATGGGGGACGGATTCCATAGATGTGATTGCGACTCCACCATCTCCATACGGGCCCTGGGATCAGGACTCGATCCTGACCGAGATATACATCTTCGATAACGCTGGTAACTACTTCTACGTGGGCGTGTGGGACACAGCGCTCGCGATAGATAACGAGCCGCCGTACTGTGATTACACCTGCTGTATAGCGGGTCCGCACATCTGGACCGAGCTTGAAGAGGACGTAGCCAGCTACGCGGGTTACGCCAACGTCGGAGAGCCGGTCGGTGGCGTTTACGGCGGTAGCTACGACAACAGGGACAGGATCGTCCTTCACGCAAACCTCGGTGCTATCTGGGGCCCAAGCGAGATCGTGGACGTTGTTCTTATGGACAACCCCTATTGTAACGATCCTGTACCGTTCCTTTATGACAACGGTCTAAACGGTGCCGATATGGTGATGGGCGACAAGAACTACACCGGCCAGACCCGTATCCAGGTAGCCGGTAGTGCAGCCGGTGTCTGCACGCTCGACACCGACGAGTTGACGCAGGAGTTCGTCGTGCTCGTTACCGATGATGCCGGTAACGCAGCTTATGACACCTCGTGTGTCCAGCCCAAGGTAGACAACGAGCCGCCGGTCATGACGGCTCCCAACGTTGCGATCTACTTCTGGGACGATCCCGAGACATTCGGTGTTGACGGTGATATGGACGGTGACGGCATTGTGACCGTCGGCGATTCAATCATCTTCGAGTGGAGAGCC
>JALGZP010000196.1 GCA_025774845.1 bacterium
ATCCGCAGGGATGGTATCGGTGACTGGGCTCTGTTCGATGCAGAGAACCAGAGGTTTGGACTTGGTACGACCTCCCCGCTTGAAAGGCTTCATGTGGCGGGTAATGTGAGACTCAATGCAGGCGGTGGCATTGCATTCGCCGATGATAATACGCGGGTTTATGAATCGGCGGATGATCTCAGTGTGACTGCGGATGCTGATCTCTTCCTTCAGCCGGATGGTGACGTGTATGTCGCGAAAGACGGGAGCACGCCCTGGGCCCGTTTCGATTCGGTTAACGAGCGACTGGGCCTCGGTACGACAAGCCCGGCAAAGCGACTTCACGTAGCCGGTGATATCAGGCTCGATGCCGGGGGGGAACTTCAATTCGGTGGCGACTTCACAGAGATTGAAGAATCCGGGGGACGACTCTACCTAGTTGCCGATAAGGACATAATCCTGGCGCCTGACGAATACGTTACACTTTACAACTCTGCTGACCACCCTTGGGCCCGATTTGATTGTATCGACGAAAGGGTAGGGATAGGAACGCTCTCTCTGAATTCCAACTTAACTGTCGTTGGGTCAGTTGACGATGATGGGACAGATTACCATGCCTATTTTCTGAACCAACATGAAAACGGGGTGGGACTGCAGGTAATCGGTGGAGGCCCGACCTTTCCCAGCTGGCCGCAAGAAGGATGTGGACTGGCTGTGAGTGGTGATGAATGTGGCCTTTGGGCCTACGCCAACACGTCAGGGGCGGCAGGGAGTAATGCCGAGGGGGCGATCCATACCTTCCTGGACGACTGGGGGATCGTAAACGTCAACTACAAGCACTCTACCGGCACTCATTACAAGATTTTCGGTTCTGGAATTGCCTCCACGATTATGGCCACCTCCGCGGGCCGCGTGGCGCTGGCATGTCCGGAGAGTCCGGAGCCGTGGATTGACGACTATGGTAGCGGCGAGATCGTCAGTGGGGTCGGGCATGTAGACCTCGATCCCATCTACCTTGATTGTATTACGGTAAATGAGCAACATCCAATAAGGGTATTTATCGTGCTTACCTCGCCGTTGGTAAACCAATTTTACATATCAAAGGGTCAGACTGGCTTCGATGTCGTCGTGGCGGGCGAGGGGGCCGAGACTGCAAGTGCCACCTTCGATTACAGGGTGGTGGGTAAGTGGAAGGGTTATGAGGACTTCCGCTTTGAGCAGGCCGGACCATTGCCGGAAAGGAAGACCGCACCCGTTGATGAACCTGTACAGATCGAGGGCGGCCAGTAGCGCTCCACAGGCTGGCCGCCATGCGGGACCCAACTTTGGGTTTTGGTATTGATGTGCAGAATGTGATAGCATCGGACGCGGAGCAGCGCTGGGGGTTTTATGAGAAGGAGGGAGCGACATGCGCAGGCAATTGGTTTGGGTAAGCGTGACTGTGCTGGTGTGCGTGGTTGCATTCACAGCGGTTGCCGGCCTGGCAGCGATACCCCACAGGATCAACTACCAGGGACGGTTGACAGACAGTACCACGGGTGAACCGCTTCCCGGTGCGCACACGATGAAGTTCAGGATTTATGACGTGGCCAACAGGCCGTGACGGCCGACACCGTGGGTGTGGTGAGTGTTACTCTTGGGAGTGTTACCCCGATAGACATAGCATTCGATGGGCGCTTGTGGCTTGAGGTAGAGGTGGATACCGAGATCCTCGAGCCGCGCCGGGAGCTCGTGAGCGTACCCTATGCGTTTCATTCGATGGACTCAGACAGCCTCGGGGGAGTTCACTCAAGTTCTTATTCGCTCGTAGGCCATACTCATGATGATCGCTACTACACGGAGACGGAGCTGAGTACTTCGGATGGCTCCGCACCGAACACCGGTTCCAACTTCGTCCACTGGGACATCCTTAACGGTGTGCCGGCCGGCTTTGCCGATGGCGTGGATGATGGCGGCGGTGGAGCAGGTGACGGCCATTCGCTAGATGCCGACGATGGTGTTCCCGAGAACGTTGTCTATGTGGACGCCGAGGGCCAGGTCGGAGTGGGGACTACCCAGGCCGAGCGGCTGCTTCATGTATATGACGGCTCGGCAGGGACGGTGACCTCGGTCGATGCCGCGGAGCTGGTGATAGAAGATGACGGCAATGCGCGTATCAATATGCTTACCCCGAGCAATAAGTC
>JALGZP010000051.1 GCA_025774845.1 bacterium
CCACCCGTCCTGGCAGCGGTGCCGAAAACAATATACTGCAGGCCCCGTGGGGGGTCAAGTCAAGATGAAGCCAGGAGCCGCCGGCAGGGCTTCAGGTCTACATGTGCAGCCCGCCCATACAGGTAGACCGTCGGTATCGGAGTCGCCGGTTTAAGACGAGCTCCAGAGCTCCTTAAGCTTATCGCGGCTGGCGATTATATACCTGCGGTCATTCGAGAAGATCTCAAGTGTGAAGGTGGAATCGTACCCGGTCTTCTTTATCGCTGTCACAACATCTTCCCAGATTATCCTGCCGGCCCCGAGCGGGAGATGGTCATCGTCATGCAACTTGTTGTCCGAAACGTGAACATGGCGAAGCTTGTCCTTAAAGGCCGAGAGAAGATGCCCGAACCTGTTCCGCCTTATAAAGGCATGACCGACATCAAGCACGAAGCCCAGACCAGGCACGGACTTGAAAATGGTATCAAGTGCTTCAACCGATGAGAAGACACCGGGTACATTCTCAACGGCGATCGTAAGACCATGTTTTGCGGCCTCATCCGATATTATCTTGAAACTCAGGGCATTCAGGCTGATCCGTGCTCCGAGCTCAACCGCCCCCGGACCGTTGTCGGGATGGACCGTGACGATCTCGGCTCCGGCTTTCTTGAAGAACTCCAGGCAACCGACGACATCGCCGATCGCAGCCTCCCGGATGGAGCTTATGGGTGAGGCAAAAGGAAGATACCATGAGGTGTGGCCCAGGACGGCAAGGCCGCTTTGCTTCAAGAGATTGAGCACTTCCCCGGAGTCGATCACATCGAGGTGCGCCTGGGGATACTCAAGGGTGACTTCTATGAAGTCAAAGTCATTTGAAGTAATGAAATCCATCTCCGCAGCCAGATCGCTGCGGGGGTTGTTCATCAGACCCGTCTTCATCCGGTCCCCGAGACTGGTGGAACGTGCTGTCTATATAAGATCTTTCTTCTCTTCCGGAGGAGTCGCTTCCTTCTTGCCGAACAGGGTCTTTAGCTGTGAATAGGCCACGAACCTGACAACCTTCTTTGATGGAACCTTGACCGGCTCGCCGGTTCTGGGGTTGCGGGCTATCCTGGCCTTTCTCACTCTCACCTTGAAGGCGCCGAGGCCCGGCAACACGAACTCGCCTTTCGACTGGAGCTCCTTCTTGGCAAGCACCACGAGACCATCGTAGAACCTTTCAACATTGGCCTTGGAGATGCCGCTCGCACGCATAACACCCTCAATCATCTTGTCTTTGGTCATACTCCACCTCCTTGTTCGTTTGCATCCCAAGCCTACATTGTAGCGACATCTTTGTCAAGAATAGGCCTAACAGCACGCGAAGTCGCGAGAAACGAGGCGTACTTGATGGTACGTCGCAGCGACGAGGGACGAGTGTGACGCAGCAGATGGGTGGTTTGGGCCAGCCCCGTTACTTCATAATGTCGTTGAGGAGATCGAGCCAGTCCGCCAGCAACCGGGTGATCACGAACTTTTCCCGCACCGTCTCCCTTGCCTTGACACCGACCTTCTCACCGAGCTTCGGATTCTTAAGAAGATCGACGATGCAGTCGGCAAAGGCCTGGTTATCCTTGGGCGGCAGCAGGAATCCGTTCTCACCGTCCTGTATCTGGTGTGCGATCCCCCCGACGTCTGAAGCCACAACAGGTTTCGACTTCCAGAGGGCCTCGGAAACGGTCAGACCGAACCCTTCCTTCGCGGACTTCTGGACCACGACGTCAGAGCTCCGCTGGAGCACATTAACAAGGATGTTGTTCTCACTGGTTATCAGTATGACATCGCCGTTCTTGACGAGACTGTTGGCTCTCCGCTTTATCGCCTCATAGACCTTCTGGCCCTCGGGATCATCCGCCGCCATGCTTCCGCACATCACCAGCCGGCAGTCCACCTTCTTACGGACGATCTCGTAGACATCAAGGACTCCTGCGGAGTCTTTCCATTTGTCGAATCTCGAGACCTGGGTGATCAGCGGTTTGTCGGTCGGGATTCCGAATTTCTTAAGATACTTCGAGATCGTGCTGTCTGTGAGATCCATGTTCTTCGGCGAAAGGGGATCTATGGCCGGGTATATCACACGCTGAAAGACGGGGAGATCCTCTCTCCGGTACTTCGGACTCGATATCACAACCATGTCATATCGCAGGATAAAGCCCTTGAGATACTCCCAGAGTTTCGGGTTCGGATCTGACAGGTCGACATGGCACCGCCAGACCCAGGGCTCCCTCTTCCTGAAGAACCTGATCAGGGGCAGCGGTTGCGGGTCGTGGATGATGACGCAATCTTCGTCAAAGTGGCAGTACGAGGAGAAGACCGCACTGGTCTCCTGGTAGAGCCGTTTCTTGATCTGGCTGAGGTTTATGGTGTCACCCTGAAGCCCGTGATGGAACTTCTTGGTAATATCGAAGAAATCCGGAGTACCCCTGAGGATACGCCAGTCCGCCTCAACCCCCGCGTCATTCGTCAGGGGCACAAGCGCGTTGAGCAATTCTGCGACACCACCACCATAGAAGGTGGAGTTTATGTGCATCACCTTCATCCCGTAGAGCGTTCTGGCCTTTCTGTAGATCGATGAGATTACCTCTTCACCAACGATGTTTCTGTATTCTGCTAGGTTGCGCATACTCACTCCTTCAGGCTGGCCAGGAGGTCTCTTACTTCCACGAATGAATTGAGATTGTATCTGGCACGCGTTGAACTCATACCGACTCTTATTGTGTAGGCACTCTTCGGCAGGGCCACGAACATGTCTTCATCGGTCCAGTCATCGCCGATCGCGACTATGAAATCCCAGCCGTCTCTCCCGGTCCACCTGGATACCGCCCTTCCCTTGTTTACACTCACATCCTTGACCTCGATCACTTTGCTTCCTTCAAGCACACCTATGCTGAGGTTACCAGTCAGATTGTCAAGATCGTCCCTGAGCTCCCTTGCCCTGATCGCTGCCAGCCCGGGATCGGACCTGCGGTAGTGCCAGCTCACCGAATAGCTCTTCGCTTCAACAAAGGAGCCCGGTGTACGGTCGACATAGAGCTCGAGGAGCGGAATCACCTGGTTCTTCCACGTGTCGTCCAGGCTTTCAACCATCTCCCAATCCCCACCTCGTTCCTTCACCCATACCCCGTGCTCGGCAACAAGACCCATGTCGAGTGCTCCGAGCCACTGTTCGAGTGTTTCCTTGTCCCGGCCGCTGACGATCACGACTTCATTGCCTGGGACCTCGGTGAGATCCCGGAGCATGGGAATCACGTCTTCGCCCGGGAAGGCCTTCCGGGGATAGTCCCTGAATGGCACCAGCGTACCGTCATAATCGAGAAGGATCAGGCGCTTCGCACTCTCCCTGTAATCAGCGAGGAGGTGCTCCCTGGGCTCCTGAGTCAATTTCCTCACCCGGCGTTCACCCTGCATACGCTTCACCGTCTCCAGCCGGTCCATGAAGTCACCGACCCATCCACCGATGCTGTAACGGGCGAGCCGCTTCTGCATTTCCCTGTTACGGTCTATCTGATCCTCCTGGGGCATCGTCAATGCCTCTTTGATGGCATCCGCGATCTCTTCCTTGTTGTTGGGATTGACTATGATGGCCTCACCCAACTCCTTGGCGGCCCCGGCCATCTCACTCAGGATAAGGACACCGGTCCCATCGGTCTTGCTCGCAACGAATTCCTTCGCAATCAGGTTCATACCGTCCCTGAGAGGTGTAACGAGGGCAACATCGGATAATTGATAAAGCGCCATCAGTTTCTCGAAGGGCACGGACCGGTAAAGGTACCAGACGGGTATCCAGCCGATCGCACCATACTTGCCGTTGATTCGCCCGACGAGCTCATCGACACGCCGCTTTATCATCCTGTAATGCTCCACACCTGTACGCGAGGGGACAGCAACAAGTATCAGGGTTACTTTCTCCCTGTACTCGGGATTCTTTTCTAAGAAGAGGTCGAAGATCTCAAGTCGCTCGGGTATACCCTTGGTGTAATCCAGTCGATCGATGGAGAGTATCATCCTGCGCTCCCCGATTTTCTTCCGGATTCGCTTGGTGTGAGCCTTGACTTCCTCATCGCCGCCCGCAGTCGAGTAGCGCTTGTAGTCGATCC
Source organism: bacterium (assembly GCA_025774845.1). Lineage (GTDB taxonomy): Bacteria > Arandabacterota > Arandabacteria > Arandabacterales > Arandabacteraceae > Arandabacterum. The sequence continues at coordinate 4,116 of JALGZP010000051.1, forward strand.
CCATCGGGAATGCATCCGCCTTCACAGTCCGGTCACCCGCCGGGATGTATCCCAGGTTGTGTTCATAGCCGAGAACGCGTCTTACGCTCTCGGTGAAATGCCTGACATAATCATAGGTATGAAAACCTAACAGATCGGCGCCCAAAAGCCCCTCGAGGATGTCCATCCGCCACGGGAGCAGGCGGAACACCTCGGAGGACACGAACGGTATGTGCAGGAAGAACCCGATTGTCGCATCCGGTCTCTTCTCCCGGATCATCTTTGGAAGCAACATCAGCTGGTAGTCATGAATCCAGATAGTATCGTTATCCTTCGTAACTTTGAGAATCTCGTCACAGAAGATCGCATTGACGCGTTCGTAGGCTTCCCAGAACCGCTCGTTGTATGCGGTATAAAGCGGGAAATAGTGGAAGAGCGGCCAGATCGTCTTGTTCGAGAAGCCGTAGTAGAAGTTCTCTATATCCTGACGCGACAGGAATACGCCATGGCACTTCTCTTTTTTGAGTTTTGCCTGGATACTCTCCTCCTGCCCCTTGAGACTCTCACTGGCCAGCCCGCACCATCCCACCCACAGAGAGTCACATGACCGGTAGATCGAGCCGAGACCGGTAGCAAGGCCTCCCGCACTCATTTCGATCTCTAACTTCCCTTCCCTCCTAGTGAGTGTTATCGGCAGTCTGTTGGATACTATTAAGAGCCTGTTCACGGTCACCACCTCCCACATGGGCACTGATATCAGCAGTAATTGCTGATAGATCAAGGGGGCCCAGTGTGCTCACCTGCATTGTATCCGACCCATATGGGCCGGGCAAGGTTTTTGTAGAACTGCCTGGGGTTGGGCAGGAAACCTTCTGAGCCCCGTGGGAAACACGCGAATCGAGAGCATAAGACTGGACGGTCGAGCCAGAATTTGAGTATGGTCTTGGCAGCGGAGGCTTGCCAGCGAGAGTAGGGTAAACTGGAGTTCGACAAGCGGAGGTTGTGGAGCCTCGGGTATATGTCTGTGTAACTGCTGGGTCCCACCCAGTGGGAGGATTGATGAATGATTGCCTATCTTAGCACTCTGCGGTCAAGGTGGTTTATAGCAGCCGGTGTAACAGCGTTCCTCTTAAGCGTTGGAGGGTGTTCCGATGAGGTCACATGCCCCGGCATCCATCCGGGTTGCGAAGGGCCACCGGGCTGGTCTCTGCAAAGCCCTTTACCTGGTATAGATACCATAAGCTCCATTTGCTTCACGGATGCTGACACGGGCACCGCGGTCGGAGGCAAAGGCAGGATCATCAGAACTATTGACGGGGGGGAAACATGGGTAAGCCAGACAAGTGGGACGACGTACCATCTCAATGCCGTCGTCTTCACCGATGCTGACACGGGCACTGTGGTCGGAATTGGTGGCATGATTCTCAGAACGACTGACGGGGGGGAAACATGGGTTAGTCAGACAAGCGGAACGACGTACCATCTCAATGACGTCGACTTCACGGATGCTGACACGGGCACTGCGGTCGGAGAAATGGGCACGATCCTCAGAACCGTAGATGGGGGAGAAACATGGGTTAGTCGGACAGGTGGGACGACAGGGGATATCAATGGCGTGGACTTCACCGATGCTAACACGGGTACCGTTGTCGGAACCGGCGGCACCATCCTCAGGACCATTGACGGGGGAGAAACGTGGGTCAGTCAGATAAGCGGGACGAACTACCCGCTTCATGGCGTCGTCTTTCCAGACGCTGAAACAGGCACCGCCGTTGGAAGCAGCGGCGTCATCTTCAGAACCGAAGATGGGGGAGAGACATGGATATACCAGCCAAGCGGGACAGCACGGTCGCTCCAAGCCATCGTCTTCACCGATGCTAACACAGGCACCGCGGTCGGAGATGGCGGTACCATCCTGAGGACCAATGATGGGGGGCAAACCTGGATAAGTCAGACAAGCGGAGTGACGAACTGGCTCACTGACGTCGCCCTAACCGACGATGACACAGGCACCGCGGTCGGAACCAGCGGCATGATCCTCAGAACCGTTGACGGGGGCGACACATGGATTAGACAGGCCAGGGGGACGCTGTACAAGCTAAATGGCGTCGCCTTCGCTGATGCCGACACGGGAACGGCGGTCGGAGTAGGCGGTACCATCCTGAGAACCAACAACGGGGGTGATACGTGGACAAGTCGGACCAGCGGAACGAAGGCCGGGCTCAATGACGTCTGCTTCACAGATGCCCACACAGCCATCGTTGTCGGACAAAGCGGTACGATCCTAAGGACTATGGATGGTGGGGAGACATGGGTAAGACAGAGCAGCGGAACGGCGCACCAACTCAATGGTGTCGCCTTTACAAACGCTAACACCGGCACCGCTGTCGGAGATCGCGGCACTATCCTGAGAACCGATGACGGAGGGGAAACATGGACAAGCCAGACAAGTGGTACGACACACCGGCTTGAGGATGTCGCCTTCATTGATGTTAACACGGCTACCGCTGTCGGAGATCGCGGCACTATCCTCAGGACTATGGACGGGGGAAGAACCTGGGTAAGCCAGTTCCGCTGGCTGACGAGCTGCCTAAATGGCGTCTCTTTTACAGATGCTAACACTGGAACGGTGGTCGGAGCAGGCGGTACCATCCTGAGGACCAGCAACGGAGGGGGAAGCTGGGTAAGACAGATGAGCAGAACGAGGATCTGGCTCAATGGTGTCACCTTCACGGATGCTAACACGGGCACCGCCGTGGGAGAACAGGGTACCATCCTGAGGACCACCGACGGGGGGGAAACCTGGCGTTGCCAGATCAGTGGAACGATGGAGTGGCTCAATGGCGTCATCTTCACAGATGCTAACACCGGCACGGCGGTCGGAGCACGCGGCACGATCTTACGCACCACCACAGGTGGTGTTGACTAATGAGGTGGTTATGCCCTACTCCACCTTGAAGATGAACTTGAGGATAAAACCGAAGGCCATCGAGATAATGAGGAAACTCCACAGCCAGGAGAGTCTGAAGAGGCCCCAGTTAAAGTCCATCGAAGGATAGCGGATCTCCACCGATGCGATCTGCATAGCATCCGGTATTCGCTTTGCACCGGGATTGAATATGCTCTCTGAGATAGAGCCCTTCTTGAAGATGCTGAACACCGGTACCAGCTTCTCGTTGCCGAAGACAGGCAGTACCACATCGCCGGAGGCCGATTTCAACGTGAGATCATGGATACCGGCTTCCGTGAGTCTTATCTTCCAGTCAGCCTCGCCCAGAGATGGGATTCTGACGGCGGGACTTGCCTTCTCAAGACCGCTCCCGACATTGAGCGTTATACCCTCCCGTATTACATCGACCTCTTCCTCGACCTTGACCTTGACGAGGGCCGTATCACCGGGTTGGAGCCCGGCCTGGGAATACCGCAGATTAAGCTGGATCATGATAAGGATCACAGGGACTATCATCACCGCCGCGGGGATCAGGGCCAGCTTCATATATTGCATATTGGCGACAAGAATCGACTTCTGCGAACCCACCACGGCGGATATGTCCTCCTTGTAAAGCCGCATCTCTAGAAAATAGGCGCTTATCTTGGTCTTGACCACCTTCATGGCTTCCTGGTTGGAGGTCAGTTTGAAGAGAAACAGCATCACCGCACCGGTCAGTATCGAGATAAAGACGATTCCAGCCGTTCCGTAGCCGTTTTCAAACGGTCTAAGTATGAGTGTAAAGAATCCAGTCACTTCCAACCCTCACATTTTGATCACTAAATATAACCGAGACCCTTGAGTCTTTCCTTTATCTCTTCGTCTCCACCACCGCCACCCTCGAGCTTCGAGAGCTCCTTCTCGATAAGATGGGTGATGAATTCATCAACCGATGAATAACCCGCAAGGTCTGCGCATTTCTTGGCGCGTTCCAGGAGAGCCTTCTCGATCTTTATCTTGCCTCCGCCAAACATCTCTACCTCCTTACCTTGAGGCCATGCCGCGTTGAAACAGGTCCGTGCCATCCATGTCGGCATCCTTGTCGATGCCGAATTCACCGAGGATGGTTGGAGCAAGGTCATAGAGCGCCGGCTCAGCGTGGGAAACCTTCTTGCTTGTAAACAGGACACCCGGTATCACATGTATCGCCATGCAGTGATCCCCACTCCACTTCTTGGCATTGTCAGTAAGAAGCGTGCGGGTCACCTTACCGAGCGCCGTCTCCCAGGAGCCCCTATAGGCTTCATTGTACCCTACGATCATGTCGGGAGCCTCGTTGGCACACTCACCTGAATACCAGTCACCTGCCTTGTATACTTCGGCTATCACCTGATCGCCCGTCTCGGGATCGACAAAGGCCATCAGCTTCTCCCTTATCTCATCGAGGAGATGCTCCTTCTCCGGTCCGGGTGCCACAACGCCTTCACCCTCACGTCCCACCTGGTTGATGTAGAGGGCGTTTATTCCGAGGGCATAAGCCTTGGTTTCGCTCCAGTCTACATTCTCGAAGAACTCATCGCTCTCCTCGCGGAAATCGTCCCGGAGGGCAAGGTAGCCATTCCAGTAGAGCCAGGTGTTCAAGTGGAAGTTCTTCCGGAAGGTGGTGAACCCGTGATCCGAAAGGACTATCACGGTGGCATCGTTCCCTACTCGCTCCATGGTGTGTCCCAGCACCGAGTCAAGCCTTGCATAGTAATGCTCGATCGTCCCGCCATAGATCTCCACCAGCTCTTCATCGTACATCGGATGCTCCGGGTCCCGAAGCCTCCAGAACATATGTTGAAGCGGGTCAATGGTCGAAAAGTAGCAGTAGAGAAGTCCCCATTCGAACCGGTCGAGCTCGTAATTGAGCATCTTCTTGGTCTGCTCAAACACGAACTCGCTCTGCTGGAGATATTCCTTCTCGTTGAGGCGTCCCTCATTGAGCCCCCACGTCTCCTCGGCGATTCCCTGGGTGTAGAAGGGCCCGATGGCTTCCGCCATCTCGGCTGAGTAACCTGCCGGTGTCGATATCGGTAGCGCCGGCGCGCGGGGATCGATTTGTATGGGACTCATGTAGAGCTCGAAATCGGGTCTAACCGATTTAAGATAGAAACGTACAATCCCCTGTGCCGAGACAAAAGGCATTAGATCAAACTTGAGGGTGACCCAGTCGCTCCACTCCTCTACGCTGAGTATGAGTTCGGTATCCATGACCTCTATCTTGGCCGCGGGGTAATCCGGATCAACATAGACCGTGAGCGGGATCTCCGCATCGGGGCTACCTTCGAGGAACGAGTTGGGTGGCCCCACGATTCGTGTCGCTACCTTGTTATCAAAGTTATCGACTATGAAGATCTTCCCACCCGTCTCCTCGGTGACCACATAGGGCTTGGTAGTGTAGAAAGAAAAGGTGCCGTATGTGCCCAGTATGTCAGGTGTCCCCATTCCGGAAATTCCCTTTGCCTTCTTTCCGAGCGGTGGGAAATTCGATGGGAGCCTGAGAGTCACTGTAGGTATGTCATGCTCTTCGAGAATCTCCCAGAATGCCCTCCCACGCCTCAAGAGTACTACACCCGCCTTGGAGAGAGGGATTATCCACTTTCCCACCTTTATGGTCTTACCCGCATCCTCGGTAACAGTGGTCGAAAGAAAGGGAAGATACGTATCAGGTTCTCTTGCAATGAAGTCATAGATCCCGTGACCCCCCGGGTTCTTACCCGTAATGAAATTCGACCAGGCCACAGGGCTCTGGGGAGGAATACTTGTCTCGAGACGAGAGAAACTTCCTCGCTCACTCAGTCTCTGGAAATTGGGAAGCCGGCCGTCCTTCATCATCTCCTCTGCGATCCTGGGGTCCATACCGTCGAATCCCAGAACCAGAAGTTTGGGCTTCTCCTCACACCAGAGCGACCCCGCCATGAACACAGTAATCAATATCACCACCAGCGAATAGCCAAGCATTCTCAACATCCGGTCTACCTCACTCTTGTCATCCACCAAACCCAATCCACCGCTTTATCCCTATTCAATCACAGCCTTGCCGTCCATATAGGGCGGAACTCCGACCCCAAAGAGCCTTAGTATCGAGGGGGCTACGTCCTGTATCGATGGGTTGTCTGCCGTTATTTTCCTGTTTGATATCAGAACCGCAGGAACACACTCCGGGTCGATGCAGTGGTCACCGCTCCAGGCCCGCGTGTTGTCGGTAAAGACCTCGCCCGTTACCTTACCCGTTACACCGTCCCAGGATGCGCGGTGACCTGCATTGTAACCTATGATAAGATCCGGTCCTTCCACAACGTAGGGCCCGGAATAGACCTCTTTTGCGTCATATGCCGTCTTGATGGCAGTCTCGCCGGTCTTGTCATCCTCGAGTCCATTGAGTAGATCCTTAAGCTCCATCACAAGATTGGGTACGTCTGCGGGGTCGACAATGCCCTTGCTCTCTCTGCCCTTGACGTTTATGAACACGCCGCCCAGGCCGAGCGCGTACGCCTTGGTTCGCGTCCAATCCACCCCCTCGAACCACTCGCCGCCCTCATCCCCGCTTTCAAGGAAGAGATAACCTTCCTTCTTGAGCCAGGAGTTGAGATTGACACCGCGTCTGAAGGACTTGAATCCGTGATCGGACATGACCACAAGTACGGTGCGATCGCCGACATACGAGAGGACCCGTCCCACGATATCGTCGGCTTTCTGATAGAGCTCTTCTATGGCATTCTTGTGAAGTTCAGTTTCCATGTCCCTGTTGGCAGGATGCTCAGGGTCGATGTAGCGCCAGAGCATATGCTGGACCCTGTCGGTGATGTCGAAAACGCAAACAACAGCACCTTTCTTCACCTTGTCGAGCTCGTTAAAGAGCATCCGCTCACGCTCTTCGTTTATAAGGAAGGCCTGTTCGAGGAACTGGCTCTCATCGATTATCCGTTCATTGAGCGCCCAGGTGTCCTCGGCAAGACCCAGGGTCGCATACGGTCCGATCAGTTTGGATAGATAGACCGAGTAATAGAATGGATGTGAAATCGGCATCGCCGGTTTTTCCGGATCGATGTTTATCGGTGTCGCATAGAGCTCCACATGCGGCTTGAGCGACTTAAGAATGAAGCGGCAGATACCCCGGACCTTGATTCCCAGACCCGGTGAGAACTCAAGTGTCACCCATGGTGAGTGCGTGCCCGGTTCGAGCCTAACGGTCTCCTTGCCTATCGTGAGGCCGGCGGTCTTACCATCCTCATCCGGCACGATCTTGAAAGCCAACTTAAGTGCCGGCGACCCTTTGACCATTATGTTCTCAGGACCGGTGATCTCACCCTCGAATGCTCCATTCCGGCTCTTCAAGCCGTATGCGAAGCCGCCGGTGAAATTACCGATCGCAACCTCGTCGGTCGTGAAGTATGAGAAGCTGCCCTGCGTGCCTCTGAGGTCTGGCACGCAGAGTGATGACAAGAGCACGCCTCCGAACTCATCCGGAGGGAAGGTTATGGGAACACGGATCACCGATGAAAAGATTTCGTTCTCAGAAAGCACCGTCCAGAAAGGCTTGCTTTTCCTGAGCGGTCTGTAGGATGGCTTATTGAGCGGCAGCCTGTACTTACCCAGCGGAAGCCATCTGGTCGGTGGCCGTATGTCGGCAGATGAGAGTTTCGAAAGATATGTCTCTCGCTCCGGAGCCAGAAAATCGAATATGTTGTGCTTCCCCGGATTGACCCCTGTCGAGAACGACGACCAGGCAACGGGAGAAATGGGAGGACATGTGCTTCTCATTCGCTTGAAACTTCCCCTCTCGATAAGCCCGGCAATGTTGGGGAGTTTCTGCTTTGACATCAGATCTTCAAGAATATCCGGGTCGAGGCCGTCAAAGCCCACGACTATCACCCGGTCCACATCGCTCTTGATACCCTTGCCCCTGTGCTTGATCTTCTTGATCGCAAACCTTATGGGCCAGGTGAGGAAGAAAATGAAGGCAAGAAAGAAGGTCGCAAAGAGCACAAGGAACGATGTCAGGAATGCGAAACCAGCACCCGGTCCTATGTAAGCATGAGCGACCGACGGCAGTAGGATTGCGGCCGCAGCCAGTGCAGCCAGTACTTTCAATGATGGTATTTTACGCTTCAGGATTTGTGGCACCCTGTTACCCCCATACGGCGTTAATCGGCACACCCATCGCGTCGCTTTCAGGAAATCCTATCAACCTCGAGCCCTTTTAAATTCAATCGTTTCGAGCGTCCCGCCACCTGCGAGTTCAACAATCCTACCCTTGATTTCGTTCCCGCTGATATCAAGGATGGCGTAACTTGCAGAATGGCCTTTTTTGTCCTTCGTCTTTAGATGCCCGGGATTGACAAAAAGTATCCCGTTTTTATCGGCAAGTTCGGGCCTGTGCGTATGCCCGTAAAGCACGGCATCCACTTGTTTTCCGGCGATCAGTGCTTCGGGCTTCGGGTCATCCGGCAAATCGTTGGGATGTGAAGTAACGGTGTGGGAAAGCAGAAACCTCCAGCCCTCGAGGTCCTCAACCCGCCGGTTGGGAACCAACCTGTCAGCGTAGTAGGCACTGAATACGCCGGGTACCCTGAGACAGGCCACTGAAAACTCCTCGAAAACCTCTGCATCATCGTAGTCATCGCCGAGATGTATCAGGAGATCTATGCTTTCTGTGGCAAGGACGGCGTTGACCAGCCGTCTGAGGCCGTCGGTATTACTGTGGGTATCACTTACAACAAGGGCTTTCAACCTGAGCTACCACCTCATCCTGGCTTAGGAAATCGGCCACACGCGTCTGAGCACTCGAGCTCCCTCGTGTGACCCACATGATAGGTTAAACCTTCGGACATGTGATTTCAAATGGATTTTACCCTGTGTGGTGCCTCCCAGGACCGTACAGGAGAAGTAACAGTGGTCCGGTAACATGCGGTCGAGTGAGAAACTGCGATGTGGTACAGTTACACTCTCGCAATGAAGCATAGGAGGGGATGCTCATAAAGAGAAGATACACAGGCATTGTTGTTCTTTTCGGCGGCGCTTGTGGTGTTGGCCGCGTTGATAGCTCAGAATCCGGCCTACACCCAGGATACCGAGCAGTCGGAGAAACCCGCCAAGGCCGATGCGGTGACAATGGCCACGGCTCCCCCACCCGACTTCAAGCATGATATGGAGGCAGCACTTGAGTTCATAGAGAAGAACCCGCTTGGCTTCCTGGCAACCGTCGATGAGGGCAAACCCAGGGTCAGGGCGTTTGCCCTGCTTAAGATCGAAGGCGACATTGAAACAAAGCGGGAGGCCATTGCCTCAATGCCGATGCTTCAGCAAATGTATGCAGGTGAAAAGGAGAAGGAGTTTGAGATGTTCTACCTGCGTGACGTGGAGCTGAATTGGTTCGGTTCTTCTCAGGCACCTGAGGGAGCGCACGAGGAGATGGACGAATAACCTATAGCAAACTCAATCTCGGTCTGGAACCTGACTATATAGTGCTTACTCCAGAAGCATGATCTTTCTGGTCAGCCGCGAGCCGTCAGCCTCTTCGAGACAGCACAGGTAGATACCCATCCCTGTACGCCGTCCACGGTCGTCTCGTCCATCCCAGACCGCTCTGTGGACACCGCGCCCGAGGCTGCCATCTACCAGGGTCCGTACGCGCCGGCCCGAAACATCATAGATCGCGAGTGCAACGCGGCCCTCTTCAGCCAACGAGAACGAAATCACCGTAGCCTGGTTGAAAGGATTGGGCTTGTTCTTGACGAAGCGCTCAAGCGGCACAAATCTACCATCGGCAACCGCTCCTACGTCGGAGTATGTACACGAGTCAGGCGCGGAGTAGTCGCTTTCGTTGTTGAGCGTGTCAACTGAAGTGATCCAATAGATGTAAGTCGTGTCATTACCCACTGCGAGGTCCTGGTAGCTCGTCGAAGGTGCAGAGACCGAGGCGAGGTACTGAGGGACCATGCCTTCCACATCCCGGTAGATGCTGTAGCCGTCGAGGTCAGGCTCCGTGTTGGCCGACCACGTGAGGTCGACACTTGTTAGACCATTTGCAGCCACCAGATCCTCCGGGATAGCCGGAGGGAAGTAGTCGGCGTTAGGCATTAGCACGGGATCGCCGATCATGACCATTCCATACCACCACCTCGGTGCCGCACTGGCATAGATACCGTGCGATATGTTGAACCACTTGATGAATGCCCTGCCGAAGGTCTTAGAGTTTCCCAACCTCTTGTAGAACGGCCAGTCGTTATACATCCCGCCGGTCTTTGCAGATCCCCATGCGAAGAGACCGAAAGAGGGATTGAATACGATCGTACCGCCGAGGTAGCTGTCGTAATAGTCGTATTCCGCCGTGTAGTCACACGAGGAGCAGACGAAGAGCGAATAGAAGAGGCCGTCGGGCGGGTAGTTGCGATAGTCACTATTGAGGACCTCGTCCCAAACGGTGTAGTAGTCCTCGTAAAAGCCGTGTCCTCCGGGCCAGCCGTGGGACCTTAAGTGGACCAGCTGGTAGCTTGCTGTCATGTGGTTATTGATGTAGTCGTCCGCAGTTGTATTGTTGCCATGACCACCCTCATCATAAACAGCGATTAGGGTGTCATAGACTGCTCCCATACACTCACGATCTCCATGAACAGACTCGACCATGTAACCCCAGTCATCGTCCACATAGATCAATGCCCGGGCGGGAGGACTCTCAGGAACCAGCTGTCCCGTCCGGTAGAGATGGTTCTTCGTGAAATACGTGTTGAGTACCGTCGCCGGGGTCCCATACTGGGGAAGCGTCTCGACGTAAAGACGTCCGGCCCAGATCTCGAGCTCTTTGTTCGGGTCATTCCAGCCGTCGTACTTGCCGTTGCCGGGATCGACTGTCCCACCGGCCCCGTCATCCACCCAGGTACCGTCCATGTCCATAAAGAACAAGTCGCAGGGGAAGTCCTCATACCATGAGCCCATCCCGTCGTTCCAGTCCTGCATCATTTCATAGATGACGTATGGGACGCTGCCTACAAGAACAGCTCCAATCAGACTGTCGGGTTCGGCATATAAACCTATCAGGTAGTTTCGCAGATCCTCAGGTGTCCCGCCGGAGACCGTTGATACGATCGACGAGTAGCCCTTGGTGGCAAGATCCGACTGGTATGTTGCCAAGGATACTGAGATATCAATGTAAACAGAAGAATCAACGATTATCGCTATGCGCTCCTCGTCGGCCTTGGCATCGGACCCGACAGTCGAAACCTCAGTGACCTTGAAAGGACCGGTGGACTCCCAGACCTCGTGCGGCAAGCGTTCTACGCCGGGAGGTGCCTTCCAGCGAGTCGGGAGCGGTTCCTGTGCGATGGCGGAGGAAAACGCGGATACGGTCACGAACACGGTTAACAAGGTTATTCCTGTCAGTACTCTTGTCATCTCTGCCTCCCGTGGTGGGATTATGGATATGCTCATTCTCAGCTCAGCATTGTACCACGCCTATAAGTCGTTGTCAAGTAGGAAGATACGGACGCGCCGCGTTGCTTCTAGTGAGCATCCTTCTCGAGGACGGTCACGGTTTCCAGATGCTTGGTCTGAGGAAACATGTCGATGGGGGTGATCTTCCGAATCGAATAGTCGGCCTTGAGCGATTTCAGGTCCCGGGCAAGGGTCGCAGGATCACAGGATACATAGACCAGTTTCCGAAATGCCGTCCTGTTCAAGAACTGAATCACTTCCCTTTTGAGTCCCTCCCGCGGAGGATCCACGAGGACCGAGTTGGCTGCACTCTTGAAATCGTCATAAGCGTACTTGAACACACGCTCGACCGGATCCTGGACAATGGTGATATTATCGCTCTTGTTCGCAGCGACATTCTCCTCAAAGCACTCAACCGACTCGCGGGCCAGCTCGATCCCGGCGACCCGCGAGAATCTCCCCGCAAGTGCTATTGAAAAGAGCCCCACACCGGCATATAGATCGAACAGGGTCCCGTCCGGTATGGCATCATGTCCTTCACTCACCGTATCGATAAGTACGGGTATCATCGAGTGGTTGACCTGGAAGAATGACTTCAACCCGTACTTGAAAACGAGGTCTTGCTGCCGGTAGCACAGGCGGTCGTTTGATTTCAACCGGAACCGGTCCCTGTAGACAGGGTTGAAAAGTACCCGCTCACCGTCGTACTTGATCGCAATCTCCTTTATCATGTCCGAGTGCTCAAAGCTCGACAATACGCGTCCGATACCTCCAAGCGTCCCGTTGATTGCATCCCGGGCGATCGGGCAGGATGAGATAGGAACAAAGGTCTTGTTATCCCGTGCAACGTAGCCGACCTCCCGACCTTCCGCGCCGTCCGTCACATGCAGGGAGATCACATTGCGGTAGCTGTAAGGCTCGGGAGCTGGGCGAATCGGATCGCACAGATCATCAATCGATATCCCTCCTATGCGCCTGCAAATCTCTCTGAGTTGCTGTTCCTTGAATTCGAGGGACTTCTCATACGAGACATGCAGGTACTGGCACCCGCCGCAAACACCGTAAACACCACATGGAGGGTCTATCCTGTCCGGGGATGGTTCGAGCAACTCAACAAGAGTACCCCTTCCATAGGAGCGCTTCGCTGCCGTGATCTTGACCCGCGCCTTCTCCCCGGGGATCACATCGGGGATGAAGATCACGTAGTTGTCATAGCGGGCCACACCCTCACCACCGAATGCCATCGCCTGAATCGTGACATCGACTTCGCTACCCACTTGCGGGGGATTGTTAATCTTCTCAGTCATCATAAACCTCTGATCCCACCATATACTAGATGATCCTTTGATTCCATCGATTCGTCGGGCCCGGAGACCCGACATTGTGTGGTGCAACTTCCTGGCTCCGGCACCGGGCGGCGCAGGATGGCGCCGAGTAGCGTTTTGGTTGCTGTCGCAACACTGATTTGTTAGAATCCAGGCACGTTTGCTTGGTAGGTATAAGCAGCAAGGGAGGATAATGCAGGTTGCACCACGATCCGCGTTTCGATGATATTAGAGTACTCACCGAACTCCTCAGTACGACCGATCCATGGCAGCTCGCAGGCAGGGTAAGACTCCACTTTCCCCGACTCGTCATGACCCTCGAGCGCCTCAGAGAAGAAGGCCTTCTGAGCATCTCCGCACGCAGGGTGACTTTGACTCCATCAGGTCGCAAGACTGCGCGTAAGTATGGTTTGAGATCCCGCAAGCAAGTCACGCTGGCACTCGAGAGGGGTAAGAAGAAGTTTCGGCGAATTGCGGAACGTAGACCGTCAAGCATAGGTCAATTCGACCAGGGCTATATGACGGTCGAATCTGTTTTCGCACGAGCCGAACAGATCATCCAACTGGGTGACTGCGATTCGAAGCGATTGGTAATACTCGGTGATGACGATCTCTTGAGCATCGCACTCTGTCTTTCGTCCCGGCCAAAGAGCATCACAGTCTTCGAAATAGATGAGAGAGTTGTGGATTTCATCCTCGATGCCGCCGCCAGGTTCAAACTTCCGATAAAGGCAGAGTGCCGCGACCTGAGAGAGCCTCTACCGCCTGAGCTCGAGGGAACTTGCCACACTTTCGTAACCGATCCGTCGGAAACGATCCCCGGTCTTAAGATGTTCCTCGGAAGGGGCCTCTTTCTACTCAAGAGCGGTGAGGGGAGGGCCGGTTACTTCGGTCTGACTTCGATCGAGGCATCGGCAGGGAAGTGGTGGAAGCTCGAGAGATGGCTTCTCAATAAGTACTCCATTGCGATCACGCATCTCCTTCCCGAGACTGCTTTCTATCAGAACTGGTCGGACCTCCTTCGCCAGACGGAGTGTTTCGAGATGGAGTGCTTTACCCGCCAACCGAAGGACGCCTGGTTTAACTCATCGCTTGTAAGACTTCAGACTCTTCCGTACTTCAAGCCCAGAAGTACGGGGCCAACGAGGGGCTCGATTTTCGTGGATGACGAGGCTTGTGGCGTGATCAAAGGTGAGATCAGATGAAAATGAAGGATAGGGGTTTCGCCAAACACATTATCCTTGAGCTCTGGGATGCGAAGAACACGAATTCGGCGTCCACGATCAAGCACGCCTTGCACGAGGCCTGCGAGAGTGGAAACCTGAAGCTCGGTAGGGTCTTTATTCACCAGTTCTCGCCACATGGTGTATCCGGGATGGCGGTGATCGCTGAATCTCATATCGCCATCCACACCTGGCCGGAGTACGATTTCGCAGCCGTCGACATCTACTCGAGCAGTGACGTGGCTGACATCGGCCGCATTGCCGGCGTCATAAAGAGCGCCTTCGCACCGTGTCAGGTCAACCAGATCGAATTGGACAGGGGTACCGAGAAGATCCGATGAGGGGGAAGAGCTCCCGAACACCCGGCCGACCCGGATCTATCGGCAACCGGATGTCCTGCACACAGATTGTATTCTCAATGCGTCAATTGCCTTCTCATCCATCGGTCGCGCCGTGATAACCTGTTCGTCCCCATCAGGCAGTCTCCGCACGGCGATCCTCAGGCAATCGTCTGCAGTCTTGTCACAGTAACGTGCCACTATCCTAGCACCGATTTCGGTAGTACCACCATCGAACTCACCGCGTCCGACCGCAGTCGGTCCCGGCACATCAACGGGCTCGTAGCAGAGGTCCGACGGCGTGGCCAATTCCGTCAGCCGCATGTTCTCCTGCTCGTTTCTGCCGACCACGATCTTGGCGCCACGTGTGAGCCGAAAATGCCGGCCCACCTTGAGGAGTCGAATCTCATCGAGGGTGACTTCCGAATGTGTCATGAGATCCCTCATTCGCTGGCTGAATTCCGGATCCGTCAAAAGGCAACCCCCCGCGGGGCACGGGTAATCAGCAAGTCCGTATTGCTCGGCCAGCGCGATCTGTGGTTTCCGCGATCTCCCGCTGATGGCCAGCAGCTTAGCTCGATCGACCCAACCCGACTTTTCCGGAATTGTCGGCGGGAGAAGTCCGGCCGATAACGGACGAAGGATCAAACCCTCCAATCCGCTCTCCCTTTCGATCGTTCCGAGAGCAGTCCGGTGCTGAGATTTCGGCCTTTGCCCAAGTACCTCCCCCGTGATGATAAATGAGGCATGGCACTCTTTCATGTAGGCTTTCGCCTTTCTGTGCATCAGTATCCTGCAGTCAATGCATGGATTGAGGTTCTTACCGTAGCCATGCTTCGGCTGCTTCACATTTTCGATGGCCTCGGCTCCTATATCGAATACGCTCAGCTCAACCCCGAGCGCGTTGGATGCACTCGCTGCGGCGTGACCACAGCCCCGCCCGCGGCTGCAAAGACAGAAGGGGGTGACGAAGCTGATCGCCTCAACCTCAATACCATGCTCCAGAATGACCTTTATTGCCAGTGTGCTGTCAAGTCCTCCGGATAGCAGAGCGAGTGCTTTCATGATCCCGGCCTGTCTCCTATCTGCCCATTGATTCGATTAACTCAGTAGTAAATATACAGCTGTGTTCCGCTGCGTCAAGCCATAGCCTGTCAGTGTGATTCGCTCGCAGCCAGGCTCGGACTGATTGTGGATATCGGTAAGGCGCCCTATCTGCCTGTTTAGCGAATCCGACAGCACTCTACTGGCTCGACCACCGTACGTGGAGAGCGTAGACCGCGTCAGAGAGAACATTCCCTAGTTATTTAATTCTTTTGATTGACAAGGACCCGGGAGCCGTGATATAGTGATCGATGTTAGAGGAGGTGAGTCGCGTTATCCACGGACGGGACGTAGGCTCGTCTCCGGTCGTAACCAGACTACTGGCGGACTATATGTCTTTTAGGACCGTCAGCTGAGGAGGTGAGATGGACAATGCGTAAAGTTATTGTTGCAGGGTCGATTGTCGCAATTGCGGTTCTCAGTCTTGCTTACTTCGCGGGTCAGGGAGAATCA
>JALGZP010000113.1 GCA_025774845.1 bacterium
CTCCCACCTTCGCCGGTATCACGTCACTGCAGTGGATTCCATGAGAACAAGTCACACCCATTAAGTCAACGTTCAAAACATTTGACCGGATGGCAACCGGTGTCATATAATCGTGCGTGGGAGTGGAGGCGGAAGCATTGCGTAAGGGAGGGTTGACCCCTGGGAACACCTCTCGAAGAGCATATCACGCTGCTTAAGAGCTGCGGTACGCCACCCACGTGTGCACGATTCGATCCACGGCGTGTGGCCACAGTCTGCCTGAAGTCTATTTCGAGTCCGGGGGATCGCTAGTTATGGTCGATACCAGGAGCGACAGTTACATAAGGAAACTCGAAGAGGAGAACCGCCGGCTCAGGGTGTCGCTTGAGGAGCTTACGATTCTCAACGATATCACCAGGGCTATCAGCGCTGCCTGGTCTGTGGACCGGATCATGGAATTGGTCGTCAAGAAGTCCATCAAGCACATCAGGGCAGAACAGGGGGCCGTGACACTCCTCGATCCCAAGAATGAAGAGAAACCCTTTCAGACAATGATCCGTCGGGCGGATATCACTGAGACAACACTGCCTTATCGCCTTGATACCCAGCTTATAGGGTGGCTTATTAAGTACAAGAAACCCCTGCTTTCAAATGACCTTGAAAATGACGAACGCTTCAAGGTGGACCGCGGAAAGGAACAGCCCATACGCTCGGTGCTTAGCGTCCCCCTGCTTTTTAAGGGTCGGATGATCGGCTCGCTCAATGTTTTCAACAAGCGAACCGAGGGAGGCTTCACCGATGCCGACAAGCGACTGTTGAGCATTATCGGGACCGAGTCGGCACAGGTCATCGAGAGTGCCCGTCTCTATGAGGAGGAACAGGCCCTCAAGGTCATGCAGAAGGAAATGAAGATTGCCTATAAGATTCAGGTGGGTCTGCTTCCCCAGGTTGCACCTGACATCCCGGGCTATGAAATCTGGGGCAGGAGTATACCTGCCAAGGATGTGGGAGGCGACTATTTTGACTTCATCCCGGGGGATGAGGGTGGCCTGGGTATCTGTCTTGGAGATGTCTCGGGCAAGGGTATGCCTGCGGCCCTGCTGGTTGCAAACATACAGGCCACGCTCAGGGGAAATGTCCTGCAGGGTCTCTGCCCCGAGGAGTGCCTGAGCCGGTCGAACGAACACCTGCTCATGGGCATGAACCCGGACCGGTTTGTGACGCTTTTCTATGCCATGCTTGATGGGAGGGCTCATGAGCTGCGCTATGCCAATGCCGGTCACAACCGGCCTCTTTTGTTCAAGGCGGATCAAAGGCTGAAGCGGCTGGAGGTGGGTGGAGTTGCTCTTGGCTGCATGGGTAAGGCCACCTACGTGGAAGGCAGGGTCACGCTTGATCCGGGAGACATACTGCTTGTGTTTTCGGACGGAATCACAGAGGCGATCGACAAGCAAGAGAAGCCCTTCGGAGAAGCAAGGTTAGCCGAGCTGGTCACGGCCAATTCCGGAGATACCGCAGAGCGTCTGGTGGAGAGGATTGTGGAAGCAGTCCGGCTGCATGCAGGGGAGCTTCCGCAGATGGACGATGTGACGGCTGTCGTCGTCAAGCGGCTGGAATGAGGATGGAGAGGCGTTTCAAAAGGAAAATGGATGCACTTGACGACATTTTCACCTTTATATCTGAATTTGGGGCTGAGAATGGTGTCTCCGAGGGTCATATGTTCAAACTCAGCCTTGCAATTGAAGAGCTTTTCGTTAATATGGTAAGACACAACGTCGGGGGGGGCAGGGAAATCCTGATCGGCCTCGAGAAAGCCGGTGAAAGTCTGACGGTCTCTCTGACGGACTCAGATGTCGAGCCGTTCGATATCACGGAAGCCGATGAGTACGACACCGGCCGGCCGCTCAATGAGCGTCCGATCGGCCGTTTGGGGGTCCACCTGGTGAAGCGCATGGTAGACAAGATCAACTACGAATACAAGAACAGGCAGAGCAAGATCACGTTGATAAAGGACCTGGGGAACGCAAATGTTTAGCGCAGAGTTTCGCGAGGGTGATGTGGTTGCGCTGTCAGGGCGGTTTGATGCCTCCCAGGTGGAGAAAGCACAGGCTGAGTTTGACAAGGTAGACAAGAGTTGCATGGTGGACTTCGAGAATCTGGAATACATCTCCAGCGGCGGCCTGAGCGTGCTCCTGAGCACGCAGAAGCGACTGAGTGAGGCCGGTCATAAGCTCAAACTGAAAAACATGAACAAGCATATCCGAGAAGTTTTCCAATACGCGGGCTTCGACATGATCTTCGAGATCGAATAGTCAGAGGTAGCAGACGCGGGCGCCCGGCACGGAGGGCCGTAGTGCGTGGTGCCCGACAGGGGGCAGTGGAATTTGCCCTGAAGGGCAGGAGGTTTCCCGGCAAGGACTCTGGCTGCAAAAAACGGCCAACTTTTCGAGTCCTGCACTGTACTTCATATGGAACGCAACGATAAAGACCTCATAAGGGAGTGCTTGGAGGGCAGTGAGCAAGCATTCGGAGAACTGGTGAATCGATACCAAAAGGTGGTGTTCAACGTGGCGTACAGGATGGTTAATGACTTTGACGCGGCGGAGGACATCACCCAGATCGTATTCATCAAGAGTTACGAGAAGATGAATTCGTTTAATCCCAAGTACAGGTTTTTCAGCTGGCTCTACCGGATAGCGATCAACGAGGCGCTGAATCACATCAATCAGCGGAAGCGCATGACCGAGTTGACTGCCGACATGGTTTCCAAAGGCAGAACACCGGACGAGGTGTACAGCGATAACGAGTTGAGTCAGAAGATGGGGGAAGCCTTGACGGAGCTCGATCCCACCTACCGCGTGGTCGTTGTGCTGAAGCATTTCAGGGATCTATCCTACAAGGAGATGAGTGACATCCTTGAGATCCCCGAGAAAACGGTCAAATCCCGGCTGTTTACAGGCAGGCAACTTCTGAGGAAGGTGCTGGTCACACGAGGGATAATCGGAAATGAATGAGCAAGAGTACATTGAACTGATAGACAAGGAATCAGCAGGGACCATAAGCGCGGGCGAGAGAGAAGCGCTCTATCAGTACATGCGAAAGACCCCGGGTGCGCAGAAGCTCTATAGAGAGGTTCTGCAGACTTCCAATCTACTCAGGCAGGTCAGTGACGTTGAGCCGCCCGGGCACCTCAAACAGCGCATAATGAATTCGGTGGACTTCACCCGATATCAGGCCAGGGAAAGCCGGCCTGTGATGCGGTTCCTGCTTAAAGCCAGACAAGTAGGCCTCAAACCGCGGCTGGTGTCCGCATTCGCCCTCGGTATGGTCGTGGGGCTGGTGGTGTATTCCGTGTTTCTGACCACACCCGGGGGTAGGTACGGCTCCGACGTCAGAGAGATGTACGGTACTATCGGTATCAGTGAAGAGTCGCGCTTCGCGCCGGTAGAACGGATGCCGGTAGACATGCCGGAGGCTACGGGAAGTGTGAACCTGTTGCGGTTTGAGGACCTGTTGAGGTTTGAGGTTATACTCGAGAGCACAGACGCGTTCGAAGTCCTGCTGCTGTACGACCCCGCGCAGATGGGTTTCAACGGTCTGAAACCTCTGGATTATGGGGAGATTGTCCTTGAGACAGACGACGGCTGCGTCAGGGCCTCGGGGTCCGGGGCAGCGGAGTTTATGCTGGCATTCGTCAAGCAGACGGCTTCGGCCGTTTCTGTAGACCTTAGGATAATGGTCTCAGGTGAGACTATCCACAGCCACAGGTTTGATATACCACCGGAGCCTGGAACAGCGCCCGTTGGGGAAAAGCTGGGTGAAAATGGGAAATGATGGCTTCGGTGCCAACATTTTGGACTCTGTTTTGTAATTAGGGTGTGGGGGAAAGAAGAGGAGGTAGGAAATTGGATTGCGAATTGAACCGTGAAAGGAAAGGGGGGGATCGAGATGACGGAAAATTCCGGCAGGCCGAGTAAGCACGGACGATGGGCTGTGATAATCGGTGTGGCGGTAGTGGTCGTGGTTGTCATCCCATCCTTGAGGATGCTGAATTCCATGCGCTGCTTCAGCGTGATGACGTTCAGAACCTGCTGGCTGACCCTGCGTTTCAGGCAGTCATGGCCGACCCGAACTTCACCGATGGGCTGGCTGACCGTCCATGGAAGTGGCAAATGCTGTTTGCCGATGCCGAGATGGCGGCCCTCCTGGGTGACCCGGAGTTAGGTGCTATCCTTGCTGAGGCGGACGTTGCAGCCATCTTCAGTGACCCGGAGCTGATGGAGGTACTGGCCGACCGTCCGTGGAGGTGGCAGAAGATCTTTGCCGACGCGGATGTGATGGAGGTGCTTGCCGACCGTCCGTGGAGATGGAAGAAGCTCTTTGCCGATCCACAGGTGGCAGCATTGTTCGGCGATGCGGAAATAGGAGAGATCCTTGGCGAAGCCGAGATAGCTGCAGTCCTTGCAGATCCCGAGATAGCGGAGCTTTTCGCGGACGCGGAGATCTCTGCTCTGTTTGCGGATCCGGATATCGTGGCCATTCTGGCCGAGCCGAAGGTGATGGGGGTGCTGGCCGACCGTCCATACAGATGGCAGAAGCTCTTTGCCGATCCCAAGTTCGCGGCGGAGCTCGGTGACCGCCCGTGGAAATGGCAGATGCTTTTTGACAACTCGCACTTCCAGACGGTGCTCAATGACCGTCCGTGGAGGTTTCAGAAGCTGTTTGCCGATCCTAATGTGGTCGCGGTGCTCAGTGATCGTCCATGGAGATTTCAGAAGCTCTTCGCCAACTCGGATTTCACCGCAACGCTCGGTGACCGTCCGTGGAGATTTCAGAAGCTCTTCGCGGATGCGGACTTCATGAAGGTGCTTGCCGACCGTCCGTGGAAATTCCAGAAGCTCTTTGCCAATGCCGACTTCACGTCCGATCTGGCCGACCGTCCATACAGATGGCAGAAGCTCTTTGCCGGTGAGGAAATGACGGCGGTGCTCAGCGATCGTCCATGGAGATTTCAGAAGCTCTTTGCCGATCAGAACCTGACGACGGTGTTGAATGATCGTCCATGGAGATTTCAGAAGCTCTTCGCGGATGCTGGCTTCGTCGCCTCCCTCGGTGATCGTCCGTGGAGATTTCAGAAACTCTTTGGTGATCCTAAGCTGATGGCGCTCATGGCCGAGCCTGAGTGTGCAGGTCTTATGGCCGATGCCAACTTCATCGGGGTGATGAAGAGGCCCGAGTCGAGGGCCAGGTTGCTCACTAAGCCCGGGCGGTAGGATCGTCGTGAGACGGATCGGGTAGAGCTGACAACGATCCAAGAGAGGAGATACCACACGATGAGTGTGGTATCTCCCATTATAGTTGGTTGGCCGGACAACATCGTACTGCCGTGGTATTCTGACCGGGAGGCTATGAGAGTATGACCATGCGAAGGATGTCGGGAGTATGCATACCGGTGGGTTTAATCCTCATCCTCCTGCCTCATGTACTCTATGGGCAGCTCTACAAGCTTGAGACAGAAGATCTCAACCTGATATATACCGGGAAGGCTCTTGAGTACATGACCTCGCACGTTGTCAACCGCTATGAGCGCTCTCTCGAGTACCATCGGGACTTCTTTGACTATGACTCGGACGAGAAAGTCACCATCCTGCTCCAGGACTTCTATGACTACGGGACGGGGGGGACGGGCGCGGTCCCGCGTAACCGTATGGCCCTCAATATAGCGCCCTTCAGCTATGTCTACGAGACTCGACCGGCCAATGAGCGGATGAACTGGCTTATGAACCATGAGATGGTCCATGTGGTATGCAGTGACAAGGCATCAGGTACCGATGACTTCTTTCGATCGATCTTCTTCGGGAAAGTGTCTGCTACCGCCCAGGATCCCGTCTCCATGCTTTACAGCTACCTGACCGTTCCAAGATGGTACTGCCCCCGGTGGTATCACGAAGGGATCGCCGTCTTTATGGAAACGTGGATGGCAGGTGGGCTCGGTCGTGCCCTCGGCGCCTACGATGAGATGGTCTTCCGCACCAAGATCCGGGATGGGAGCTACATTTACAACGCTGTGGGACTGGAGTCGGAAGGAACCGCATCGGATTTCCAGGTCGGTGCAAACTCTTATCTCTATGGAACCCGTTTCTTCAGCTATCTCGCGCTGACACACGGTCCGGAGAATTTGATCAACTGGGTTACACGTACGGATGACAGCAAGCGGTACTTCAGCTCTCAATTCAAGAATGTATACGGGGTTTCGCTATCTGACGAATGGTCAAGATGGGTTGAATGGGAGCACGAGTGGCAGGAGGCGAACCTTGAGAGGATCCGGTCTCACCCCACCACCGAGTTCCGTCCGCTCTCGCCCCATGCCCTTGGCTCTGTCTCCCGGGGCTACTACAGTCCCACAGAGAGAAGAATCTATGCGGCTCTTCTCTATCCCGGTGAGACTGCACACATCGCCGCCCTGGATATCGACACAGGCGGACTCGAGAAGATCTGCGAAGTCAGAGGGGCGGCACTTTACTATGTTACCTCACTGGCGTACGACCCCGACTCCGGTACGCTTTTCTTGACGACAGACAATGCAGGCTACCGGGACCTTGTCGCGGTCGACATCGGGACCGGTAAGACCGAGATGCTGGTCAAAGATGTGAGGACAGGCGATCTGGCCTTCAACCGGTCCGACAGGTCGATATGGGGAGTCCGTCACTATAACGGCCTCTCGACAATCGTCCGTATCCCACATCCTTACGAAGAATGGAATCATGTTCATTCGTTTCCCTATGGTCACGATATCTTCGACCTGGATATCTCTCCCGATGGCCGGTATCTCACCGGCGCACTAACGGACATCAGCGGAATGCACCTCGAGCTGATTGGGATGGAGACGAAATCGCTGCTCATGGGGAGCGGGTCATACGATGTCCTGTTTGACTTTGAGAACAGTACACCCGCCAATTTCGTATTCTCTCCCGACGGCAACTATCTCTATGGTTCCTCCTACTATAGCGGTGTTTCAAACATCTACCGGTATGATCTCCGCGAGAAGGACATGGATCTCATAAGCAACTGCGAAACCGGCTTTTTCAGACCTCTGCCGGTCTCGGATGATTCGCTGGTCGTTTTTCAGTACACGGGACAGGGATTCGTCCCCGGTATGATATCGAGTCAGCCGATCGAGAGGGCAGCTGCAATACAGTATCTGGGTCAGGAAATAGTCAAGAGACACCCCGTCGTGACCACCTGGAGCCTGACGGGGCAGGCGAAGGATGAGGCCGATTCAGTGACGACGGTCCCGGAAGATTACCGTCTGCCGCCTGAAGGCGAGCTGGTATCGGCGTATCCGGTTGTTGCGGGCTACAAGGACTATGTGGCTGTTGGTATGCGATTCAACTTTGAGGACATGCTGGGAATAAGCAATACTCACCTGACAGGTACATACTCTCCGGTAGATCAACTGCCCAAAGAAGAGAGGCTGCATGTAGGCTTTTCATACAGCTACTGGAACTGGAATGTCGACTACTCATACAACAATGCTGATTTCTATGATCTCTTCGGTCCTACTAAGACAAGTCTGAAGGGTCATTCCGCTGCCGTCGGTTATCACAGATCCCTCTTCTGGGAGGAGCCCAGGAAGCTTGATCTGAACGTCGGCGTATCAGGCTACGCCGGACTTGAACGGCTCCCGGATTATCAGAATGTGGCTGCGTCCTATGACAAATCGTTATCATATATGGCCGCACTCGGCTATGAGAATGTGGATGCGACACTCGGCGCGGCCGATTACGAGAAAGGTGTGAAAGCCCAGCTCGAGGCAAGCAATGTCTATGTCAACTCTGAGCACTTTCCCCGGGTGTATGCGACGCTCGATTACGGTTTTCTTCTTCCGGCCGACCATTGGTCGCTCTGGCTGCGGAGTTCCGCAGGGCATTCTTTCGGGGATGGGGAGAGTCCGTTCGGGAATTTCTATTTCGGCGGTTTTGGAAACAACTGGGTGGACCGCCGGGGGATCAAGCGCTACAGGGATTACTACAGTTTCCCGGGCAGCGAACTCAACGCGGTCGGCGGGAAAAACTACGGCAAGCTGATGGTGGAGTTGCTGCTTCCACCAGCTAGATTCAAGCGGCTGGGTCTGACAAGCGCCTATTTCAGGTGGGCAAGACTCGCGTTGTTTTCATCGGGGATCGTGACCAATCCCAACTGGGATGGTGGCAGGAGAGAACTGTTGAACGTCGGTGGGCAGATCGATTTCAGGCTTGTCACGTTCTCGCTTCTCAACTCAACACTGTCATTCGGCTATGCCGCCGCTCTGGAGCGCGACCGGAAACTCACGGATGAGTTCATGGTCTCGCTGAAGATACTGTGATAGATCTAATCAGAATCTGCGTCAGCCTGCCGCCGGTATTCGCCTTTCTGGCCGGTCTTATCTTTCTGGACAGCTTTAAGCTGGTCAGTGTCCGTCTGATCGCCCAGACCATAATCATCGGTTGCATGGCTGCGGTAGTGCTGATGTTTGTGAACGCTCCGGTCCAGAGACTTCTCGGTATGGATATCGTCACGTTTTCGAGATACATCGCGCCGGTCCTTGAAGAACTGCTCAAGGCTGCGCCCCTGATATACTTGATCAGCAGAAGACGGCTCGGGTTCATGGTGGACGCTGCGATATGCGGTTTTGCCGTGGGGGCCGGCTTTGCGTTTATCGAGAATATCTACTATCTGCGCTCGCTTGAGGAAGCGAATCTCTTCGCCTGGATCATACGCGGTTTCGGCACGGCAGTAATGCACGGCGGTACGACGGCGATCTTTGCCGTGCTTGCCAAGAACCGGTCGGACCGTTATGCCCGGGGAGGATTTCATGTGTTTCTGCCCGGCATCCTGATCGCTATTGCGATCCACTCGTTCTTCAATCACTTCTTTCTGCTTCCCCACATTTACGCGATCGCCCAGCTGATAATCCTGCCGGTGCTGGTTGTGATCACTTTTACTCAGAGTGAGAGAATTCTCCGGAACTGGCTCGAGGTCGGACTGGATTCGGATGTACAGCTGCTCAGTTATGTCACCACGGGAACGATTTCGACGACCCGAATAGGGGAGTATCTCACGTCGCTCCAGAGTAGATTCCCGGGAGAAGTCGTAGCGGACATGTTGTGTTTCTTGAGAGTCCACCTCGAACTGGCAGTCCGGGCAAAGGGTATTCTACTGATGAGGGAGGCGGGATTCCGTGTGCCCACCGACCCTGAGACAAGGGAGAAACTCACAGAGCTGAAGTTCCTTGAGAAAAGCATAGGCAAGACCGGCAAACTCGCAATCGCCCCGTTTCTCCACACAAGCAGCCACGATTTATGGCAACTTTATCTCCTTGACGAGAAATGAACCAGCCGGTAAAGAACACCCGCCTGATGCGTTACGCTCGTCCCATGTCGCTGCGACGTACGTGAAGGTACGCCTCGCTCTTGGGACGTCGCGTGCCTTGCAGCCAGTCGCTCTTGACCGGCCTCAACTCTAGTGGATTTGCTTGTAGGCCTCGACACTGTCACGGAAAAGCCTCACGAGCGATCTTTCCGTTGAGGATCTGATTGCAACATAGCACTTGGTGCAGGTGTTTCGGATATCGAAGTTCTCGCGGGCCT
>JALGZP010000052.1 GCA_025774845.1 bacterium
TTCATCGCCAGGCAGTCCGAGCGGTCACAGTTGCATATCCCACCGATAAAGGGTGCCTGGAAGGTCCACACTGTGTGACAGAGACCGTCGTGTTCGTGTTCTTTAAAAGCGGATATGGCTTCATCCTTGGTAAGTGTTTCGAATCCAGTGTCGTCCGGCCCCGTGAGAAAGCTGTCGTCGATACCCCGGAGGATCTCAATCAGCTTGCCGCCGTCCGGGGCGAGACTTATCCCGTAGCAATACCGCTTCTCCTCGCCAAGCGTGATATGCCTGCAGATACATGCTACGCGCACAATGGAACCGACGAAGTCAAAGATCTGTTCGACCTCCTCAATCGGGACTACCTGTCCGAAGTGCTCCTTCTTCTGACGCCTTACGACCGCCCGTTTTACCAGGTTCCTGATAAAGCCCGGAGCCTTCTCGAGTTTGCCGAGCCGAACCAAGTCCTGCCCGAGTGATCCGGGATTTGTGAAGAACTCCTCAATCATCCGCCGGCGCCGGATATCGCTCAAGAGATCGTCAGAATAGTTCTTCGCCTCCAGATACCACTTCTTCCCTTCACCGTGTTTGAGGCAGAATTCACACATGATCTTGCCCTCCTCCGGTATCGATCTAAGTCTCTCTCTATTATGTCATTATACCACTTCCCCACACCACCGATTTCTCATAATCAAGGATTTCCTCTTTTCTGCTTGACTTAGGCCGATATACTTAGTAAGTTCCAACAGTCACAGTTTGTGCGCTTTTTGAGTGAAGTCAGAAAGCAGACTGTGAGTGAATCAGCCGCGAACGGAAGTACCGACCAGATTTTCGAAGGCGTGGAGGTGAAAAGGACCGGATCTGGAAGAGCGGAAGTTTAAAAAAGGAATATAGGAAGAAGTAGTTTTTTTCGGACTAAGGCGAACAGATCTGCGCTCGGAAGAACTTAAGGCCTGCTGGAATCATCTGATGCGGCTGAATAACCCGTCCAGGCATGCTCAAGTCGAATCCCAGTAAAAACTGTTCAGTGTTAAGTATAGGAGACGAGAATGAATATCTATGTTGGCAATCTATCGTACGAAGTCACCGAAGACGATCTCAAGCAGGCGTTTGAGGCCCACGGTGAAGTGGCAAGTGCCAATGTCATCAGTGACAAGTTCACCGGCCGTTCCCGCGGGTTCGGCTTCGTGGAGATGGCCAAGGACGACGAGGCCAGAGCAGCTATCGAAGCTATCAACGGCATGGACCTGAAAGGTCGCGCGCTCAACGTCAACGAGGCACGTCCTCGGGAGAACAACAGGGGACGCGATCGCGGGAGAATGTCGGGAAGCCGGAATTCCTGGTAGGCTTCGTCCCAGTAGCAAAAACCGAAAGGGCCCCTCGGGGCCCTTTTTCTAGTTTGGTGACAACCACGATCTCGCTGACCCCTGTCCCGGTCCTGAGCAGCCCATGCTTCGTAATATCTACGAATGAGGTCCCTTGCGTCTCTGCCTGACATTACTCCTCCCTGTCATCCCTCACACCTGACACAAGTTTGAGCGCTGTAAGCGATATGTTTACGTCCGCTATGAAGAAGAGCAGGGATACGATCAGGCACACCATGCAGCCGGCAAACAATCCACTGATCCACCATACGATATCCAGGTGAAAGAGCGAGGTTGCAAAGAGGACAATAATGAACAATGCGGCAAGAAGCACACTCACACCGGCAAGGGCAATCGCCGTCCTTACAATACGGGCCCGTCGTGAGAGTACCTTGAGCTGTGCGCTTATCCTATCCGTGTCAGCGTTATCATCGCACCGCCGGTCCCGGGAGAGCTGCCGAACCCGGTCGACTATTCGGCCGAACCGATTCGTCATGGCGAGAAGAAGCAGCCCGATTCCCGAGATCAGGATAACCGGACCGATTGAAATCTGAAGAATGGGAACTAGATCGTTTAGTGACATGTGAGTCTCCTGGTTACTATACACTCACTTCGCTTTCAAACAGTATCCAGTAGGATGCTTCGCGATCATCTCCAGGGCGCTGTCAAGTGTCAATCCCCGTCGTCCTAGTTCAGCAATGACCGTTGAATCGTCTATTGCGGTGCCTAGCACCGCAGTAACAAGAGCCCGGTTCCCCTCGACAGTATAGTCCCCAAGCAATGAAGACACATCACCGGCACCACCCACTTCCACATCGAGAACCTGGGTCGGTGTGTCACCCGAGAGGTCGAGTGTCCTGAGGTCAAGCCAGCGGACCGACGTATTATCCTGCGATGTCCAGAGAACCCTGCGGAGCCCTGAATCATAGACAACCGACCGTAATGTCTCATCGCAGCTGACTTCTTCAAGAATGTGGAAAGCGTAGTCATACGCGCTGCCATCTCGCTCCGGAACGTAGTCTCGGAGGAGTGCTGCCATCCGAACGAAGCGGCCGTATGAGTCGCTGCCGGCCGCAATGTCGATCTCACCGCCAAAGGCAGCATCGAGAGGTATGTGAGTGAGGGCCTGTCCGTAGGTTGTGTTGGTCAGAGCACAAATCTCGATGTCGTTTCCAGTGTATATGGTTGGCTGTCCACTCAGATACTCAACCACTGCGCAAGCTCCGCTGCTATCCGCAATCAAGTAGTGCCAGCCTTCACCATCAGGTCTTAGATCGTCAATATGTTCCAGAACCTCATCGACACCGGCGAAGTTATCGAGCTGATATTGCATCCATTGCGGACACGAAACCCCCGGTCGCGCATCATCCGGTGGATAGATCGCTGTGAGGTTTGTCTCGTCGATCATGAGACCGGCCTCATTCATTCCGCCCTCGATGAAATCCCTACCATAACAGGTAAAGGTCACAGAACCATATCGAGACACCCATGTGACGACTCCGCTATCGGCGGGCGCGGGCCACGATCCCTTCCAGGGCAGGATCATCTTTCCTATCCCCCGCTTGTTCACGACCACCTGACCCGGAAAGGGTGTATGCCAGTCGAGATTCTGCCCATAGACCACTGCCCTTTCCGTCGACAGCGAGAAAACAGAACAGGCTCGCGAGAGTGCTGGGGTAAGAAAGATAATGCACAAGATAGAAACGATGATATCGGAAGCGGTACTGGTGTTGCGTTCTTCTGTCATTCGGATCTCCGATGAACAAGGGGTGCGTGAAGTCGAGTAATGTCAATCAACAGATCTATCATCTCTGTTTTCCGCAGGAATTACACATCTGAAACCAACATCCTCATAACGGTCATACGAAGGATTCTGATGCCGTACAACACAATTCACCCAACCCTCAGGCTCGCCATCATACCACGCCCCACCACGCATCGCCCTGACATTTCCGGCATCCGGCCCAGCCGGGTTTCGGTACTGAGAAACACTGTAGTAATCCTTATCATACCAGTCAAATACCCATTCCCAAACATTACCGGCCATATCCAGCACGCCATACGGGCTAGCACCCTCAGGGTAGCTTCCCACTGGCGCTGTGTGGGAATAGCCGTCATCAAAGTCTGGATCCCGCCATCTCTCAACAGGACACCGGGTATCACAGTAGTTCAGGAAATCACCGCAAAAGTCATCACCCCAGGGAAACCGTCGTCCATCCGTCCCCCTTGCGGCTTTTTCCCACTGAGCTTCGGTCGGGAGCCGACCGCCAGCCCACTCACAGTATGCCATAGCATCTTGCCAACTGACTTGCGTTACCGGGTGATCGTCCTCTGCTGTAGAGCCCGGACCCTGTGGATGCAGCCAGTCGGTACCGGGTGTCATGGGCCACTCAGTTTCCTTCGGGCCCTCAGTCCATGGCTTCCCCCAGTCCCCTCGTTCCGCATTGGTCCTGTACCCTGTTGCAGCAACAAATCGCTTGAACATCCCCACGGTGACTTCGGTCCGGTCGATCCAGTAGGCATCCAGGTAGACCCTGTGTTTCGGACGCTGATCAGGGAAGAGAAACAACTTCGACTTCGTGAACACGATCGACTCGAGGAAACTGCTACCCATCTCGAACTCGCCCGCAGGTATATAGACCATTGTCATGCTGTCTATCTCGCGAGTTCTCCTCTCCGTATCATACGTGATGTCTTCTACTGCTGCTCGCCGAAGTAGAACTACAAGCACCACGGCAACTGCTACGGCCCCAACTAATGAAATGATGATTGCTCTCTTCACATAGGGACTCTCACATGTTTTCATGCATTCGTCAATGATCCTGCACGGCCGGTATCTCACGCACTACTTCACAAGCACTATCTTCTGATTGGCAAACCGGTCACCGGCCTCGAACAGGCAGAAATATACACCCGGAGAGACAGGGTGGCCTGACGAATCCTTTCCGTCCCAGACAACGCGGTGAACACCCGGCTCGTACCCACGGTCAGCAAGTACGGTTATCCTGCGGCCTGTGGCATCATGTATTGCAAGTGTTGCTCGGGCCGGCTCAGACAGCGAGAAGACGATCTCGGTCGCGAGCGCCGATGGATTGGGCCGGTTTGCCAGCAACCCGAACGTCACCCGACCCGTCTCATCACCCGGAACTGCCGAAACTTCACAAGTGTCACCAAAAGCCCCAACCTGACCGCAGCCCGGCGCATCCAGACATGGGGATCCAGCTTCCAATCTGAGATCAAGGCTATCCGGGTCACAGAACAAAGGATCTCCAGAGAAGTTGTCGTTGATCCCCCCCTGACCCGCGATACATCCCACCCAGTCTCCTCCCGCGTTGCCGTAGAAAGTGCAACTGTCAAGGACAGGATCGGCATCGAGGTGACACCAGAGCCCGCCGCCTCTGGTACCAGCGGTGTTATTTGCAATCACGCAGCCGCTGATTGTCGCATTCGAGCCCTGCCTGCAGATGATACCACCACCTTTATAATCAGCCGTATTGCCCGAGATTACACAGCCGGTGATGGTGGGATGACAGTCCCACCTCATGTAAATACCACCCCCGTAACCCGGACTAGAAGCATCGATAATTACGCAGTCAGGGGCACCGGTTTCGCTCCTGAGGGTTACCCCCCAGCTCAGCTCGATGTCGTGCTCGTAGTAGGTACCGCAGGCAACGACCACCGTGTCCACGTGAGACGCGGAGTCGATCCCTGCCTGAATGGTCGGGGCATCACCACTCCCATCGGGCAGGATTTACCACGCCCTTGGTGTGGGGTCCAGCCCGGGAATATCACATGGACCTTCCCAGTTGCCATGGTCCCACTCCCAGAATAGGTAGTCTGCTCTGATAACATAAACGCTGTCATATGATGTCGCTGAGACATCCCCAACCCCGGTAACCGGTCCCGGTGGACCTGCGATCAGACCTGCATATGGCGTTCCGTCGAACCAAATCTGTCGCAAATCGCCATTGGGGAAGGCCAAGAGGTCAGTCTGATCTCTGAAAGTGGCAATAAAGATACATTTGCTCTACGCCGCTCGGTGTAAGGTGCATCTCTTGCTGATGCCGCTTAAGCTCGAACTCCGAACCCAGCGTGCCGGCCAGCTGTTCAGGATTGTACCGTTGGACCGGCAGGCCGCTGCACTTCGGCGGTGCTTCTGGCGCAAACGTACCGATTATGAGGTGGCCACCAGGTTGCAACGCCTTTAGAAGGCTGTCACGATACTGTCGCTGCTGCTCAGGCAGCGTGAGAAAGTGGAACACC
Source organism: bacterium (assembly GCA_025774845.1). Taxonomy (GTDB): domain Bacteria; phylum Arandabacterota; class Arandabacteria; order Arandabacterales; family Arandabacteraceae; genus Arandabacterum. Next base: position 5,607 of record JALGZP010000052.1, read on the forward strand.
GCCCGATCGTGCCATAGTCCATAGTGATGAGTGGGCAAATCGATCGAGGTTATATCTCCTTCAAGCCATGTGACCGGCTCGGATCTCTTGCCCAACCGCTCTTTAGCCGACGAGAGAGCACTCTTCGATAAGTCGAGCACCGTGATCAATTCATAGCCCTCACTCAACAAGTCATCGATCAACGTAGATGCGCCACCACCGATGTCAATGATCTGAACGTCCTTGGCCAAACCGAGATCTGCAATCCACGCCAGGGAAGTCTGCAGGTGCGGCTCGTACCAACCGACCTTCTCGGTCGGTGTGGTTGAGTAGACCTTCTCCCAGTGTTCTCTTCGATTCATCTCATTCAGCCTCTTGAAATCGATCTGCGGTAACAGGAACAGATGATCAAGTGCCTCCTCGTTGAGCTCCGTGCACGAACTCACCCAAGATACAACTGGATTATCATACTCCCAACGAGTTGTCAAGAAGCGCACCAGTCCCCCGCAGTGTCATACGGGTTCTTGACAACACGGCCACTCTGTGAGGGATCAGACCGAAACCATCAGTTTCGCTGACACGTTCCGCACGGGTCCCCAAACAGGACTCGAAACGTTTGGGCGGTGCCCGGCATCTGAAGGTTATGCAGGACTTGAAGAAAGCAGTTGAAGGCGCGGCATGAGTTGTGCTATACTAGTATACGGTCACATCAAGCATTGCGTGGTGACATTGCCTACCTGCCGTAACCGGAGCTCTGTACAAGGAGGATCTCCAATGATACGCATTATGCTTCCTTTTGTTATGCTAATTGCCACGCTCTCAATCACTTCCGCTGTCGCGGTCGGTCAGTGCCCCGAGGAACCCCCGCTTCAGAACTACGCCGGAGGCGGTATGGTCGTATGCCCGTGCTTCATTCCCGGGGAGCAAGCGGGAGCCATACTGGATGCGCCCGCCGGGCACTACCCTATTGAGATCCTGCGTGTCGGTATCGGTTGGGGATCCCAGTTTGGAGGAGCGCCACAGTCGCTCGAGCAGGGCATCCACGTCTATGCGGCGGGCCTCCCCAATCCCGGGGCGCCGATTGCCACCCTCCCGGGCCCGGTCCTCAACGATGGCTTCATAAACGTATTCGATTTAGAACCGCTTCCCGGTGATATAATAGTCAACTCTGGACCATTCACGGTCACGCTGGAGTTCTTGAACAGCAATTCCGGGGATCCGTTTGCACCCAGCATGGTGCATGACGGCAACACCTGCCAGGCAGGCAAGAACGTGGTCTTTGCGATCCCTGGTGGCTGGTTTGATGCATGTATCCTCGGAGTCACGGGTGATTGGGTTGTCTATGCCATTTACCGCCAGGTCGACTGTGGGTCTGGCATCGATCAGGAGATGATCGCATCAAGCCATCCTGCCTTTCTCATGAGGCCGCAGCCGAACCCGTTTACGCATGAGACGCAGTTTGAGTTCATACTGAGTGAACGCCAGCATGTGGATCTATCGGTTTACGACGTTCGTGGACATCTGGTTACCACTCTGGTGAGCGGAGTGTTCCCACAGGGAAGTCATGCGGCAGCATGGACGGGAGAGGAAGCAGACGGGAAACCGGTGGCTCCGGGAATCTACTTTGTGACAATGGAGGCTGGTTCATTCAATACCACCCAGCGGGTGGTGTTCAGCAAATAGATAGCTCGGTGACAGTTTGCTGATTCCGGACTCACTGGACCCACGGAAGGAGATTAGCAGCCTGTCACTGAAAGAGCCTCTTCACAGGCGGTCCGGCAACCGAGAATCGCCCCGGAAACATGTCATCCACCCCGTGCCAAACGCCGCAGTGTTTGGTATAATATCTTTACAGACCCCCTGTAAGAGGAGGAATAACCATGGCACCCCACCACACTCCAGACCGGGCAAGGAAACACGAGGCCAGGAGCTTACACCCGTCTAACCGGCGTCACCCCTTTTGGAGGCGCTGGTTTCTGGGTAGCTCGCTTGTCACAGGAATTCTCGCGCTCTGCTGGCTCGTGCTGCGAACCGGTACCAAGCCGAGTCGCTTGACTTATCCATGCCAGCAGGCGGCGATGTCAACTGCAACACTGACACTGGGTATACCTGTAGCAGGAGCTCTCTTCGCTGCCAGACGGCGGCTCGGGGCGTGGTTGCGAACACCCATCGGGATTGGAGCGGTTGCACTTGTCTCGATTCTTGTCGTATCCCAGCTCAGCTCATTTCCCGGAGCGGGTGTGGCCGAGTACGGCGGACCCGTGCTCTACGCCCCCAGTTCTTACCGTGCAGACCTCTATAATGTCGTCGATTGTCAGGTAAAGCCGACCGGCGACCGGTTCATCGGTCTTGATAACCTCATGGTTCTTATGGGACGGGGCGGACTCAAATTCTACGACTCGGCCACCGACTCACTCGCGTCAGGACCTGATGGAATCATCGGGACCGACGATACCATAGTCATAAAGATAAACTACCAGTGGACCCAGCGGGGCGGTACTAATACCGATTTGCTTGCAGGACTCATACGCCGCATCGTCGACCATCCGGACTCATTCGCTGGCGAGATCGTTGTATGCGAGAACGCCCAGTTTGTATCGATCGCGGGTTTCGATCGTGACCAGAATAACGCCAAGGATAAGACCCGGTCCCCGCATGATGTGGTGGTCGGCTTCCAGAACCTCGGCTACAACGTATCCCACTATGACTGGACTGCCGTGCGGGGAACATCCGTCAGTGAGTATTCTGATGCCGATATGACCGACGGCTATATCCTGTATGACTACAACTCAGAGGTTAATGGCCGCGTATCATATCCCAAGTTCCAGACCGATGCGGGTACCTATATAAGTCTCAAGCACGGCATCTGGGATCCGGTGGGTGAGACCTATGACCGCGAGCATCTCAAGTTTATCAATGTTCCTGTGCTCAAGGCCCACGGCGCGGTCTACGGTGCTACCTCCGCCGTCAAGAACTACATGGGTGTGGTTAGCGATGCCCTGGGTACGAATTCGCATGGTGCGACCCGGACCGGGATTCTCGGGGCCCAGCTGGGAGAAATACAGTTAGCGGACCTTAACATCATCGATGCGATCTACATCAATGCCGTTCCCACTGCCGGACCGTCCTGCAGTTACGTTATTGCCACTAAGAGAAAAGAACTCATCGCCTGCATCGATCCCGTTGCCGCCGACATATGGGCTGTTACCAATATCCTGATTCCGGCCTTTATCGATAACGGCTTTTCACCGCCCTGGCCTGACCCCAGCGCCGATCCGGCGGATTCAACGAGTGACTTCAGACAGTACCTCGATAGCTCGATGTATCAGATCCTGGCAGCCGGTGCCACCGTCACAAACGACCTGGGCCAGATCGATGCCGTAGTCGGAAACGGCCGGGCGGGTGATTTTGATGAGGATGCCGATATCGATTCAGCCGACTTCTACCAGTTCGCCGCGTGCCTCACCGGCGCCGGCGGTGGTCCGGTTGACTCGGCGTGTGCCGCAGGTGATTTCGACGATGATGGAGATGTCGACTGTGATGACTGGGTGAGTTTCCAGTTTGTCTGGACCGATTCTTCCGATATACCTTCGCTTCCGGGTTGTGAGGAATCCGGTACTCAACCGCCCGGGGAAGTTGCAGTACGTGCGGTGTCGCTGCTCCGTGGGGTATCACCCAATCCGATGGCGAGTTCGACCAGGATCAGCTACTTCATCGGAACAGCGGGCAAAGTGAGTCTTAAGGTGTTCGACATGCGTGGCAGGCTTGTCAGGACGCTTGTCGATGAAGCCCGGAGTGCGGGAGAGCACTCGGAGGTCTGGGACGGGCGCAGCGCCGGAGGAAAAGCCGTCGCGAGCGGCGTCTATTTCTGCCAGCTGGCCGCTCCCGGATCACGGGATATCAGGAAACTTGTGATCGCGCAGTAGCATACAAAAGAATTCGGTACCAGCTTAGAAATTAGGTGTCTTCGCTAGAATTAGTAAGCTGGTACCGAATTTTGTTATGGGATTATGTCACCCAGGGGGGTGAGCTTCATGGCATCTTTTTTCTTCATCAGCTCCTTGTACTCATCGGGATCCACAAAAGCCACGATACGGCATATGCTCGACTCGCCATTGACGAAGCGCCAAGGGTAGCAGCCTATGGTCACACGCTGATTGAGTACAAGATCGATATCGCCACCAAGATTCTCCGCATGCACAATGGGTATCCCGAAGAGGGCTATGTGCATCAGCTGGTAGTGATCCGGCGGAAAGAGATCATCAAGTCCCTTGCTGTACTTTGACTTGAGGTAGGCGTCGGCCTTCTTGGCCTCTTTCGGCATCCAGTCGCGTATCTTGGTGTTAAACGGATGGTCGGCAGACCCGCAGTCAACACCGATCCACTTGAGGTTCTTCTTCTTGCACCAGTTGGCAAACTCCATCTGGGGCCCGGGGTGGCGGATCATGTACCTGATCTCGTCGGCCTCCGGTTGTTCCCAGGCATACTTGTGATAGCCGGTGTTTATGATGAGGATGTCACCGTCTCTGACCTCGACGCGGTCTTCTACATCCTTTGATGAATAGATGTCGTAGTCCTCGGCCATGTCGCTTAAGTCCACGACTACCCCGGGGCCGCAGAGGTAATCGTTAAGTGGCAGGCTTGCGATGTCACCACCGTGTGTGCAGAAGTGGACCGGTCCATCGAGGTGAGTACCCACGTGGTTACTGGTCGTAATCAGCTGGCCGTTGGCACCATTGGGGGCAAGCCTCTTAAAGAACTTTAGCTGAAGCGGCTCATAGGTCGGCCATGGCGGCGTCATCACGCTTAAAGGCTGCGTGAGATCGATCATTCCGAATTCAACCGGCTTCATCGTTTCTTCCTCCTTCGTGTAAGCGATTTATGGAAAGCTTTGAAAGCGTCTTCAAAACATGCAAGGGGCGGCTCGACAAGACCGGCTCCGACCTGCCCGATGCCGGGGTCTTTATGTGCGATGCCCGTGTTTACTGCGGGCAAAATACCCTTCTCAACGACTTCCGTCACATCTATACCCGTCGGCGTACCCCGGAAACCGAGTGACGGGATCCTGAAGTTCTTGCTCTCACCCACCGTGATGTCATACATCGAAAGCGTGAAGTTGATGGCATCCTGGGGAGTGCCGCCCACAAACTCGACTATCGCGGGTGCTGCGGCCATGGCGAAACCACCAATGCCGTAGGTCTCGCAGATAGTACTGTCGCCGATATCAGGGTTCGCATCCTCTGCACCGTAACCCGGGAAGTAAAGCCCTTCGACCTCAGGCGCGGGTGCGGTGAACCACTTGTTGGGAAGTGAACTCAGACGGATTCCGAAATCGGTCCCGTTTCGCGCCATGGCGACGATTACGCTGCTATTCTCGATACCACTTGCCGAATCAAGGCTACTCTTCCCGGCCGGCATTGTGAGATTTAAGAAGAAGTGATCGTTCAGGTGCATGAACTTAAGGACATCACTCTTGGCCTTGGCATCTGCCGGTCCTTCGGCGATCGAGGGTGCGAATTCACGGATGAGGAGCGATGTACCCGCCTTGTTCCTGTTGTGACCCTCATCACCCATCTGGAGGGCCTGGGCGATGATCGTTCTGAGGTCTATCTCACCGTGAATCTCGAGCGCGTCTTTAAGAACAGGGGCCAGCACCTCTTCCATCCACTTGAGCCGTTCGATCACCTCCGCACTGAAGGCACCGTAACGAAGGACCTTGCCCAGTCCCTCATTGAGCGTACAGAATGCTCTGTTCCTCGAGTGTCTGTTCTCGATAACCCAGACAGGCATGGATGGTGATATGATACCGGCCATGGGACCCACTGCTGCGTGGTGGTGGCAGGGCTCGAACTTTATATCGCCGGATGCAGCCATCTTCCGCGCGGCGCTTTCGTCTTTGGCAAGCTCTTCATAGATCAGAGCACCGATCACGGCCCCCTTCATGGGTCCGCACATTCTCTCCCACTCTACCGGCGGCCCGGCATGCAGGATAAGGCCCTTTTCCATACCGGGAATCTCGTCTACGGCCTTTCCTATCCCGACGATGAATGGATGTGACAGGTTTATTTGCTCGAGGGCCTCGGCATTCGCACGATCAACCAGGTCCTGTAACGCAACTTTCTTACCACCCACCCCAACCTCACCCGTACGAATCGTTTTTAGAATTGAGATCAGCTCCTCATCACCCGCGCACGGAACTGCCCAGTCAACCTGTATGGCCCGCCTGCCCTGGAGCTCGAGCGCGTCAGTGAAGATCTTGCTTCCGAGATTGGCCACGACGAGGTCGCTCGCGAAGAGTCTGGCGATTTCACTCATCGGCCTGACCTCCGAGGGCTTTGCGCGCAAGCTCACAAGCCTGCGCGTTGGTCTCCGCTACAAGAACACCCACCGAAGAGAGAGCCTGACGCTGACGGTCGTAGCCCTGTGGGTCCTGGTATGTCCCGCATATGCTCGCGATTACGATCGGTCCGCCCGGACTCTTGCGGTTTCCACCCGACTCACCAGCCAGACACCCGGCGATTTCACCGGCAGGATCGGCATTGCAGCCATAGCCAAGCACCACGTCGAGGAGGATAACAGCCGTCTCAGGATCCGATGCCTCCTTCGCAAGTCTTGTGAGCCGGTAAGATTGATCGATCATGGGATGAGCTCTTCCCCGTGTGAAGACATCATCACCCAGATCCACAATCGTGTGACCGCTACTAGCACCGGGATCGTCAAGCATCACAAGTCCCGGCAGTTTCAAATTGGTGTGGATTTTATCGAATGAACGACCGAGTATGAACGCTGCCTCCTGGGCAAGCGTTCCGCCGCTGAAGAGCCCCCGCAGATATTTCCGTGAGGGATCAAGCGTGCATCTGAGCTCCAGCAAATTCTCATCCGTAGCGGTGTCCCCGAGTTGTGCCGACCCCGAGATTCTTCCACCTGCCGCGGTTGCTGTCTCCACGGCGGTCTCGGCAAGAGTTCGTGTGAAGATAAGGTTATCGTCGCGCCGGGATTCGCTCTGGCCGGCGAAGTAGATGATGCAGGGTTTGCCAGCCCCCCGTGCCGCTTTCAGAATCTTCTTTGCCACTTTTTCATCCGGGAGCTTTGAGACTACGACGATGATCTCCGTTACCGGATCGTCGATCAGGGCTTTAAGACCCATCAGGGTCGTCACTCCACCGATTGCGGACGATACATCACGACCGCCGGTCCCGATGAGTTGCGACATCCCCAGCCCGTTCCTCGCAAGAATCGCTGAAACTTCCTGCGCGCCCGTCCCTGAGGCGGCAACCATACCTATGTTCCCCACCGGCACACCGTTGGCAAAGCCGAGTCCGGCACCGTTAATGATCGCTGTCCCGCAGTCGGGCCCCATGAGGAGCAATCCCCGCCTGGATGCGACGGTCTTGAGCTCCCGCTCATCCTCAATCGATACGTTATCGCTGAAGATCATTACATGCTTGTCACTGCGAAGCGCTTTCATGGCCTCGTACGCCGCAAATTGACCGGGGACCGATATTAAGACGAGATTGATCTCAGGATATTCCCGCACTGCACTTTCAAGGCTCCCGGGAGCACGGGATTCTTCCGTTCCTCCCGAAGCGCCGCCTTTGAGCTCACCTCTTACCATCTCAAGTGTGGATTCGAGCGCAGCTTCATCTTCGGCATCAATCGCTATCATGAGGTCGTTGGCGGTCGCATCCTGCACTTCTGATGCGTCAAAGCCCACTTCTGCCATCAGGGCAAGATTGGTGTCGGTCGCCATCGCGACCATGGCATTCGTAACACCTGCAGCCTCACTTGCTTTTTTTGAGACACGCATCAGTGTTACAGAGTCGAGGTATGTCGATTTCTCAACAACTATTTGCTTCATGTGTGACTCCGGAGAAACCCGCTGCCTTAAACCAGGCCAGTGTGCCGGCAAGCATATCATGACCGGACGTCGCTCCCAGTCCGCCCAGCTTGTCCACTGCAGACTTCACAGCCCGGATTCTGCCACCACCCAGCGAACGAAGCAGATCCGAAAGAGGCTCCGGGTAATGGCCTGCCAAGGCTGCCTTAAGCATGAAGAAAGCAGGCAGACTGGTCCTACCGAGCGGCGAGGCGATATTGCAGAAAACGGCCTCCCGAAACTTATCATCATGTGCAAAGCAATAGGACGCACCAAGGAATCCGGTAAGGAAGTCATCGCCCGAGGGTGTGAGTCCCGAGCCTAACCCTGTTATCCGTCTGATTGCTTCAAGCGTCCTGTCAAGTCCGCCCGATATCCACGAGTGATGCAGCTGCGATACGGACTGCAATATCTTCCCTAGGATCAAGAGTTCCAACGGCTCTCCAGCAGGAAGTGATTGGCCATCCATCACACCGAGAAACAACGATTCGGTCGGCATTCCTTCAGCGAGTCCACGGAGGATATTGCCCATCCTGTCAAGGTATGCCGGTTCGAGACCTACCACAGGGTCAAGCCTCGATTGCCAGATCGCAGTATTCTCAAGGTTGATACGTGCTTCGTCCTTGCCTAACATGATCCGGGTATGATCCACAGATGCACTTTCGCCGACGTAAGCGCCGAGAAAGTCATCATCCCCGGATGAATTCCAACCTTCTATTGCAACACAATATGCGTGAAGCGGAACGTCCGGAGGATGGAGACTCAGCCAGGTCATGTCGTCACAGAGGACATTGACCGTCCGGTGGTAAGAGGAATGGACTCTCCCCCGCCGTTGCCGGCCATCGAGAGTTGATAGAACCAGGGAGCTCGCTTTCGTAGCTTTCAGCGTCATGGCTTCTTCGAATCTTCGTGGAGAGCCAGGAACACGTTTTCGGGGCTGAGCGGCAGTGCCTTTATTCTCTTCCCCGTACCATTGAAGAGCGCGTTGGCAATCGCAGGAGGCACCGAGATCATAGGATGTTCGGCAACACCCCGTGCACCCAGCGGGCCTTTATCATGCGGGGTCTCAACAAAGATCTGTTTCATTTCGTGCGGCACGTCCCTTACGGTCGGGATCTTGTAGTCCGTCAGCGAGTCGCTCAAGAGATGACCTTCACCGTCATAAACATACTGCTCGATAAGTGCGGTCCCTACTCCCTGGACTCCCCCACCGATCACCTGTCCCCTGCAGAGCGCCTCGTTTATTATACGGCCGACATCGAATGCGGATACCAGCTGGGTGACCTCGATTTCCCCTGTTCGCGTATCCACTTCGATCTCGACCGCATGGGCCCCGTACGTCCAGCAAAGCGCAGGCAGCCCCTGGCCCGTTTCGAGATCAAGGTTGGTGAGCCCCTCGGCTACGTAACTACCCCTACCTATGACCGGACCGCCGATTGAATTGCCGTTGGGAAACATGTAACCCATGATCACATTCTTGTAGTCGAGCCCCGTGGCTTTGTCACCCTTTACAAAGACGCGGCCGTCATCCACGTCGAGTTCTTCCTTATCCACACCAAGTGCCCCGGATGCAGTTGTCTTGATCTGGTCGATTGCATCCTCGGCGGCTCTTAAGATACAGAGCCCACCCATCACCGTTAGGCGGCTCGCCACGGTCTGCCAGTCGTAGGGGTTGTAGTCAGTGTCTTTAGCCCAGATGAAATGGATCTTCTCAAATGGAAGTTTGAGGGCGTGGGCAGCTATCTGACTTAAGGAAGTCGCGGTCCCCTGGCCATAGTCGACGCCGCTTACGAGCACATCAACCGTCGTATCCTCATTGAACTTTATGATCGCACCCGATGCAGTATTCGGCGGCATAGCCGGAGCCTTGTGAAGCACCGCAATCCCCTTGGCCCTGATCTTGCCGTTAGTCTCCTTGGCCGGCCTCGCATCCTTAGCCCACCCTATCTCCTTCGCCACCGCTTCGAGGCACTTCCGCACACTACCGGTATGCTTTGTTATCTTCTCACCCGTTACCGTCGTAGATCCCACATCGAGCAGGTTCTTCATCCTGAAATCGACGGGATCCATCTCGAGCTCCCGGGCAACCATGTCCATCTGCGATTCGATGGCCCAGAAAAGCTCAACGTGACCGAAACCTCTGTAGGCAGTACCAAAGGGCTTCGAGGTATAGACCGTGTATGAATCGAGTTTGACGTTATCGATATCATAGGGACCCGCACCCGAGTAACCCGATGCCCTGCCGATGTTCACGCCATAGTCGGCATAAGCGCCTGCATCCCAGATGTACTCGATCTCCTGCGCCAGGATCCGTCCCTCACGCGATACACCCGTCTTTATCCTCGCATGAAGACCCTGGCGGCACGGAAGCGTGATAAACTCCTCCGTCCGTGTCGCGGTCACCTTGACCGGTTTGAATCCGGCGGCCTTGGACAAGAGCGCAACAAGCGGTTCAAGATGGATACCGGCCTTGCCTCCGAACGCACCACCAAGATAGGGTATGATCACCCGTATGCGGGCGTGCGAGATACCGAGCGCCACACTGAGAAGGTTCCTCACAGCAAATGGTGACTGTGCGGATGTCCATATCTGGATGTTTCCGGTCGGCTTCCAGTGGGCGATACTCGAGTGTGTCTCGAGTGGGACATGCTGGACCTGGGGTGCGTAGAATTCATTCTCTACTATCTTGTGGCACTGTTTGAAACCATCCTCTGTATCGCCTTTTCGCAGTTGGAACCGGTTGGCGATGTTGGTGCCTCCCATGGGACAGAACACACCCTTCACGCATTCATAGGTGTGAAGTTGTTCGTGGACAAGTGGAGCGTCGGGTTCAAGGGCCTTCTTCGCATCGAGCACGGGTTCGAGGATTTCGTATTCCACCTCGATGAGCCCGACGGCCTCATGCGCTATATCCTCACTGACTGCAGCCACGGCCGCGACCGGTTCCCCGAAGTAGCGCACCTTCTCTGAGGCGAGAATAGGTTTATCGATCATGTAGAGCCCGACACGGTACGGAAGTTCCGCGCCCGTGAGCACGGCCTTAACACCTGGGAGGCTTCGCGCCCTGTCGGTGTTTATGCTGACGATCTTTGCGTGGGCATGGGGGCTTAAGAGCATCCTGGCATAAAGCATACCCGGCAATTTCATATCGGCCGTATAGATGGCACTACCCGTCACTTTATCAAGTCCGTCTATTCTTGGTATCGACTTACCGATCACATCATCTGCCATGCTGTTTCTCCCGCGTGGCGGCATCGAGCACAGCGGCCACGATGGGTTTGTAGCCCGTACACCGGCAAAGGTTGCCACAGATTGCCTCGGTGACCTCCTCCTCGGTTGGGTCGGGATTTCTCATGAGGAGCCCGCGTGCGGACATAAGCATACCGGCCGTACAGAATCCGCACTGGATGGCACCATTGTCCAGGAAGGCCTGCTGGAGATTGCTGAGCTCACCTTGCGGCGCTTCACCCTCGATAGTCCTTATCTCGCGGCCGTCCATCTCACGTGCAAGCACGAGACATGAGTTTATCGGGACCCCGTCGAGTAAGACCGTGCAGGCACCGCATTCGCCCATCCCGCAGCCTTCCTTGGTCCCCGTGAGCGCAAGCTCCTCGCGAAGCACTCTTAAGAGTGACCAGTTATCCTCAACAGGGACCGATATGCTCTCGCCGTTTACCTTTAGCGTGACAATCTGCATCAACTACCACCCTGCTTGAGTCTTCCTTTAAGAAGATCGAGGATCTCGCCCGTCATGAACTCGGCCATACGTTTCCTGTAGATACCTGAGCCTCGTACATCATCTATTGGGGCTATAGCTCGTAAGACGGCATCAATCACCTTCTGCCTGTCATCGACACCCACTTCATCGAAGCCATCTATGAGAAGCGGTGTCGTCCCGACGGCCCCCAGGGCCAGCTTTAGATCACCATCGTGTCCGATTGCCCCGGCGGCATTCACGACGGAAAGATCGTGACCCCGTATCCGGCCCTGCTTAAGAAACGCCGACACGGTACCGGGTGATGGCGGGATCACAACCTCGGTTACGACTTCACTCACTTCGCAGCAGGTCGTCTTGACCCCGCTGAAGAAGTCTTTGAGTGAGATAAGCCGCTCACCCTGTTTCGATACCAGTCTGAGCTGAGCATCAAGCACGAGGAGCGCTGGACCTAGATCGCAGGCAGGTGACGCATTACAAAGGTTACCACCCACGGTAGCCCGGTTTCGTATCTGGTAGGTCGCAAGCTTGGATGCGGCTTCGCGAATCGCCTGCATGGGACCCGTCGTAGCATCGGACTCTATGAGCTCGTTTACGGTAACACAGGCACCTATAATGAGAATGCCGTCCTCGGTGAACCCGATAGTGTGGAGCTGGGCGATGCCCTTGATATCGATAAGACGCGCGGGTGCATGTACGCCCTCGTGCATTCCGATCAGAAGATCGGTGCCCCCGGCGAGGATACGTGTGCTCTCATTGCAGTCCTTGAGAAGACCGATTGCTTCATCGAGACTCCCGGGCCTTAGATATCGAAACTTGGGAAGCATGGCTCTCCACCGTATACATGACCTAAAACTTGCAAATGCGTTTCGAATAGCGTAAACTCTATTCCCTCAAGTTTCAAGGCATTTTGGGAAGGAGACATTGAAATGGACCAGAAAGAAGCCATGCTGAGACCTTCGGAGAAAGCACTTCCACCCTACCCACCCAAGTTTGTGAACCTCAAGAACGGTGAGAAGATGGTGATTCGCCAGGCCTCCCGCGAAGAGGTACCGGCCCTGCTTAAGGCCGTTTCACCGCTTATGACCGTTGAACGTGACTTCTATGACATCGTGGGCGCCCGGACCTATGCTGAGCTCCTCGGATGGAAGCTTTACAGGGTGCGGGATGAGTACTGTCTCGTCGGTCTGATCGATGGTGTCATCGTCGGCCAGGTGAACGGGCGGACAATGAACGACGATATCGGAGTCAGCTACCATACGATCGCCATGAGACGCGGTCTTCGCATCGGAAGCCTCCTCTTTGCAGCCAAGATGGAGTACCACCTGGAACATCTCGGGCAGAAGGAAGTCTACATCGTCGCCGAAAGCCCCATAGGCTTCCAGCGATGGATGACCGAGTACGGTCTCGAGGAACGACCCAACGTCCAGCACGAACTTGGCGGGGTGCCGTCCTGGTCACTTACAAAGGACCTTTACCTGAAGGCCAAGGACCGGCTGGTCTTAGGAGAACGCCCGGTTCCCGAGGAATTGCTTGAGACTTCTAAGAAGATTACGGTGCCCGATGCCGATACACTTATCAAACAGATAACAGGAAAGGCTTAGGTATATGGCATCATTGATCTACGGCATGTCGCGGGTGGTGATGTGTTTTCTGCTTTCGATACTGGTCTCAACGATCTTCATCAGGGTGGGACTCAGCCGGATGGCAGAGATCAAGCACAAACCGTTTCCGACAACAGGATTCTGGATCGGTTTCTTCGAGACCATACTTGTCTTTGCCTTTGTGCTTGAACGCGAAATGACGGGACTGGCAATCATCGTGGCTGCCAAGCAGTTTCTGGGACCCAGGACGGATACGACCGAGCAGGACCGTATACGCTATCGCCTGGGTTCGCTGATGAGCGTTGCGATCGCCGTCGTCTTCGCGCTTATCGCAAGGGCGTGGGTCTCCCACCTGTTGTGGGTCTTAATGGCCTAACGGAACGTCGCTCGATCACCTTGGTGTCGTCGCGAGCGAAGCGTGGCGATCTCTTGCAGGTGTCCCTCAGAAGATTGCCACGTCACTACGTTCCTCGCAATGACACAGAAGACCAACTGGCGGCTCTCTACCGCAGCACCAGCATCTTCCTGGTCGCCGTGAATCTGCCTGCCTCTATCTTGTAGAAATACACACCGCTGCTTACGCGTTCACCGGATGTGTTAAGACCGTCCCAGTGAGCCACATGC
>JALGZP010000114.1 GCA_025774845.1 bacterium
GGGGAGACCCGGTTGCCTGTCAAGTCGGTACCGTCCCAGGTTATGTGATGTAAACCGGGTGGTGTGGTCCCTGAATTGCTCCGCCAGAGCACCCGACCGCGTATGTCATAGACTGAAATCTCGGGTCGGGACTCCGATGTCAGGGAGAATTTCAGTATCGCGCTTGTCCTGACCGGGTTTGTCACAACCACCGCTGGCGCACCCTCCGGATGGCGGCCGCGGGGGGCGTTGATCCCCGCGATGTCATCGGTCTCACGCATTCGGTAATAGACCTCGCTGGTGCCATGGCGCTCATCCCACCATACGACATGAAGCCTTCCGGCGGCGTCAATCGCCGAAGACGGATGGCGTGACTCACCGTTTGCATTGGTCACGCGAAGGTCACCTTCCCAGGATATGCCATCGAACTTATTGAAATAGATCTCATTGTTGTCCTCGCGGTCATCGGCCCACAGCAAGTACACGATCCCACTTCCGGCGGCCACGGTAGTATTGTGAGAGTTGCCGGCGGCGTATGTGATCCGTTCGGTGGGTTGCCAGCTAACGCCATTATAACGTTTATAGTAGATCTCTATGTTACCGGCAACGCTGTAATGCCAGCTCACGTATGCATTGGTACCTGCGTCTGCCGTCAGGGAGGGTGCCACACTGCTGATATTGCTGGCTATGATTTCGGCAGGACTCCAGGTCACGCCGTCAAATATGCTGTGCCAAAGCCCGCGGGAACTCGTCTCACACCATACGACATGCACCTGCCCACTTCCATCCACGGTTACAGCGGGCAGGGAGGATACAGAGGTATTGTCGGTTAGCCGCTGGTCCGGTTGCCATGCCATTCCATTATACCTCTTATAATAGATCTCAAGGTTAGGATGCCGATCGTCCTGCCAGACCACGTGCACTTCGTTGCCGGCGGCTGCAACCGATGGATACTGAGATGCGCCGGTTGCGTCGGTGAGGCGTATGTCGCTTGACCACGTTCCATCGTATCGCTTGTAGTATATCTCTGTGTTACCATCACGTTCATCCTGCCAGACCACATGAAGATTATCGTTTGTGTCTACGGCGATCCCGGGATAACTGGATTCGAAGTTCACGCCCACGAGCTCTATATCCGGTCCCCAGGCCACACCGTCATACTTCTTGTAGAAGATATCGCATGAATTAGCATGCTCAGACCAGTTGCGACAGTCGAACCACACGACATGCAGGTTATTTTCGCTGTCTACCGCGATACACCGTGCATTAGACTTGGAGGTCTGAGACCTCCCATCCGCATCTGTGAGTCTCGTCTCATCTCCCCAGATACTTGGAAACACCTGAAACCCGGCTTCGAGTGTATCCTCCTGTGTGTCCGGGTTCACCACCACAACATCCCAGTAGCCGATGTCCACTGCCGTCAAGTTTATGTCACACGTGATTGACTCGAGTGAATCGACCACGACATTGTAAGCTTGAACTATCGGCTGACCGGCCTTCCGGAGCTCAACCACCGCAAAATCGCTGAAATAGCTGCCCTGAAGATCTGCGGCACTCACGATCACATCTCTTGGCGAGGCATCGGGCGTTACCGACACCAGCTCCGGTTTGGGTAACGCAACTACGCTGAAACCGGAGATCAGGGTGTCCGTTTGGCCGTAGACATTCTGAATTACGGGGCTCCATTCTCCGGGCTGAGCTGCTGTCAGGTCGAAATCACACCTTATCTGGTTCGCCGACACAACCACGAGCCCTGACGCCGTGATATTCGATTCCCCTGCCCTCTGGAGCCAGACCCGGGTACCTTCCCCAAAGCCCGCACCTTCAATGTCTGTGATATGGGCCATTGTGTATGAGTAGGCGCTATCGGGCTCGATCGAGGCTATCTCGGGCCTGGGCGGGAGCTCGCCGGTAAGTTCCTTCCAATAGATCTCGAAGTTGCCATCACGCTTATCCCGCCATACGATCTCGATACAACCGTGTGGCTCTACAGCAACTGATGGATTCTCCGAGATGCCGTCGGCATTCGTCAAGCGAAGTTCCGGGCCCCATGCTGTTCCATCAAATGGCCTGTAGTAGAGCTCGGTGGTCGAAGTTGGGGATGCGAACCACACCACGTGTACGCGGCCGCTGTCATCTGCTGTCACAGACGGACCCAGCGGTTCCTCCGAGAGCGTTGTCAGCATCTCGTCGGAACTCCAGGTCACCCCATCGTGACCCTTGTAGTAGATCTCCGTCTCGCCGGTTCGATCGTCATTCCAGACGACGTGCACACCTCCCATCCCGTCAACGGCCACGCATGGGTTTTCCGAAACCCCGGATGCAGTCGTGAGCCGCTCATCAGCATTCCAGGTACCATCGAATACCTTGTAATATATCTCGGTGTCTCCGTCCCGGGAGTCGTGCCATACCACATGCACGCGGCCCGTCCCGTCGGCGGCAACACTCGGGGGTCCGGAGATGCCGATCTCATACGTGAGGCGTGTATCTGCCCCCCAGGCGACACCATCGAAGTACTTATAATAGACTTCCCAGACCCCATCCCTGAATTCCAGCCACACCACATGGACTTGACAGCTATCCCGGGCGGCGATAGAGGGGTAGAGTGAGTTCAATGGAGCCGTTGTCAGCCGCTGGCTGGTTTCCCAGGCAACTCCATTGAACATCCTGTAGTAAATCTCGGCATTTCCGTCGCGGTAGTCTGTCCAGACCATGTGTACGTTCCCAATACCGTCGGCAGCTATCGATGGATCGACCGAAACGGCTGAGCTATCAGTGATTCGCCCGTCGGTGCCCCAACCCAAACTGTCGCGCCGCATGTAGTAGATACTTGGATTGCCATCCCGGTAATCAGTCCAGACCGCATGGAGATTGCCGACCGTATCCGGTGCTACACAGCGCGCGTTGTTGGCTGATGTCCGAGAAACCGATGGATCATCCGTCAGCCTGAAGTCGTCAAACCATCCGGCAGACGAAGGGGGAACACCAACCACTAGACATGTAAGAAACAAGACTATGCTGAGTACCAATAGGTGTCCGCTTCGGGTTGGAGAGATACTCATGGCAACCTCCTCATCGTGCGGGCCAGCACTAGGGGTGGCGACAGCCGGCCTGGGGTCGGGTGGGTACCGTCAGGTTCGGACGGATGAGATGCACCCGTAGGTATACCGGTTATCGGCGACAACGGTCCAGCATGCAGCTCGCACATAAGCCAACACTCCGTGCAGAGTCAATCCTATTATACCACAATTGCCGCCGGATTGAAGGAGAATCTCTGGGCGAGCCCCTTAGCGGTCGATTACCTGAAAGGAATGCGGTGACAGTCTATTAATCTCTGGTGTCCGCCGGGACCGGATCCCTCCCACAGTGTCATGGGAATTAATAAACTGTCACCGAATTCTTCGTGTTCTCTATTTCGTCTTCTTGAGTATGATATTCCCGTTTATGGTTTCTATGACTATGGGATACCTGCCGTCCCCAACCTTACCAGTGCCGTAGATCCGTTTCCTGGGAGTGCCATTGGTGTAGTCCCAGTGCTTCGAGTGCTCGGTCTCGACATCGAAGTCGCTTATGATCTTGAAATCCTGGCTGCTGTTACGAGTGTAGGCAAGGGTGAGGTCCAGGTCCATCGACAGACCGTACGGGATAGTAAGCTCGATGTCGCCGCTCATTGAGGTCAGCTTCACACCCTTCTCGCCGTCCCCGAGTCCTTCCTCGATCTGGACAGACACATCGCCCGCCATGGTGAGCGCATCGACCCATCCATCATCAACCCGGATGTCGATATTGCCGCCCATGGTGTGAGCGTTGACAAAACCGGCAGCGGACTTAACCAGTATGTCCCCACCCATAGTATTGACGAGGGCCCCTACCGGGGCATCATCAACCACGATACTGCCCCCCATGGTTGAGATAGTAACGGTCTTCTGCCCAATATCGCCGCTTGGGGTGCCGCCGGGCGCACGCAATTTCCCGTCGCGGCCCCGCACATTCTCGTACCGCACGATTCCGCCCATGGACCCCGCATCGAGATCGCCGACAACGTCTTTGATGAAGACGGCGCCGCCCATAGTAGATATGCTGCCATCGAGGTCCGCATCGAAAACCTCGATATGTCCTCCCATGGTCTCAAGGTGGACCGTACCATTCACGTTCTTAAGAGTCAGTCCGCCTCCCATGGTTGTTCCCTCGAACTTTCCCTCGAGGTCGACGATCATCAGACTCCCGCCCATGGATTCGAAGCTGATGTTGAACTTACGTGGCAGGTTGATGTCGAATACCAGTTCACGCGATCTACCTTCATGCCGGTCCATATCGGAGGTGATACGCAGCCCGTCGCGCTCCTGTAGTATCTCTACGTCGTGCTTGTGGCCGCTTCCGCGCTGGAGATAGGACACCTCGGCGTCGGACCGGTTCGAGCCGTGGATATTTACCGAGCCGCCCGAGTCGAGGTCGAATTTGATTGTCCCACCCGGAGACAGGTCGAATTCATATGTCCGGGTCTCGTCTTCACCCGAGGATGCGGGCGTCAGGATCATGGCGATGAGACAGAGCACTGTGAGTGTGTAGATGCTTCTCGTGTACATGAGTTTCTCCTCCTAGCTTTCTCCTACCAGTTCAATTGCCCGGTGTAGTACAGCGTGATCGTTACCATCGAGGGTCTTACCGAGAGCCCGGCGGATGACACCGGGATCCCTTCGCTCCTCAGCAAGGGACTCCAGCGCAATCAGGCGGACCTGTACGGAGGGATCCTGGGAGAGTGAGACCATGAACGCATCCTGTACAAGAGGGTCGGATGCGTACTGCGCGAGGATCTCGAGTGACCGGAGCCTCACCGGCAGGCTGGGGTCGTTTAGCAGTATGAAAACCAAAGTCTCCCGCAGCTTCTCGTTCATAGTATTCCTGGCAACACCCATGGCGGTGAGGCGCGTACCCATCGGCGAGGGATCGATCATGGCATACACCAGGACTTCCCGTGTGAGCGGCGAGTCCATGGTCCTTGTGACAGTCATATGACGGGTGACGTCGAAGTCGAGAGTGACGGCCCCGTTATCCTGTGGACGGAAACTCACATTGGAATAGACAAAGGGAGAATCCCAGTATCCGGCGATGCCTTTTTGGAGTGACGCCTGGCGGATGACCTCCTCCACGAAGAGATCCTCGTCGAGCTCGACCTGCCCGGTTCCCATTCTTCCCAGCAGAAAACCGAGGACGAGAAACACGATGGCGAAGCCGACTGAATAGGCAGGCTTTGACGCCAGGGCCTGCCACCAACGCATCCGGAGTGACTGTCTGGTTTGCCGGCGCCTGGACCCGGTCTTCCGGACTTGATTCAGTACAGAGGCCCGCATGTTTCTGAAATCACTGTCGGTCGGATGCTCGACCTGTCCGGGAATCTCTGTGAGCTCGCAGTGGAGTTCCATGATTTTTCCGCATCCGTGACATTTTTCAGAGTGTTGCCGCAGGGCCTTGAGATCTGCCGGAGCGATATCTCCAGCAAGGTATGCCTCAAGCAATCTCTCGAAGCCTTCACAATCACTGACGTTTCCATTAGTAACGTCGCTCATATTTCCCTCCGATATGGCACCAGGTGGCGCTGAAGCTTCCGGAGGCTGCGGAACAAGATGTTCTTCGCAGTCCCTTCGGAGCAATCTAGTATTCCTGCAATCTCACCTGTGGTTGTCCCCTCGAAGTAACGGAGCACGACTGCCTGGCGCTGTCGTGGATTGAG
>JALGZP010000197.1 GCA_025774845.1 bacterium
CCCCTGGTATGCCGGCTATCTGTGCGGCCCCGATCTATTAGTTAACCAGAGTTTCTTCGTCGATGCCCTGTGGAGCTATACCAACTGGGGCATGGTCGTGAGTCCGTGGCTGCTGACGCCTACCGTGCCGGCAACGGTCTCCGAGGGTGATACGTTCTCTGTCGATCTCAGGGTGGAGTATCCGGGTCCCACGCGCTTTAGCGGAGCCTTTCCCTGCTCCATGTGCACGGCAACCATAAGCCTGTCGGCCGGCCTGACGCTTGCAAGCGCACCCACGGTTTCTCTTCCGGTTATTCTATCGGGTGATACTGCAACCGCGGCATGGGATGTTGTGGCGACCGGGCCCGCAGGTGAATGGGGTATGGCATTTCAGGCCCAGGGTATTGTCGAGGGAACCTGCTACGCGTACGGGACCTACAACGATAGTATCGGTGGGCATTCATATGCGACGGTTGATGTGGGAAGCCCGCTGCTTGCGGGATGGGACCCTGAGGAACAGTTGACGAGCGATGATGGCAGCTCCGTCCTCTGCTTCCCCGGTGGGCGGGCAATGGTCGCGAGTGATGGTGGCACCCTGCACCTCGTATGGGCAGACACGCGCGATGGCAACAGCGAGATCTATTATCGCCAGCGAAGTGGAGGTACATGGGGAACAGAAGCACGTCTGACGGATGATGCCGGTCACTCACACAGCCCGTGTATAGCGGAGGATCCCGGAGGTGGGTTGCATGTGGCCTGGATTGACGATCGTGACGGCGACCAGGAGGTCTTCTACAAATACTTCGATCCCGTCGGTGGTTGGGGAAGTGACGAGCAGGTCGCCAACCTGTCGGAGGTGGACCTCAGTCCTGCCATAGCTGCCGGTGAATCGGAGGTCTATCTTGCCTGGCAGCGGCGGCTTGGTTACGGACTCCGGACTCAAGCCGTTTACTTCGCGCTGCGAACGGGCCTGGGATGGTCCGCACCCGTAGATGTCGATGCGTCTGCGCAACGTGACTCATACCGGCCGTCGATAGCCCTCGGGGCGGATGGGCTGGTACACGTGGTGTATGAACGCCAGACATCGAGCCCGGGTGATGAGATAGAGAAGATAGTGCACAAGAGCTGGAACGGATTGACATGGTCGGGCCGAACAGGACTTTCGACCGACTCATCCTACTCAAGGGATCCCGTGATCGCGGCTGCTCCTGATTCCACGCTTCACGTCGTGTGGCAGGATGGTGAGAATACCGGCGGGGATATCTTCTATGCCTTATATGACGGCTCGGCCTGGCAGCCGGTCGAGCAGTTTGTGACCGGTGGAACGGAAGCATGCAGCCCGTCGGTAGCTTCAAGAGGTGCGGACGATGTTCATGTGGCCTGGGTAGATCATCGCCACGGTGAGACCGAGATCGGACGGCATCTATGTCGTATGGACGTCCTTGTGTCTAGGTAACGCCGATCTCTATTTCAGAGCGACAACCGGCGGGTCGGGCGTCGATCCCGGGTGGACAGATCTTGTATCCGGGAAACCCGTTTCACTATCGGCACCCTATCCGGTTCCGGCTGTGTCTGAAGTCAGGTTTGCAGTCACACTCGCCCGTGCTTCGGATGTCTCGGTCGGCGTGTATGACATAAAGGGGCGGTTGGTTACGACCCTTATAGACGGAGCACTTGGTGCGGGCTCCCACGGTATGGTGTGGAATGGGAGAGATGGTTCAGGCCGCGATGTGGCATCAGGGGTCTACTTCCTGAACTGCTCAAGCCCGCTTGGTAATGACACAAGAAGGGCCGTGCTGATCCGGTAGCGTCGGAGCTCTTATCTCCAATCACCGGCAGCGACGAAGGCACCCCAGAAGAAAGGGTGTGTGCTAGGTCCAGGCTGTTTGGCGGGAAGACCTTCTTGTGAAGTGTCACGGCCCGCTCGCTCATCTCGCGGGCGGTATCATACTCCGCAGTATTGTAATGGAAATAGGCAAACCAGCGCAGGGTCTTGATTGTGTCCTTGTGTTCGGGTCCAAGTACCTTTTCCTGGATTGCCAGCGCCCGTTCATAGTAAGGTCGGGCTTCATCGGTATTGCCCCCACTCGCAAGGAATCTACCTTTCCATATTAGGATCTTCGCGAGGTTGGGGTGTTCGGGGCCGAGGGCACGCTCGGCTATCTCAACTGCTCCATCCACGGTCTCGACAACGCTTTCATAATCACCGGCAAACGACATCGTGGCTGCGAGGTGATACATACTCATGGCAACATCGCCATGCTCAGGGCCCTGGATGTTTTTCCTTATCTCGACCGCCCGCTCGGCCAGCCGGATTGATTCGGTACCACTTTCAAGTGCCCCGCGCCATATCAGATCAAGTACGGCTGCCGCCTCGAGGGATTCGCTGCTATCTGCAGCGTCTATCTCTGCGAGCAGAACGCGCCCGAGCGAATCGGCCTCGGCGAAACGGTCAGTCTCGATGAGATCCCTGATATGCTGGATCTCCTGGTCGCGTTCGCCGGCTGCGGTCAGCCCGGTGATGACGCTTGTGAGTAGAAGACAGATGCCGAGGGCTACTCTCACGCTTCGACCTCCCCGCTTCCCGCTCATGTTGTCACCTCCATGGTGTATGTGGGGCAATTCGGTGACAGCATACTAGACAAATTTCGGGGACACCAACCTAAATTTGCGACCGGGTCGGACACCGCGCGACCTTGACGTCAGGGAAGATCTATGATAGAGTGTGCTAGAGAGGAAGGAGGTGCGAGTATTGTGTGTCAGAGGAACGTTCGGTGTGTAACCACACTGCTATCAGTGACCATAGTCTGTATCATAACTTGGGCTGCCCAAGCCTATTCCGATGCCTACAGATTCCATAGTGATTACGACCTACGGACCGGGATCATGTACTGGCGTCCCATTGGTGTATGGGGGGATCCTCCACCCTTTTCCGACCTGCATGTGGAAACCGGGGACCCGGACCCAGCCAACTATGAACTGGTCGAGGCACCGGCAGGCTGGCAGATGAGCGTTGTCGACAAGGCTGATGGCTCCGGAAATGGGTGGATCAACCTCTTTGGCGGCGATCCCACTACAGATGCCATCTTCAGGATAAGGTATAGCGGCCTGCGGGGGGTGGTCTGCAGTTCCACGTGGATCCTGACGAGCGACGGGGACGATGATCCGTACACGGGCACAATCCAGGTTGAGTACCTTTGGTCTGCAAACGCACCCTATCTGCATGGCATATACGAGCAGGCGAAGGTGGCAGTGCATGTCACACCCCATGCTTCACGCGGTTGCACCAAGTCCTTCCCGGTGATAACGGATTGCTCGGACATCGTTGCTACCTGTCCGGCAAATGACGTGGATTTCTTTCCTGTCTTTTTCGGTCTTGAGGAGTATCAAGGGATTGAATACGGCGTGGACTGGCCTGGCACTTACAGCTGTTCATTCACAAGCTGTAGCTACATCCAAATCGGGGATATCGTTTGGCCGGCGGGAACGGTGCCCCGCGAGGATCGGCTGGATGGGATTTCCCACGCCTGGGAGTCATGTCAGCAGGGTGCGATTGCAATACCCGGGTGGGGCTGGATCTATGAGCCTGCTCCAGCGGCGATACGGATAGTCACTCATCCTCTCGTCGGTCATCTCGTTGTAGCTGACTGTAACGTTACCCTGATAGTCCCAACATGCAACTTCGCAGCCGGGATAGCCGGAGCAACGGGTGAAGAGCCCTGCGG
>JALGZP010000007.1 GCA_025774845.1 bacterium
GTTGTCACCGAAGATCCAGAGGTACCACATATTGCCGATGAGATGGATCCAGCCACCGTGAAGGAAGATCGAAGAGAAGAACGGAAAGAACGCCTGCCCCGCGGAGACGTCGCCACCCTGGGCAAAGGATGTTACATAGCCCGGGACCATCCCATAACTGGCGACAAAGGCCCTGAGACCCCTCGTTCCCAGAGAGATCTCGAAAAGAAAGACCAGGACGTTGATGACGATCAGGCCCACGGTGACGATAGGAAAAGTCCTCGAGGGCACATCATCTCTGATAGGAAACATACAATCTCACCCCCGCAAGTCTGTCTAAATGTAAAATCAATGTGAGCGCCTGTCAACACCTTCCCCAATCACCGGACTATCAGGGCGGTTGACTTGCGCTCTGGGGCACGCTAACATCGTAGATAATTCGGTGCCAGCTTAGTAATTCCGCATGAGGTCGGGTGGTAATTAGTAAACTGGTACGGAATTACGATTAGTAATTTGTAAGCTGGTACGGAATTCACCGAATTGTGGGATTAGCGAGGGAGTATTGAATGCGATCGGATAAGAGTACGGTTCTGGTTTTTGCGCTTTTCTTTGTGTCGGGAATCACGGGGCTGGTGTACGAAGTAGCCTGGACCCGGATGTTGATCACGGTGTTCGGTAGCACAACCCATGCGGTGAGCACGGTGCTTGCCGCTTTCATGGGTGGCCTGGCGCTCGGAAGTATCATCCTCGGCAAGTTCGGGGACAGGTTTGAGCGACCGGTACTGGCCTACGGCATACTCGAGATCCTGATAGGCATTTATGCGATTCTGATGCCTGTGATAATCGGCGGGCTCTTCGGGCTCTATTCTGCGGTCTTCGAGGCCTTCGGGCAGCAGCCGTTACCCGTGGCGATCCTCCGTTTCCTCCTGACATTTCTCGTTATCCTGATCCCGACCACCCTGATGGGCGGGACGCTCCCTATCTTAAGCAAGTTCGCGGGCAGGGAGTTTGAAAAGCTCGGTAAGAACATCGGCGGGCTTTATGCTCTCAATACTTTCGGGGCGGTGATCGGATCATTTATAACCGGCTTTGTGCTGCTTGAACTCTTCGGAGTCTCAACTTCCGTCTACCTCGCGGCAGTTGTAACGATCCTGGTCGGCATAATCGCAAGCACCGCGGGCAGGAAGCCTGTAACGTTGGTGACAGCGCAACCGGCGGGCGACGCCAAGAAACCGGCTGAGGCCCCGGGCCTTCCGACCTACACGGCTTTTGTCATACTCCTGGCAATCGGTATTTCAGGTGGGGCGGCACCCAAGGTGCTTGTGTTCTCACTAGGTGCGACTGCCCATGCCTTCAGCCTCATGCTCACGACGTTTCTCATAGGAATTGCCCTTGGAAGTTTCATATCTTCGCGCTTAGCGGACCGCTCGAAGCACCCAACCGAAGCCTTCGGTGTTATCGAGATAATCATAGGGCTCGCCGCTCTCGTTTCGATCTATCTCCTTTCAAGACTCGATCTCACGCGCCAGTACTTCGACATAAGGGACGCCGGTGGCGATCTTTTCAAACTCAGGGGCGGTGGCTTCCTCCAGGCGGCCACGATTCTCTTTGTGCCGGCTGTCTTTATGGGTGCGGCATTCCCGCTTGTCACCCGGATCTATGCGAGGAAGAACCTCGTATCATCCTCGATCGGACGCATCTATTTCTTCAATACGGTCGGGGCTGTGGCGGGCTCCCTGATCGCAGGTTTCGTGCTGGTACCGCTCTTAGGCTCCGCGAGGTCGATAGCGTTCATTGCCTCGTTTAACATTGCAGCCGGTGTCCTCCTCTTCACTTGCGGAACCAGACGCAGACTCTGGGCGCTGGCCGCTCCCTGCGCGCTCGTCATCTTCATGATTGTCGCATCGATGATCAGACCGGCCGTGTTTGCACGCACATTCAACATAAAAGAAAAGGGAAGCGAGCTTCTCTACTTCAAGGAGGGTGTGAGCGGAACGGTAACGGTCCACCGCTACCCCGACTATGACCTCCTTGCCATCGACGGTGTCAATGTCGCAGGCACGAGTGACATGCTCCGTGTAACCCAGAAACTCCAGGGCCATCTCCCCATACTCCTGGCACCCGGCAAGGAAAGGGTTGCCCACATAGGTTTCGGAAGCGGCGAGACCCTGCGTATTCTTACCCTGCACGGTGCGCATCACATAGACGGTATCGAGATATGCAGGGACGTGATAAGTGTCGCCAGGAGGTTCTTCAGTGACCTGAACCGGCTCGTTTTCGACAGGCCGGAGGTCCACATAACGATCATGGACGGTAAGAACTTCGTACTTCTGACCCGGGATGAATACGACATCATAATGACCGATTCGATCTACCCCGGTGCCGGTGGTGCATCGGCCCTCTATACTTACGATCACTTCATGGCGGTCAGGGACAAACTCAAGACGGGAGGAATCGCATCATGCTGGCTCCCGCTCGATCTGAGCCGGGAGGATATGCAGGTTGCGCTCAAGGCTTTTAACGACGCCTTCCCCAACATGGCGATCTGGTATTGCTATATGACTTTCTCGCAGCACGCGTTGCTTGTGGGTAAGAAAGACGAGGCGATCGATATAGATCTTGGGAGATTCGTCGCTGCCTTTGAGGACCCCGTAATAAGTGAAGACTTCCGGTCCATACTGATAGATGACCCGTTCACTCTGATATCCTGTTTCTTCGCAGACGGCGATGCCGTGAGAGAGTTCTGCGGCGATGCGCCCAGGCACTCGGATGACCACCCGGTCCTCGAGTTCGGTCTGGCGCGGCGGGGCAGTGCCAAGCCTTACTTGAGCACCAACCTGGAGGAGCTACTGGCCTTGAGACCCAATCCCTTGCCGCGTGTGACCAACCTCTCGGGTGCTGGTATGGACACGGCATATGTCGCCCAGGAGACGCTCGCGCAGATTCTCCTGTCATCCAATATTATCGGCGGCCATGTCCGCAATGCCCTTGGTGAGGCGGGCAGGGCCCGGGCACAATACGAGAAGGTGCTCGGTCTTGACCCGGACAATCGCATCGCAACCTACCTGATAAATACTCTGGATGCGACCCTGGGTAGCCTCGAGACTGCAGCCCGCACCAGTCAGGGCGGATACGAGGCGGCATATTCCCTCGGGGTCAGATACCTGGCCGAAGGCAAGTACGAAGAGTCACTTCGGGAACTTGAACGCGCGTTGTCCTTAAGACCCGATCTCCCGGATCCACATGTGACAATCGGTGAATGGTACATGCGCCAGGCGAAGCCGGATAAAGCGATAGGGTACCTCGAGAAGGCCAATGGTCTCAAACCCGGTGACGACGGGATCCTGGTCCGGCTGGGGCTGATGTACCATGCTGTCGGGAGACTGGAAGAAGCCAGGACGGCACTTGAGGAAGCTTTGAAGATCAACGCCAACGCCTACGAGGCCAGGGTTGAGCTCGGTGCTATCCACCTGGCTGAAGGCGATCTCCCCGGGGCACGGCGGCAGTTTGAGATGGCCGAAGGAATAGCGCCTGCAAGACCTATGGCGGTCTACAATCTCGGTCTCACCTATGAGATGGAACACAAATGGACGGAAGCGGCGAATCACTTCAGAAGGGCACTTGCGGCGGCGCCTACCTCCTATCTCGCGCACTACCACCTGGGTAACGCCCTTTATGGACTGGGAGACGTCGATGCGGCGATTCGAGAGTGGGAAGCAACGCTCTCAATCAAACCCGATCACCCCGGGGCGAGAGAGAATCTAAACGAACACAGGCGTTGAACCGGTCCGGACTAGCGCTTGGGCCGCTTGCGGGTTTTCGATGCTTTGCGTGGTTTCCTCGCGTCAGCCTTGCGCGCTTCTTCGGCGATCACCTGCTTAAGCCTGATCGAGATATCCTTCGGGATTGTGTCGTCTCTCCAGCGCTGGTAGAGCGTGATGATCTGCCTCATACTGTCAACATGGATGCGGCACTTCTTACATCCATCCAGGTGTCGATCAATCTCTTCACAGACCTTCACGCCGGTTTCACCATGCAGATAGTCCGTAAGCGATCCGAGTATGCGCCTACAGTTCATACTAAACCACTTTCCCCTTGGTTTTTTGATTCTTCGCGTGACCTAAAAGTTGCACTTTCAATTGAGTTCTTGCTCTGTGGAGCCTCGATTTCACCGCCGGGACATCAATTTCGAGTATATCGGCGGTCTCCCTGGTCGAGAGTCCTTCAACATGCCTCAGGATAAACACCGCCCGGTAGTTTTCACGCAGCCCGTTAATCGCCTTATCCAGGACTTCAGCCGATTCCATTCCGAGAAGCTTTTCGAGCGGATCAGGGGATCCGTTTTCGATGTCCCGCTGGATTGTGCTGTCCTCTGTCTCGACCGGCTCACTGAGTGATACCGTACTCAATCTCCTGCGTCTGAGCTTCATCAGGGCGATATTCACGGTGATCCGGTAAAGCCAGGTCGAGAATTTGGATCTTCCCTTGAATGTGGAGAGCTTTCTAAAAGCCTTGATAAAAGCATCCTGTAATACGTCCTCTGCATCCTCGTCGGTATCAGTCATTCGCCGGGCGAGCCTGTAGATCTTATTCTGGTAGCGCAACATCAGATTGCCGAAGGCACGTGTGTCACCCTTCTTGGCAAACCCGACCAGTTGCTCGTCTTTTATACCTTTGCTCTTGGCCATAATCGCAAATCAGATGCAGTGTGCAAGTTTGAGTGCACAATGCCATTTAAGCGAGACCTCTCCCGCGTTCCGTCTCTCCGGCCGATGTCGATTCTCCTTGTAGTACCGGTAGATAGCGTCCCACACACGCAAGCGCTTCGTGGCACAATGCTTGCAATTCGAATCGGTCATGAACTGGCGCACCGGCATTAGGCGATTCATGATAGTCACGAGGACGCACCTTCTCGTTCTGCTGATGTTTGCGTTGCTCCTCTTATCGGTTGCCCGAGGGTACATCATCCAGTCCATCCTACCACCGGCTTTCGAACCAAGCGGCCCAACCCTAAGCCAGATCGACCCCGGCCGGTAGCATAATCATCACGCTGTTAAGGTTAGCCGACATCCATGTTCACGGTCAAGGTTTTTACTTGCCCAGGTACGCCGTGGCTGTCTAATATACCGTCAGGAGGTGATGCCGGTGGCAAACGTGGCCCTGTTGTATGATGAAGTATATCTCAAGCACGACACAGGTGCTCATCCCGAGAGGAGTGTGAGAGTCAAGCACTCCTATGACCACCTGAGAGCAAGACCCATCTATGGAAGCCTCACAGATCTCAAGCCGCGCCCCGCCACCGATGATGAGATCCTCCTTGTTCATGAGAGGCGCTACTTCGATTACCTGCGCTCGATTCCCTCAGACGAAGCCGGAGCACTCGATCCGGATACAATGTTCGGCCCCGGCTCGCTGGAGGCAGCCATCCTCGCCGCCGGTGCCGTCACGACCGCGGTTGACAACATCATATCCGGTGCGTGTGACCGCGCATTCTGTCTGGTGAGGCCTCCCGGCCATCACGCACTGCCTGACAGGGCGATGGGTTTCTGCATATTCAACAACGTCGCCATCGGGGCGGCCTACGCCGCGAGAAGCCGCGGTCTTAAGAGGACGGCAATCATCGATTTCGATGTACATCACGGCAACGGAACCCAGGACATGTTCTACGGTGACGAAGATGTCCTGTACTGCTCGCTCCACAAGTGGCCTTTCTATCCGGGTACAGGATCGTCGGATGAGACGGGTCGCGGTAAGGGACAGGGTAAGACCGTGAACGTACCGCTTCCGTCAGGAACGGGTCAAGCGGGTTATCTTGACGCGCTCGCAGACATCGTACTTCCCGCAGTCCGCGAGCACCGTCCGGCCATCATCTTCCTGTCGGCGGGGTTTGATGCGCATGAGGCAGACCCCATCGGTGGCATGGATCTCAATGAGGATTCATTCGATGAACTGACCGGTGCGATAGTGGAGACAGCCCGCGAAGTTTGTGACGGCAAGATCGTCTCGGCACTCGAAGGTGGTTACAACATCGAGGCCCTGGGAGCTTCAATCCACGCCCACATCACGGCACTCTCTAAATAGGCCGGATCTGAGTTAGGAACCGGGAAGCAGTTTCTTAATTCGTTTGGTGTCGGCGCCCGAAACCGTTGCGGCCTTCCTGAGTTTACGCTTCCTCTTCCGCGTCTTCGCTGTGAATTGATGACTCGTTAAGGACTTTCTTCGCGCCACCTTTCCCGTTCCCGTCTTCTTCATTCGCTTTGCAGTAGACTTGCTTGTTTTGGCTTTGGGCACTGTACAGTATCTCCTATCTGATCATTCCCTTGCAACACTGAGATGCTTCTCTTTCTCGTCTGAACTTCATTCCGCAGACGCCGCAGCGGAACTTGCCGCCTATCCTGCCTTCACGTTCCGCCTTCTTGAGAAGCATTTCATAGGTGGCACTGGGCTGATCTTTCACAAGAACCTCTTTCTCATCCTTGTAACCCAATAGAGCTCCCCCTTCCTGTTTCTACCCACTGAACCCCACCGCCGTGCCTCGGGCTAGAGGCAGTAGAATCGAAAGGGCTCGAAAAGCCCTACCTCCGTCCCTCACTAGTCCTTCGCCGGTTCTCAGCTTTCAGAGCCTTCTTCCTACGCTTTTCACTGGGCTTCATAAACCGTGAAGCCCGCTTCATTTCCTGGACTATTCCCTGTTTCTCACACTCCTTCTTGAACCGTCTGATCGCCCTGTCAATCGTCTCATTGTGTCTTACGATAATGCCAGGCATCGGAAATCACGACCTTCCAGCGTTTTTTGCACTTATTTGATGAATTTAGCACAATTTTACAGGATGTCAAGTGAAATTCTGCTAAGATGTTGACCACCCAAGCAGGGTATGTTAGGTTGTCCCCGGAGGTGACGCAACTGTAATGGCAGATCAGGGTCCGACGGGTGAACATACTGCCATTCTGGTATGCCAGTTTCCAGACAAATTGGCAGACATAGCACAGGTTCTGACCGAGAGCGGTGTCGCGGTCCATACGGCCGCTGACGGGTCCGCCGCACTCAGCACCACCAGGAAGCACCCACCCGACTTCATTCTCGCCTACCAGGACTTACCTGATTCAAGCGGTATCAAGGTGATACAGTCTCTGAGGCGCAGGTTCCCACTGGCCATTGCCGCCCTCTTCGGGCCCCGGCTTCCTCTTGAGGAACGTAGAAACCTGATCAGCGAAGGGGCCGATGACTACATCGAGATGGACTCCGATGTCCGCCGGGTGAGCACAAGCATCCAGAGACTCGTCGCAAGAAAACAGATAGGCATACTCGGCCGGAACGAGAAGATGCTGCAGGCGATTGAAATCGTGGAAAACATCGCACGCACGAAAGTCACTGTGCTCATAACCGGTGAGAGCGGGACGGGAAAGGAACTGATCGCAAGAGCCATACACCTGAGAAGTGACCGCCGGAGAGGACCCTTCATCGCCGTAAACTGCGGAGCGCTGCCCGAGGGGGTCCTAGAAAGCGAGCTCTTCGGCCACGAGAAAGGTTCCTTCACGGGTGCGATATCACAACGCAAGGGCAGGTTTGAGATTGCAGACGGCGGAACCCTGCTCCTCGATGAGGTCGGGGAGATGCCTCTCGGCACCCAGGTGAAGCTCCTTCGGGTTCTTGAAGAAGAGAGGTTCATGCGGGTCGGGGGATCACGGGATGTTGTGGTTGACGTTAGGGTGGTCGCATCGACCAACAGGGACTTAAGAAGGCTGGTGGAGGACGGACATTTCAGAAGGGATCTATACTACAGGCTCAATGTCGTACCCGTACACATTCCTCCCCTGAGGGAACGCAGAGAGGACATACGGACCATCCTCTACGGAATCGCCGAGGAGGCCCGTGTGAGGAACAATGTCAAGTTCGGAGGCATGACCGAAGACGCGCTGATAACCCTGGAGCGATACGACTGGCCTGGAAACGTGAGGGAGCTTAAGAACCTCGCGGAAAGTCTCGTGGTCCTCTCAGGCGGTAAGAAGATCCAGATCGACGACCTGCCCGATCACATTGTAGACAGGGATTATGTTCACAGTGATCTCCCGGTGAGGGTAGGCAGACCGCGGGAGGACGTGGAGCGGGACCTGCTGTTCGGAAGACTGGCCGAGATCGAGCATAGACTCACCCAGATGGCGGACGTCCTGCTGGATCTGAGAAATGCAGTCACAGGACAGCCGGTGCAGGCCAAACAGCCGAGCGCCGTCCCGGGTGAAGTCAAGTACACCGAAATACCGGATGGTCATGATGATATTGTCGTCAAACCCGGCACTCCGATCAGAGACATCGAGCGTGAGCTGATTGAGAAGACCTTAAGAGAGGTCAACGGCAACCGGAAGAAGGCAGCTGAACTTCTCGGCATCGGAGAACGAACGCTCTACCGCAGAATGAAGGAGTACGGTATCGGTTAGCCCGGGTCATTCAGAAACCTCGTCGGGCTGACCCGGCTTACTCGGCCGTCGCGCCGATGGGCACACCCGTCTTCTGAAGCACTGCTCTTGCCGCGGCCAGTCTGGCAACGGGAACCCTGAACGCAGAGCAACTCACGTAGTCCAACCCCGCATCCTCGCAGAAGATTATCGAAGCGGGTTCACCGCCGTGCTCGCCGCAGATCCCGAGTTTTATGTCGGGTCTTGTATCCCTGGCCTTCTCTATGGCCAGCGTCATCAGACCGCCGACGCCTGCCTGATCGAGCGATGCGAACGGGTTCTTGCCCATGATGAAGAGCTCCTGGTAACGCCGGATGACCGGTCCGGCGTCGTCCCTGCTGAAACCGTAAGACAGCTGTGTCAGGTCATTGGTCCCGAACGAGAAGAACTCCGCAACCTTGGCGACCTCATCCGCCGTCACACATGCCCTGGGTATCTCAATCATTGTCCCGATCAGATAATCGATGTGAACCTTGTTCTCCTGCATGACAATGCCGGCTATCCTCTGAGCTCTTTCCCGTATGAATGAGAGCTCCCTCGCATCCCCGACCATCGGAACCATTATCTCGGGCATAACATCTATGCGCTCCAACTTAAGCTCGCAGACAGCCTCCATTATCGCTTTGATCTGCATATCGTATACTTCCGGACGGGTAATACCCAGCCTGCAGCCCCGGTTACCCATCATCGGGTTGACCTCGCTCATGGCGGAGCTCTTCTCAAGGATCGTCTCCTTGCTCACGCCGATTTCCCGCGCAGTGGATTCCAACTCCTCATCGGTCTTGGGCAGAAACTCATGGAGCGGCAGATCAAGCAACCTTATCGTCACGGGCTTTCCCGCCATCACTCTGAGAATCTCCTTGAAGTCGGCCCGCTGGAGCGGTTCTATCTTTGCCAGAGCATCCCGTCTCTCTGCGGGACTTGCTGCGAGGATCATCTGCCTGACTTTGCCGATCCGGTCCTTATCAAAGAACATATGCTCGGTGCGGCAGAGTCCTATCCCCTCACATCCGAACGCGAGCGCCATCTCCGCCTGGTCGGGCTGATCCGCATTAGCCCTGACTTTAAGCCGCCTGCACGTATCCGACCACTCCATCACCTTCTGATAGAGTGAGAACATCTCCGATTCTTCGGGCGGCAGTGACTTGTCAACAAGCACCCTTTCGATCTCGGACTTGATCGTTGCAACCTTGTCCAGTATTACCTCACCTGTTGTCCCGTCGATCGAAATATAGTCGCCTTCCTTGACAGTGTGTTCGCCGATCGTCATCATCTTCTTATCGTAGTCTATATTCAGTGCCCCGCAGCCGACGACACTCACCTTGCCGAGTTGCCTCGCAACAAGCGCGGCATGAGATGTGAGACCGCCTCGCGCCGTCAGAATCCCTTCCGCTATGCTCATGCCACCGACATCCTCCGGGCTTGTTTCTTCCCTTACGAGAATCACGCCACCTTCGTCGCTGCCCACCACTTCTTCAACTCTTGAAGCGCTGAAGACAACCTTGCCCGTGGCCGCACCCGGGCCGGCATTGAGACCCCGTGCGACGATCCTGTTCTCCTTTTCCGCCAGGGCCTTACCGGCGGAGTCGAACGCGGGTCTCAGAATATGATTGAGCTGCTGCGGTTCTATTCTTAAGAGCACCGCCTCCTTGTCGATCAGACGCTGCTCGTACATGTCGAACGCGATCTTGAGCGCCGCAGGTCCTGTCCGCTTTCCGGCCCTGGTCTGAAGCACCCAGAGCCTTCCACGTTCTATTGTGAACTCGATGTCCTGCATATCCTTGAAGTGTTGCTCGAGCTTCTCCCTGACCTCGAGCAACTGCCCGTAGACATCCGGCATCTCTTCTTCGAGAGACTTAAGTTC
The DNA here is from genome assembly GCA_025774845.1 of bacterium. Classification (GTDB taxonomy): domain Bacteria; phylum Arandabacterota; class Arandabacteria; order Arandabacterales; family Arandabacteraceae; genus Arandabacterum. The sequence goes on from JALGZP010000007.1 coordinate 10,298, forward strand.
GGAGTCACCCTTTTGAAGCACGTTGATAGGCTGTGGGGTCCTTATGCCTGCAACCACATCCTCACCCTGTGAATTGAGCAGATACTCCCCGTAGAAGACATCGTCACCCGTCGCAGGATTCCGCGTGAAGGCCACACCGGTTCCCGAGTCCCAGCCCAGGTTCCCGAAGACCATGGTCTGCACGTTTACAGCAGTGCCCCACTCATGAGGGATACCGTTTATACGTCTGTACTCGATCGCTCTCCGACTGTTCCACGACTTGAATACGGCTTCGATCGCACCCCAGAGCTGGTCATAGGGGTCCTCCGGGAAGATCACGCCTTTCTCGCTCTGTATCAGTTGTTTGAACTTGATCACGAGGTCTTTGAGATCCTCGACTTCAAGCTCGGTGTCCCTCGTGACTCCCCGCTCTTTCTTCTTGGCAACTATGATGGATTCAAATGGATCGGGGGCGGTATCATCCTCGGGCTTGAGTCCGAGGACCACATCTCCGTACATCTGTACCAGCCTGCGGTAGCAGTCATAGGCAAAGCGCGCGTTGCCTCCTTCAGCCAGACCCTCGACGGTCTGATCATTCAATCCGATGTTAAGAACGGTGTCCATCATCCCCGGCATCGAGACCCGTGCACCTGACCTGACCGAGACAAGGAGTGGATTCTCGCTCTCCCAGAATGACTTGCCCATCACATGTTCGACGCTTCTGAGATTTGATGATACCGCAGCGGCCAGCCCTTCAGGATAGTGACCACCATGCGCGCTGAAGTACGCGCAAACGCCCGTGGGGACAGTAAATCCGGCGGGAATCGGAAGTCCTATCCTGGACATCTCGGCGAGGTTGGCACCTTTGCCGCCGAGTTCTTCCCTCATCGAGGCATCGCCGTCCGCCTCATTCGCTCCGAAGAAGTAAGCCAGCCTTTTCATAACGATTACACCTTTCCTGATGGGGTTCGCAGTAACTTGTTATAGAATACTACTGACTCGCAGTATCTGCAAGAATTTTCGATAATTCCCAGTGGAGCCCGGGCTACCTGAGGACAAGCACCTTTGTACGGCCCGCGCCCGGTACCTCGACAAACAGAACACCCGGAACAGCCCCCGGGATAAGCGAGTGGAGATCGATCATCCGCACACCCGAAGCAGGGATCTCGATCTGCCCCATGAGCCGTCCCCTGATGTCGTAGATACCCGCCTGACGTGCAATGTCCCATCCCGGACACTGCATCCGGAACACCCCGCTTGAAGGGTTGGGATAGACCGTGATATTGCGGGTGCCGGGCTGAATTCCGGCGATACCGGCCAGGATGTGGTTCGAAGCATCATGTGCCTGAAGGATGCCCCACCCGTAGAGTGAATCGGGGTCGGATGACTGTGTGCCGGTCATCATCACGGCATCGATCACAGCAGGCGGCGTGCATGTCGGGACCTTCTGTATCACCAGCGCAAGTGCACCTGCGGTCAGCGGAGTCGCAAAGGATGTGCCATCACCACGTCCATAGGCGCCGGTTCCGCTTGCGCTGGCTACGTACGCCGAACCACCCATCGCCATTATCGTTGGCTTGATACGCCCGTCATAGGTCGGACCCTGCGAGGACCAGTAGGAGCGAACCCCCGTTGAATCCACCGAGCCGACCGATATCACACTGTCACCGTCGGCCGGGGCCAGTATGTATTTCCATGAGGCGGCACCGGAATTGCCGGCCGCGTTTGTGACCACGATCCCGTTGAGTACAGCCAGGTCGGCGGCAATTGTTATAGGAGCAGTATCGCCGTCCATATCTTCATACGTGTACCAGTCCTTGTAGCAAAGTGAACTCGTTATGATCCTGGCCCCGAGGCTGTCAGCCCACTCAACCGCCTCGATCCACCAGTCCTCCTCGACAGGCTCCTCCTGAGTCATATCCTCCGTCTTCGCGAGAATGTAGTCGGCATCGTAGGCGGCACCCATGAGAACACCGGGGCTGTTCGCCGCAAGGAGTGAAAGACATGAAGTACCGTGGTTGTGCTGGTAGTCGAGATCGCCGGGCTCGTTGGCCGTGATGCCGTCGTCGTTTATGAAGTCATGCTGCGCGATGAGATTGAGCGATGAGAAGCACTCGTGCTCCAGCCAGAAGCCCGTGTCGAAGATAGCGACCCTGACGCCCGTACCCGTATAACCCTCATCATGAAGGTCGCGCACCTGTATCATATCAAGCTGCGTGAAGGATTCTCCGTACTGTTCGAGCGCACCAACAGGGGTGAGCTTCCCGTCCGTCACCGGCAGCACGGGACCACCCCGTCTACCGCTTACCCTGCTCACCTGTTTGACGAAATCCAGGTTGCTGATGCGTTCTACCTGATTGCGGCTTGCCGTAACGCTGACCGCATTGAGCCACCGTGAGAAACTCCTGAAACTAACCCCCTCATCTTCCAGAGCCCGGATATAGGGTTTGTGAAGCGGCAGGTCATGCTCGTCGAAAGGCCTGTCCGGCCGCGCCCTCAGCCGCCTCGTGACAGCCTCAGGATCATACGTGGCCCATACCTCCCGGATCCTGGCTTCCCTCTCTGAAACCGAGGATTCCCCCTTGTCCCTGAAGAAGACCCAGACCACTATGGTCTCATCACTCTCGGCCTGATGGAGCCACTCGGTCACCGAGGGGGCTATTCCGGGGTAAGCACTTGTCGCCAAAAGCAGGATTCCGAGGCTCAAAGTGAGCACGCTGCGGGCTGTCATATCTTCTCCTTTGTTGAACCCCTTCAACCCTATTATACCATAATCGGAGCCTGTTCTCAATGCTCCCGGTTCCAGGCTTTAGATGCGGGAATACTGCGCTGGGTCACCAGTTCGCGGAGCTGCAGCGTGTGGGGGGACCCCGACGGTACAGGAACACCCGGGAATCCGCTGGTGCAGCCTCTCGGGCCGCAAGCGAATGCCTTTTCTGAGCAAGGCGGACCGAGAGGTGTGCCAGCGCTGAATCCCCCTGGGAATCAGGGTCTGAGGGGTTCAAAGTTGACGAAGTCTGCGTGGTGAATGATTATGGCTTCGGTGGTCCGCTTACCGAGATCGCCCTCCTTTGAGTGGTAGGCAATCATATGGAGAACCTGAAACGGAAGTCCGTGCTTGTACGCAAGCGCCTGGCCCGAGAACGGATGTCTGAGGAGACTTCCCTTCTCGCTCTTAACCACCGCGTCGCCCTTGCGAACGTACTCAAGCAACTTCCCGACGTCATGCAGGATGCCACCGGCGATGAGGACGTCCATGTCTATGCTTACAGCCTTGCCGTAGTTCTCGATCAGCGTCTCCGCGATCTGGATCGCCGTCCGCGTGACGACACGCGTGTGCATGACCAGATCGAACTTGCAGTCCGGGATGAGCAGTGTGAACGGTATGTTGGCAATGTCATCTGCCGTCCAGCCACCGAGATCGATGGCATCCTGCCACACCGAGATCACACTGTTCTTGAGTTCCTCTTGCTTTATCAGGTCCAGCTCGGGTAACAGGTTGCGGACACTTTCGGGACTCGTGCTCAATTTCTCCCTCCTTTGGCTTTCTTTCTGTGGATGCCGATCCCCAGAATCCCGGCGATGTTGGCTTTCGCATCTATCCTGGGTATGATGCCTCCACGCGGATGCGTAAAGATTGTTGTCACACCCGGTCCGTGGCCGGAGATAACACAATCGGAGTGGACGACCACACCTATCGTGATCGCACCCTTCCGGTACATCCGCCCGTATGTATTGTCGGCATCTTTGATAGCTACCACATCACCAAGGCGGATATCGGCCAGACCGTATTTGGCTACGCTTTTCTTATCCAGTAGCTGGATGTCATAATCACCTGAGTGGGCGTGGATCTTACCGATCCCCGAGCCCATCATTGCGGCGGGAATCACGTGGGAGACAGCGATCTCAAGTTTGCCCTTGACCGGATCAATCTTCATCTTGTCAAGGAGGGCGGGATCCAGGTTCATAACACGCACTTCGTCAAACTCTTCGATCTTAAGACCCGTCCCGCAGGCTTTGACGAGTACGGAATCGCCGATCGCAAGTTTATCCAGTGCCCCGTCATCAAAATCCACGAGAACGTGCTCGATACCGCCGTGTTTGCCGGTCACAACTCCCTTTGCACCCTTTGCATCTCCACTGATCACGGTAGCGGTGTTGCCGATGCAGGAGAGAATATTGAGGGCGGCGTTGGCACTCCTTGTCCCTTCCCTGGGTGACATGTTCTTTACACTGACGCACGGCTCGACGTGGTCCGCCACCCAACCACAGGCGGGGTGTCCCACCTTCATATTGTAGGTGATCCCGCCGGTACCCGGCAGGATTACGGGCCTCCCCGTTGAGCCGATCCTGTAACCCGTCTCGGCCATCGCGGGGCTTGAAACCTTGCCTATCACAGAAAGCATCACCAACCGTTCGGCGTTGGTCTTCATCTTATGAACGCCCCTTTCCTACCTTGCTGAGTGCTCCCTCGAGAATCTCCAGGGCCGTGTCCGCTTCCTCCCTCCCTATCACGAGAGGCGGTACGAACCTGAGTGAGGTCGGTCCGCAGGGTAGCACCAGCAAGCCCTTACGGAAACAGGCCTCCACTATTCTGTCCCTGACCTCGGGAGCAGGCTTCGTGGTCCTCCGGTTCTTGACGATTTCCATCCCTATCATCAGACCCTTGCCGCTCAGTCTTCCCAGGTGCCGGCTCTTCTTCTGCATCCGCCTGAGTCCGGTCATAAGGTATTCCCCCATTTTCGCCGCGTTGTCGATCAGGGATTCCTCGAGCAGTTTGATCGTCTCAAGCGCCGCTGCACATGATACCGGGTTGCCGCCGAAGGTGCTCCCATGGCTTCCGGGTTCCCACTGCATGATGTCGCTGGGAGCGACGGCCGCACCAAGGGGAAGCCCCGAGGCTACGCCCTTGGCGATCGTGACTATGTCGGGAACAACGCCCCAGTGCTCGATCGCGAACATCTTTCCCGTTCTTCCCATACCCGATTGCACCTCATCTGCCACATAGAGGATACCGTACTTCGCCGCCAGCGCCTTTAGCCTGGGGTGGAATTCCGGTGGGGGAACGATGTACCCGCCTTCACCCAGTATCGGCTCCACAAAGATCGCGGCCACCTCCTCCGGACAGACGTTTCGTTTGAAGATCGTATCTTCTATGTATGAAACACAGTCTATATCGCACTTCCCGTACGTAAGCCCGTAGGCACAGCGCGCACAGTCGGCATATGCTGTGTGTATGACACCCGGCATCAGCGGGCCGAACCGGGCCCTCTGGACGCTCTTGCTCGACGTCAGAGACAGCGCCCCCATTGTTCTTCCGTGAAAAGAGCCCAGAAACGCGATGAAGTACTGCCGGCCCGACGAATAGCGTGAGAGTTTTATGGCCGCCTCCACCGCCTCCGCACCTGAATTGCAGAAGAACACTTTCTTGTTTCCCCTGCCGGGAGTGACGGCCGAAAGCTTCCTTGCGAGCTGGATCTCGGAATCATAGTAGAAGTCCGACCCCGACATATGAAGAAACCTGCGCGCCTGTCCGGTTATCGCCTCCACAACCCTCGGGTGACTGTGCCCCGTTGAGGACACCCCGATGCCGGACGTGAAATCGAGAAAGGCGTTGCCGTCCACATCCCACACGTAGGCTCCCTCGCCGTGATCGATGAAGAAGGGGTAGCATCTGGTGTACGAAGGAGAGATGTACCGTTTGTCGATCTCAAGCAGGCTCTTCGCGTGTTTGCCGATCCGTGACACACCGAGTTTTTTGGCCATTTGTATTCTCACCTCTCAGGCAAGCTCAGATGAAGATGTGAAGTGGAGGGGCTTACACTGCGCCGACCCAGCCATCGGGTTCATTACCTGACGATTATGAACCTGCCGAGCTCATTTCCGCTCTTGGACTCGATCCTGTATAGGTATATGCCGCTAACCACCTGTTTACCGTCGCTGTCGATCAGATTCCAGTCAGCAGTGCCCTGGGATCCCCCGCCTTCGTAGCTGAAGAGATTGGGACGGACTGTATTGATATAGCCTCCCGCGGCATCATATATTCTTATCTTGGATCCATCGGGGATGTTGACGAATTGAACTTTCGAGTCGCCACCTGTCTCCCAGCCCGCCCCACCAACGTAGGGATTGGGTACCACCCGGACGTTCCTCGCATTGGAGGCGGGCGGTACAGCCGGGAAGACCCTGTGCCACACCACTTCGCTCATCGCCTGTTCATGCACGTCGTTCCAGTCGTAGGTTACGACTGAGTAATTATACGGGAAACCGTTGAGCACTGTCGTGAAGTCAGGATCGTCATTTACGAAGATGCCATCCCCGGTCACGCCTTGATCGGTGAACTCCCTTGTGGCGTAAGGAAGCGGAACGCCTAGCGAGTCACTGAAGAGCGCGAATGAGTCGCACTTGCTGATCTGGGCAATGACCTTGAAGGATCTGATACTGTCAATTGGTTCGTGTGGCGGTGTGTCTTCCACCGAATGCCGAAGCACAAGGTAACCTTCAAAAGTTTCGGCTCTGACTGAGAAGCGATCACCATCGACCAGGGGAATCCACGCATCCACCGAGAATGACTCGCCGGCCGCATAGGTGCCCGCTGGGAATCTGACTTTTAACTGCTTGTCAACATGGACTGATACGTCCGCCGTTCCGACTGCAAACGACCCGCTTCCACCGAGCCCGTCTTCCCACTCAAACGTTATGCTTGCTCCCCCTCCGGAGCTCAACTCGCCGCCGGAGGTGCACTCGAAGACGAATTGCACAGCCGTATCAGGTTCGGCACCGGGTTCACCCGCGTATATACCATGCAAGCCGGGAAGAGGGCCGCTCCATCCGCCTGTTTCCAGGTCAAACAGGCCTTCGGAGTTCACGCTGATCCGGATCCCGTCTGAGAGGTCATAGAACTGATCCGTCTCGGTGATCGTAACACGCCTGTTGCTCAGAGACATCGTCTCCCAGTCACTGATCTCATCCCAGGTGATCTCGATCGTGTCGAGGGTCCAGTCGACGAGTACACTGAATGTCCAGTCACACGCACCCGTGTAGAATCCTTGAGAGGCTAAAGTCGCGTTCCCGAACCACGGGAACTGCAAACTTCCTAGAACAGGCTCGTCTATCGAGACCAGAGCCTCCGGGTTCTGGTCCGCCCATGATATCACAACTGTCCTATCACCTTCACGAACCTGCACGTCAGGTGGCTCAAGTACTATCTGGGCCAGGCACATGCCTGCACATCCTAAGACGGCGATCACAGAAACCGCAAACACTGTAACACCGAACACTCTAGACATACCACCCTCCGTACAAATGATAGACAGATTGATCCCCGCAGATCACGATCACTAAGGTGCCTCACCGAACTTGGTGAGGAGCTTCCTGATCATTGTCTTCATCTCATCGTGATCGAACCAGTCGGCAGGGAAGCCTATGTAGGCTGCATGGCCTCTCCGTTCATCTCCGGGGGCATAAACTGCTAAAAAGTACTCTTCCGTAGGATTTATGACACCAGACGTATCATAGGCCGTGCTGTACATGATCTCAACATCGAGCGGCCAGCGATCATCGTCCGCTTCCCTCACATCGGTTATGTAGAAAGCCGAACCGAATTCACCCTTCCACGGGCCAACGTCGGGGATCGCCGCAATCGGGCCCTCCCAGTCACTGCCACAGAGCTCACAGGGCCAGATCGTGTTGAAGGGAATCTCAGGTGCCGGCGTTCTCATCTGCTCGATTCCGAATGCTTCCCACATGAAGTTATAAAGCGTGTCGTCCTCAGCCTGCAGGTACCTGGGGTAGAAATTCAGGCGGGTGAAGTTTTGACGTCTGTCAGGATGGGGCTGCCCCGGGAGGTTCTCCGCCCAGTCGGACCAGTAGGCGGTCGCACGTATAGGATCATGACCGATTATTATCAGGTTTCCCCCGACCTTGACATACGAATGCAGGTAATTGCCCAGCTCCGTGCACACTCTCAGAAGCTGGCTCACAGGGGTCTCGATAGTTTCGTCATCTGCCAGCCAGATCACTGTGGTCGCGTCACCAATAAACCTGATCGGCACCTCTTCCCCATAGCCGCTGCCACCATACTTGCCCGTATAGAAACGCTCCCAGTTGTACCCATCAAGTATGTCCTCCCAGAGCTCGGTCTGCCTGGCGTCGAATGGTGCCCAGGCTGGCTCCAGATACTTGGCATGGTCGTCGTCCACGAGCAGAATCTTCTTATCAGGCAACCGTCGCGGACCTTCGAGTACCTCTATATTGAACTCACAGTGCGTCTGCACCTGGTTCACATCTGTGACTTCGACAACGAAGACGTGCCTTCCAAGCGATGGAGCGAACCGGCTCCCGTCAAGCGGGTATCTCACGAGCCACTCCGGGCTGAATCCCCTCTCTCTTATAGGCTCCGTACTCGTCCAGTAGTTCCAGGCCGACGTCGGATCGTCCGGATTATCATAGTAGTAGCGATAGGCCTCGGCAATCTCGCCCCTCGCCCTTTCCTCAATGCCCCAGAACCTGAACGAGATCTCGGTTCCCTGGAACAGACCTGCGACGTTGTTCTCGTATTGTGCTTCCTGTCCGCTCTGTCTCAGTCCCAGCGCACCGGCGGAGACCTTGATCTTCACACCATCTCCCGTGGAGATGATGACCAGGGTGATCGAGTTCCTGCCATTATTGTAGCGGTTGCCATAGAGATTCTCGGGTAGAAAAGCCCCACCCTCATCTCTGGCCGTCACAAAAACTCTTATCGGGTGGTCCAGTCCGGAACCGACCCAACTTGAGAGCTCCAGATCCCTGACGGAAGTGCAATCGGCCGGAACCCAGTTACTCCACTTCCCAATCTCGGGGCTCGCATGGCCCACCACGTCGTCGTCCACGTAGTCCAGAGGCGGGAGCCTGGGATACGTTGGATTGAGGCTATCCTGGGGAATGACGATGAACTTGTACTCCAGTGCTGCTGCATCACCATCCGGGTCGTTGCCTTCCCATTCAACATAGGGGTGGGGCGGTACAGTGCGATATCCCCATACGGTTGCCGTGGGAACCACTATCTCCACCTTGGGTATTATGTTGGTTGCCGTAAAGAAAAGGCTGGCGGGCGATAGGTCGACCTGCCCTTCGTTATCCACCGCCCTCACCAGTATACCCCAGAGCGCCTTCGCATACTGCGGGTCCTGCGCCGGGTTCTCGGTGCTGTCGAGACAGCAGGAATCCGAGGCAAGGATAAAAGTGCCCTCCCGCTCATATGTGTCGCTCCAGTCCAGGGAATCAAGATCGAGTGTTTCAAGGTCGGTCCCTTCTATATCCCGGACGGTGGCAATCTGGAAGTGTTCGACATTACCGTCCTCATCTGCACCGTACCAGAAGGCCTGAACCTTGAAATACGTCAGTGTGGCCTCTTTCGGGCCGAATGAAATGAACGTATCAGGCGGGAGATCAACCTCTCTATCTCCACTCTCCTTCTCGCTGCACCCCGGCAGCAGAAGCAGAGAGCTAGTGATCGCAAGTGCCACAATCAGGAGCACACCACCGGTTATCCGTGTACGCATCTTCCCCAACCCCCTCGTTTGCAGCTAAAAGTCGAAACTGATCTTCAGTGTATCTGATCTGGTCTTTATGTAGCTGCCATTGTAAGCGACCAACTCGAATGTGTGAGAGCCCGGATCAAGATCAACAACGGTCACTTCTTTCCTGTACCGGTCAGTGAATCTGTCTAAGGTTATGCCGTCTTCCCGCCAGTGACCATCGTCGATCCTGTATCTGTACTTCATAAGTGCCTGCTCGGTTTCACCGGTTGCCACCCCCCAACCATAGCCCTCATCAGGATCGAAAGCTTCCCAGTCAAACCTCACTCTCCCGGCACCGGCATCAAGGACGGTGGCCTCCAGGGATTCCAGGGTAGGCCGTGTGTTGACTTCAAACCAGATTGTATCAGGACTGCCGTCCGCCTTGCCGACGCTGTCTATCGCGGTCACATAGAGGCGGAACGGCCTATCGCTGTCGAGATATGGGAATGGATCCGTGATGTCGCAGAAATAGTTGATGTCTCCTGACTGACCGCAAGCGTAGGTGCTGTCAGACTTCAGGAGCGTACCCGAGATGTTCCATCTGAACGAGTCGGGCGGCGCGCCTCCCGGTCGCTTGTCCTTATCTGCCCCGTGGAACTTGAGTCTCAACTGACCGAAGTGGAAACCCGTCCTGTCATAGCCTTCGGGAACCTGGCCTGTCTCCCTCCATTCCCTGGCAAAAATCAACTTCAGAGGCAGTGAGTCCGTCTCCGCCGGCCGGTCGTCCACCTTCTCTCTGAAGGTCCAGATACTATCGATAACGGTATCGGGATCATAATTGATGACAAACCTCGACACCTTTTCCTGACTCCTCGCATTGGCATCATCGATCGCGACCAGCCTGAACTCATGGAAGCCGATCCAGATATCGCTGGCACCGGGGTTTTCGGGATCGTACGTGAGAGTAGTCGATTGAACGTCCGCCGGGACGGTTACCTCACCCTTAGAGTCAAGCCTGTACCTCCACTCCACGACATCACCATCCGGGTCATCACCTTCCCAGCTCAGGGTCACAGTTATAGGGCTCCCGGGAGTCTCGATATTGAACAACGGCAACGTGTCGCCCTTGACCCCGGCCTCGGCGCACACCCCCGGTGGCACAAGGTCATCAAGCACACTTGAATACCGGCTGACGTTGGATGCCATGCATATGCTGACCTCGGGAAGACCATAGTCGATCGCCAGGAAGTTCACCATCGCAGGTACGGGATCCACCTTTCCCTCGTTATCGACCGCCTGGACATAGACACTGTGATTCCTCGAGTTGGGTCTGTCGGCTCTGAAAACAAAGAGACTCTCGGTCTTGGAGGTTACTCCCCATGGTAGATCGAGCATATATTCGACGATATCCTCATAGCTGGTGCGACCGTTCCAGAGTTCGTCTTCGGCGACAGAAGCCACCCAGTACTCCACCACCACTCCATCCTCATCAAGTCCGGTCCAGCGAACATTGTACTTGTGGAAGACCCTGTCACCCATGTCCGGGCCGACCGAGAGGATGGTCTCGGGAGGCCTGTTCCGATCGGGTCTTACCAGCTCCTCCTCCTGACAACCCTGGAAGACGAGCGCTGATGCCACGAGCATCAGCATGATCATAAAGACACTTCGTCTGTGCATAGAGATACCCCTGCATTTAGTACACGCTAAGCTTATCTGCACGAGAATCAACGTGCTTTCGGTGCACTGTCCTCCGAACTATAACCAGACATCGCGGGCTTTGTCAACACAAAAACTGGGCCGAAATGGAGCGTATCAATGGGGTATAAGAGAACCGGGGCTCTCTTTGAGAAAGCCCCGGTCATATGTCCAGCAGAAAACCTACTTCTATCTAAGGACCAACATTTTCCTGGTATTCTGGAATCTGTCAGCATGCATCTTATAGAAGTAGACTCCACTAGATACTCTCTCACCTGATGCGTTCTTGCCGTCCCAGTGAAGCTCATGCCGGCCGGGTTCCATACGCTTGTCGGCAAGCGTTGTAACCAGCTGACCCATCGCGTTATAAACCTTGATGGAGACCTTCGTGGTCTTGGCAACCTCGAACCGTATCTTGGTAGATACAGCACAAGGGTTCGGTGAGTTCTGGCTTAGTGCCCAGCGGTACGTCGTCTTTTCAGGCGTTCCGCTGGTTCCACCCTGGCCTGCACCCTGTGAAGGCAGACCGAAGAGCTCCTCAAGGATGGTCCTCATCAACGCGACACGACCATAGTAGTAACCTGCCAGGTGCGTGGGCAATCCTGCGGGTACTGAAGCAGGGTTACACTCCGACCTGTAATGGTTGACTATGGCACAGAAGTCGTAGTTGACAAACACACACTGACCACTCCCCTGGGACTCAACGTAGATGGCACCGTCAGACGGGCTAAACGCGGGATCCGGGTTGAGTACGTACAACAGCGGCTGTGCCGTGTAACCCGCAGGCGGTGACGAGTTGGTCACCACGTAGCTCATGTCCTTAAGATACGGGCACTCTCTGTAGACGAGTATCGTATCCAGGAGCGTCGGGTTGATCGCCACAGGCGTACCGAGCACAGTGACTGCCGCCGCAGCCTTAAGATAAACATAAGGCTTTACGAACGCCCCCTCCATCTCGGCATTGTTGCGGTACGTTGCACCCATGATACCGTCGAGGAACTCTCCGCCGAGCGAATCCTCTCCAACACCACCCACTGCAGGATCTGCCATGTTATAGGCTATCCTGTCGCCGGCGAGTACAACCTTACCACCGATGGCAAGATAATCCCTGATGGCTTCCTGGGCTTCCTTATCAAACAGGTAGTTGGAGAAGTACGGTCCACAGAACCAGACAACGGCGTCGTAGTCTCCGTACTGGAGCGGATGGATGTGGACGTTGCTACCGGCACCACTGATGTCGAACTTGTCGAAGCAATATCCGGCGTCCCGTAGAGTCTCCTCGTAGATGTCCTCAAGCGGCTTGATGTTGTCACTGGCCGCCATACACTCCGAGTAGTCGTAGTTGCGCCTTCCGTAACCGTCGACCAGCAGGATCTTTGGACCGGTGTAGGTTACGGGGAACATAGGCATAATCGACCACGTGAAGTTGTCCTCGCGTGTACCCTCATGATCCGGATGAGCCGGATTCGCCTCAGCCGGGAAGTACTCGAAGTTCGGAACCTGATCCTCGCACCTTACGTAGTACCAGATCTCGGTGCCCACAACCCACACTGGAAGACCGAAGTCAGTGGGATAGAGCGTACCGTTGTACTCGCCACCAAGAGCAGGATCCCCAGGATCGAACGCAAGATTCTGGTTCATCGTGATCCACTGCCAGGTCGCACCCTCATCGATACTACCGTACAGCCTGACCTCTGTGATTCTATCCTTGTCGGATACATCGAGGTAGAGCTGATTGTCCTTACGTATCGTGTTGGTGTACGGTTCTGAATACCAGTTAAGCGTATCCAGGTCATAAGGATCGAAGCTCGAGTTGAAACCCGGCAGACTGTCGTGGAAGCTGTCCTGAAGCAGGTCGATACCACGAGCCGAGAAGATCGTCGCGTTTCCATCAAAGAAACCGATGGACACGTTATCAACTATGAGCTCGGTCTGCTTGTGCTTGCCACGGCAGAAGTCGGTTGGCGCAGATACGTCCATCAGGTCCCAGCAGAACTGCATCGAATCGGCGGTGGGTCCGTAGAACGGGGTCACCTCCTCTTCAGTGTCGAAGTTCCAGAAGAAGCAACCACCGTACCTGATATAGCCGTCGATGTTGACCCATGGACACCACGTGTTGACTGCGGTGTCGTAGAACCTGACCCTCGTGTCCGTGTAGTCACATGTGTACTCTAGGGTGCACATGAACTGGTCATACTGGACAACAGCGCCTGTGTTCGTGATCGGAACAGCAGGTGACAACAGTCTGTAGTACCAGCCGTTACGCCACGATGCGGTTCCAGGATAACCACCGTCCGGTCTTCCCTTCCACTGGACTGAGGAGTCCAGCACGCAGGTGGTACGTTCGCCACCGTCTCCACCCTCATAAGGCGCATCCGAATCATGGACCTGATGCCATGCCTGTGCGACACCGTCAGGAGCCGGGAGACTCCACTCGGCACCCAGACTACCCGGGCCGCCTTCGAAGTCTTCCGTGTACGTTGCGGCATCGCACTTGACTATGACGTTGTCAATCTGGCATGCGCCGCTGGTGTTGCCACGACCGTCGGCGTCACTCCACGCTCCATCAGAGGTGAAGCGCCATCTGATCTTGGGAGCCGTCACCACGGTACCCAGAAGGGTATCGATTGCAGCACCGAACGCCGGATCGCCGCCGGACCTTGGCTGCCAATCAGCTGAGTTAGGCTGGCCGCTATCGGTGTTACCCCAGTAATCGGGGTTGCCACCGGTCGGCTGGCCACACTCTGAACCCGGGTTGGAACTGCAGCCGTTAAACAATGCAACCTGCTGCCACTCACTACCGTCCCATACGTCACAGTAGAAGTAGTCGTACTTACACTCGGTGTCGTATCTGGGGTCAAAGTAAAGCGTACAGCCGTTAGCGACGTTGTATCCTGTCAGCTCCAGCTGTGCAACACAGTTCCACTGGTTACCGTACCCAGGGTACTTACCAGAGACCCAGACACCACACTCGACAGGGTTTCCGTCCGTCCAAAGCGAATCGGAGCCGCACCACATACTGTAGCTGCCAATGTACGGCTGCGCACTCGCATTGTAGGAATCAACGTGCCAGAAGTTGATACCCGTCTGAGACGGAAACTTCCTGACATCAACATGATCGAAGCAGAGGTACGTCCAGGGGGCAACATCCCCGCAGGTGTCACTGACTGTGACATTCTCTCCGTTGTCTGTGGGATCACCATCTTCCGGCCACGTAGCGCCTTCGAAACACCATGTCTCGGCGCCATTAGGTCCGCCTTCACCCTCACCACCGTGCCCGCCAAGCGTGTCACCGGGGCACTCGGATTCCAATGAGTGCGGCTGGACCCAAGTCGTGCCTCCCTGCTGCACAATCACAAACGGTGTTGTGACCGGCAACCTACCAACCGCCTCATCGGGCGGCGTGAGAGGCCGTGGCTGCTCTTTCATCCCAACAGCAACGGAGGCAAGTCCTATGACCAGGACTCCCACTGCCACGATTGATACTGCTCTAAATCTTCTCATGGTCAAAACCCTCCGATGCGAAAACTCATACTCGCCGGTAACCGAACCGGCGAAAAAACCAAAGGGAAATCACATGTTGTCGGACAGGCCATTTCCCTAAGCGGCAAACGGAAAATCGGAGGTATTACTCGTTGTGTAGACAATCACCCCCTTCCCAAGTGAGAATTGAACATATCATAGTTCGTCTGACCCTTGCAATTATACCAAAGGATTACCACAACTGTCAAGGTGCTTTTTGGCCGCAGAGGGCGATGTTTGCTGGTAAAACGGGGGTTTTAACCCTAATCGAGGAACCCGGAGAGGTTCCCGATCCATACCGTGTACTCTTCGAGCGTGCCACCCCTGCACACCGAGATCGACGCTGCGATCTTGCGGCCGGCTTCGGTCGGAAACCACGAGATCTTCTCGATTTCGCGCCAGCATTCGATGTCCTCCGATGACCCCGGAAGACCTATGACAATCCGATTGCCGACCACGCCCGAGGCGATCTCCGAGACGTCTCTTACGACTACATCCCAGGACGAGCCCTCTCCTCTAATATAGGCAAGATACTTGCCGTCCGGGCTCATGGTGGGATAGTAGAGCCCTTCCTCGGCGAAGTCGATCCCGTACAACTTGTCATCTGCGGTTCCCGGCTCGTTACCCAGATCCACGATCCAGACGCTACGAGCATTCTCCTGCATAGGTCTCGGCCCCGGTCGGTCAGCAACCGTGGTCAGGCGACCGCTCTCGGGTACCGTACGACTCGATCTCTTGTAAGTTGCTCCCGTTGCGCACGTGAAGTCAACAAAACTGGTATCACCGGGGGTAACGATCACGGAGCTATCGACCGCACAGAAAACACCGTACAAGCTCTTCGTCCAAACGACGTATGTATCCGGCTCTACACATGCGAAGTATGCGTACTGCGATGGGCTGGTTGGAGTCCTGATACCCGTTGAATCATCATCTATAAAGATGAACCTGCCCCCGGGATCCGTACTCACAGCGATTGTGCCCGCGGTGTGCACAAAGTCGATCAGATAGGTATAAAGTTCGTCAGTCTCAGAGATAAGCCCACCCGGGTGGTCTGCGCAGTAGTCATCCCGAGACCCTTCAAACTCTACATCTGCGGGGATAGGTCTGTACCGGAAAGTGTACGGCGTATACTGACCGGAGTCCTTCTCGTTGACGAGTATCCTGGCAATCACGGAAGAGTCCGGTTGCTCCTCGCTTCTGGCTATCACCTTTATATCGACCACCGGCTGTCTGTTGGGTGAAGCGAACGCAACCAGATTCGTACCGTTCGATGAGGCGAATTCATCCTCAAAGGTGAATGACATCACGCCGCCTTCATCCGCGGCGAAGTCCCCCGGATCGATCGAAATCCTTTCGGGGGTGCCGAGTTCGGGGTACCGAATGAGCACCATGTCAAGGTCACCGAATCCGGCGGGGGCATTACAGAAGCAGATCCAGGTCTCCCCATCCAACGTGACCCAGGATGGCCACCTGTTACTGTAGGGTATGGCCGTGGAATCCGTTTCGGTGATCGCCTCGGGAATACCGGGATTCTCAAAATCCGAGACTTCCACCACATAGATCTGCCACTCATCACCGGGCCCGATGTTCCTCTCGAAGGCTATTCTCTGGCCGTCGGGTGACCAGGCCGGGTTATAGTCTGCATGGTCTTCGGAAGTGATCTGGTGGAACCATGTGGTGTCACTCTCCTCATCAAGCCGGGCTATCCATATATTCTCCGTCTCACCCGTACCCGAACCGGCCTTTTTCGAGGAGAATGCCAGCACCTGGGGGTTTACCGGTGAGGCGGCGGGGAATCTCGCAACACCGCCGAACGCCTTGGTCCAGTAGTCGCAGTTATCGCAGGGGAGGTCCGTACCCCCGTCATCTCCGCATGACACGAAGAACACAACGATAAGCCCGGCAAGAAGTGCTGCCAACGCTATTTTGCGGTCCTTATCCAAATCACAAACCTCCGACGTTATTGCCCGCGCTAAGAAAGGTACACTGATAATAAAAATGGCCCAAGCCGCTTCACTATAAGAAAGCGTGTAGATGGTGTCAAGCCATTTTTGACCTTGAAAAAGAGGCCTCGCGGGGCATAAGATGGCGGGGAACCGAACCTGGAGGTTTTAGCTTGAACGGCAAGAGATCAGGCGTTTTGGTGGCCGCGATCTGGGTGATTCTCATATGGGTCCTCTTTGTCGTGCACCAGCAAAAGCCGTTTATCCAGGAGGGACACACGATAGACTTCGCGAGATCGCTGCTCGCCGTCCTTGCTGTTTTCCTGGTCTCAACATCGTTGGGACTGCGTATCCTGGGCAGCGGGCGCGGCGCAACCGGAATGTTGCCGGCATGTGCAGTCGGCCTCGCACTCCTCGGCCTGGGCACCTTGGCCCTGGGGGCACTGGGTGCGATCAGACCCTACATCATCTGGATCTTGCTTGCCGTGCTGGCAGGGGTATCCTACAGGCAGATCACGTTTATGCTGAGACGGCTGGTGTCTGCGACCATCCCTGATTTCGGGGTGCTGGAGACGACTGTAACAATCGTTATGATCGCTGCCACGATCGTCTGTCTCATAAACTGCCTTGCCCCGCTCACGGCCAACGACGCCCTCGTCTACCACCTGAACATTCCCAGGATCTACGCGTCAAGCGGGGAGCTCTTCAGGCTTCCGCACAATGTCTATGCCAACATGCCCCATAACGGAGAAATGCTCTACACCCTCGTCTATTCGGTGGCCGGGGAGACAGGCGCGAGGGTGTTCTACCTGTTTCTCATCATCGGGGCAGCGGGAGCCGTCTATGGGCTGGCCAGGAGGTTCGTGGAAAGGAGGCCGGCGCTCTTCGCGGCAAGCATCTTCTTCGTTCAGCCGCTTATTCTCGACCACCGGACTGTCTGCAATATAGATGTAGTGCTTGCCTTCTTCTATGTTACCGCGGCCGTAATCGCATTGGACATGTGGAAGCGTGGTATGGGTATGAGGCGTCTTGTCCCACTTGCGGTACTGGCCGGGTTTATGCTGGGAGTGAAATACACGGCCATCGTCCCATGTCTTGGTTTGATACTCATCCTGCTTGCGGGCAGGCCGAAGCGTGCGGGCTTCAGGGCCCTGGTCGCCACCATCCTCATCGCGCTTGTAGTCTTCGTTCCGTGGATCATCAAGAACGAGGGATTCATGGGGAACCCCTTCTACCCCCTCATGGAGACAACCTTTGATGGACAAAACTGGGATACTGTCCAGGGGTCACAGTTAATCGGCTGGCAGCGGGGGATGGGAATGGGAAGGGGTGTGACCGACTACCTGCTTCTACCTTTGAACATAAGCACGAGAGGCAAGCCCGGGCTTAACTACTCGCGCTTCGACGGGACGATGACCCCAATCCTCCTGATGCTTGTCCCGCTGGCGTTGCTCAGCCGGAGGAGGCGGACGACGGTCCTGATCGTCATGGCCGCAATCGGGTTCGTGTTCTGGGCGGTGACATCTCAGCAGTTGCGTTTTCTGATCCCCTCGATCGCTCTCCTTGCAGTGTTGGCCGGTGTCGGGTTGTCCAATCTCTCAAACCGGGTTGGTTCGAAAGCTTTCGGTGCAGTGCTGATCCTGATAATCCTCATCGAAATCTCTACCCTGTTCGTCTCGGATCAGTACCGGAGGCCTTTCCTGTCCTCATCGTTCGCCGACAGGCTGCCGGTTGTCACAGGGCTCGAAACGAGGAAGGCCTATCTCGAGCGGTCAATACAATCATTCACGATGTACGATTACATCAACCGTACCCTCCCGGAGCATGAGCGCATCTTCATGATATGGGAGAACCGAGGCTACTACCTGGAGCGGCCGTACTTCGCGGATAGTTTCTTTGAGGCCTCCGCACTGATGCGGATCGTATCCAGGTCGGGAGATGCAGAGGCGCTCAAGCACAGAATACGCGGAGCGGGTTATAGTTACGTGGTTGTAAATGGCCTGCTGGGGGAGGTCTTCTCGCGCCGCTATCCCCCGGAGGATGTAGCGGTACTCGATGACCTGATCGAAAACCACCTCAAACCTCTCCACACAACCAACCGCCTCACTCTGTACTCTATCGAATAGGCTCGATTGCCGCAGCGCCTTCAAGCGAATCTGCCTATGAGGAAAGAGAATGCGCAATTTGAGGGGGTCAGCAATTTGAGGGGGTCAGAGCTCGAAAATTGCGCAATCTTTTGGGGTCAGAGCTCGAAAATTGCACGGGCGGTTGCGCCCCGCGCAATTTTCGAGCTCTGACCCCTGTGGTTGTGCGCAATTTTCGAGCTCTGACCCCAGGTAATTGCGCCCGAAACGGGCAGCCTGAGCGTAGAAGGTCGCGTCGGCAACCGCAGTGGGATCTACTGGATGTAGCCGACGGCGCGGAGCTTTTCTTTGATCTTGTCGTCGACGGGGGACTCCATCGGCTCTCCGGCGACCCTGTCACCGGTCTCATAGGTCGGGATGAAACTGACGGTGTGACTCTTGAGGTATTCGGGTTCAAACCCGTCGGTAAGTACTCTGCCACGCATGTCCCTGCCAACCGGAATGCCTAGCGCATAGAGTATAGTAGGCGTCACGTCGAGAATCTCGGCATCGATGATTGACGATCCCTTGCGGACACCCTTCCCCATCAGGCCTACAATACCGTACTGCCCGTGCATGTAGACACCCAGATAGAGACTGCCGTCCTCAGTACGGCGCGGACCGTGGAAGCCGTGATCCGAGCACACGACCAGCAGGGTCCGGTCGTCTACCAGATCCATGAACTCACCGAGAACCCCGTCCATCCAGATGTAGTAGTTGTCGATGACGCTGTGAAGCGGATGCTTCTGCTTAGTTCTGAAGTCCCAGAAACCGTGGCACATCGAGTCAATACCGTTAAAATAGACGGCCAGGAAATCTACTCCCTTATCATTCAGGTGGTGCGCAACCCGTCTGAAGGTCTCATCGGTCGCGTAGATCATCTTTACATAGTCTTTGTGCCAGGAGGCGATACCGAAGTCGCCCGCAGTCCGGTCGACCGGGAAGAGGTCTGCGATATCTTCATCGGACACGTCCTTCTGCGTGAGCCTGAGCGAGTCTATCTCTTCGAACAGGTCTTCCGGGTACGTTTGCTGGTCCAGTTTTATCCCCTTCTCCGTCTCGTACTGAATGTAATCGCTCACGAGGTAGCCGTTAACCTCCTCAGCCGGCCAGGTGACCATCCAGCCGACAACGGCCACCTTCATTCCCTCCTCCCCGAGGATGTCCCAGATTGCCTTGACCCTTCGTGTGTTGCCGGTGTAGGGCACCATCTTGCCGCCATCCTCTGACTTGACGAAGCCGCCGATACCGTGCTCGTTGGGCATCTTGCTCGTGGCAATGGATGTCCAGAGTATCGGTGATTTCGTGAGCGGCATGAATGTCTCCAACCGGCCGGTCGCACCCTGAGACATCAACCTCGAAAAGTTCGGCAGGCTGCCGTCATCGAGCAGATGCTTCATCACCTCAATATCCACCGCGTCTATTCCGACGACAATCACCTTGGCGGGCGGCCCGACCTCAGCCGTGCAAGCGAGGGTAACGATGCCCGCAGCCAGCATGGCGATCAGCAAGAACCTGTGTTTGTCAATCATTCTCATTGCTCAATCTCTCTTCCAGTTCCTTAAGATGCTGCCTGATCTCCTCGGTTCCCCCCGTCAGCTCAACATACTGCGAGAGATGGTACGCAGCCCGGCGGAGATCACCCAGGTGCTGTTCATAGCACATAGCAAGATTCATGTGCGCCTTACCCGACCCGGGTTCAACCCTGAGCTCCGCTTCGAACTCCTCGCAGGCCGTCCCTATATCCCCGCGCCTGAAAGCTGTCACTCCTCTTGCGAAGTGGAGCTCGGGCATGGTGGGATCGATTGCGATGGCAGCATCGAAGTGCCTCCCGGCCTCGTCCAGCCTGCCGCTGTTAAAATATACGGTCCCCGCCTGATAGTGTGCAACAGTTGAGGTCCCGTCGATCCGGACGGCGCGGATGTAGGCCTCAAGCGCCCTGTCGGCCAGCCCGACCGCAAGCAGGTTATCACCCCTCAGAAGGTAGCCGTCGGAAGCCCTCTCGTCCATGGATCGCCGGTTGCCCGTCCAGACCCGTCTGCGCGGCAGCAGGTTGAGCAGGGCGTCGAGCTGCCCCCTGGTCTGCTCCGTGAACGAGGGATCATCCCTCAACGACCCGAGCAGTGCTTCCGCCTCATCGAACCTGGCCGTCTCATAGTAAATGCTGGCTTTCCCAAGCTTCGCAAGCCCGTAGTCGCTCTTGAGCTCGATGGCCCGCTCCATCATCAGGAGCGCTGAGTCGTTGACTGCCTCCTCGGTGTAGACCAGACCCAGGTTGTAGTAAGCCTTGGCATAAGCAGGATCCAGTTCCAGCGTACGCAGGAGTTCGGTTTTTGCCTCGCCGTAGCTTCCGATTCGTGAAAGCAGTATCCCCGCGTTCAGATGGGCGGCGGTGAGGTCCTGATCAAGATCCAGTGCCTTCCGGTAGCTGTCCATCGCGGCGGTCATATTGTTCTTCTTCTCATGTATAACACCCAGCCTGTAGTACGACTGGGCGTAGCCACTCATGGGATCGATCATATAGAAATTCACATGCACAAGGATGTAAAGAGCGACCAGGCCCCCTATCGAAAAGGCAAGCGGCCCGTATTCGCGTCTGGCTCCACGGGAAACGCACCAGGCAACGGCATAACCCGCGAATACCATGAGCGCGGGGACTATGGGGAGCCTGTACCGGGCAACAACGAAAAAGGCGACAATCGTAAATGCATAAGACATTGCGAAGAGGAAAAGAAGCCAGGCCTCCTTCCTGCGTCTCAGGGCCAGGACCATCCCTAGTATCGCAAGCGGGCAGACCACGCCATACGTCGGAGACGGGATCCTCAGGAGCCAGGAATACCTCTTCTCGAAGGGCAGATGCTCGATCTGTGGAATCTCATAGACCGACCAGAAGAGAAACATCTTACGTACCATGTTTGATGCGAACTGTCCCGGCCGGCTCCCGACATGGTCTAGTGCACGGCCTGTCCAGTAGGCTGATACCTCCGAAGGCTTGAGGTCCCGCCCGACGGCGGCCTCCGCAATCGTCCGTCCTGAGGGATCGGTATAGATGTCAAGCCCCTCCGGCTTGACATAGGCGCCGGTTGACTTCTCGTTGTTTCCGATATAAAGGTTGATGCCGGCATTGGAAGTGAGCGGTACAAAGTCCCCGCCAACAGCAGCGTTACGCACCGTGATAGGTCCCACCACGATGGCAACACCTGCCACGAAGAGCACCGCCTTTTTAAGCCGGACCCCGAACCGCTCACTGCCGTAAAGAAGGAGAAAGCCGACCGCAAACGGTCCGAACACGAGTACGCTTGCATTACCGGTTGCGGAAAGGCCGGCGCACAGACCGGCGATGACAAAGGCCTTCGAGTCCTCCCTTGTCACACCGCGGTAGAGAAAGTAGAGCATCAGGGTGTTGAGCAGGGTTGCGAGCACCGGAAACAGAATCGAGTTATCGTAGAAGATGAAGGGCACGTAAAGGGCGGCCAGGAAGCCTGCAATCAGGCCGACGACAACACCGAAACACTCGCGGCCAAGAAGGTAGGCAACCCCTGCGGTCAAGCCTCCCAGCACGCTCTGGACGATCTTGACGACAACCAGGTTGGGGCCTGCCAACTTATAGATCACGGCCAGGAAGTAGGAATACAGGGGCCCCATGAAGAACACTTCATCCCCAACCCAGTCCCCCGCAGAGATCTCCTTTGCCCAGAGATCATAGAATCTCGAATCGAGATCCAGGTGATCGAAAAAGGGGCTCTGTCTGGAAACAAGTGCGTAGGCCACCCGCAGGAGCACCGCAACGCCGAAAACACACAGGAAAGGCAGCCAGTGCGAATCGATCCGGCGTCGCCCTTTTCGCGGCGCCGGTCTCTGAGCCGCCGGGTCTCCCCTCTTAGCCTTGCTTCCGGCTCTTCTGCCGGAACCCTTTTTTCGTCCCATAGACAATACTCAGAATGATCCCCAGACACGTCAGTCCAAGCCCGAGTTTGAAACTCATCGGCCGGAACTTCATCACGACGCTGTGGTCTCCGGCCGGGAGCTGTACCGCGCGGAAACCCAGATCCGTTTTCAGAATGGGCTGTCTCATGCCGTCGACATCGGCAACCCACCCAGGGTAGTATGTATCCTGAAATAGAAGAAAGCAATCCTTCTCGGCCTTGACCTCCAGCTCCACCATCTCGGGTTCATACCTCACTATTTCGCACCGCCCGCAGATCAGGGAGTCTATATGTTTGAGACCCGGCATCAGGTTGAGTAGCGGCGGCCCGCCACCCGGAGGACGACGGAAAAACCCCGGGCCGACCAGGTCCCTGTCAACACAGAGGCCCTTTGGAAGCGCGCCCGCGTTCTCGTACACATACATATCGCCACCCCGTAGAAGGCGATACCCGGTACGTACCGGCTCGTTCGACGGTCCATCCAGTGAATCGGCCGCCACCAGGTACCTGACACACATGAGGTCACCGACGGCACCGGTGGCAGGACCCATCGCCGGCTCAGTATCGCCTGACGACATCACAAGCCTCAGACGATCGGTGTATGCGTCGGGCAGGACCGCGTTCGTTCCACCAAACATGGGTATGCCGTAGATCTGGGGTATATTGGAGGGCAGCGCCGACTCCGGCGCTTCGAGATTTCCGATTCTCCACCGCCCGGGTTCGTCAAGCAGACTCTTGAGATCTTCGATCCCCTGCGTGGGAGCCAGACTTTCACCGGGCTGACTCACGTAGTATCGCCGGGCCGTCAGACCTGCATCGGCAAGGATCGTCAAAACGAGAATGACCCCTGCGCCGAAAGCGATTCTCGGTTTGGACCGGAATCTTACGGAGAGGATCAGGGAGACAAGACCCACAATGCCAAAGACAAGCGCCCTGGCTATCTGGCGGTGCTCAAAACTGAGCCACCGGTCGGTCCCCGAACCCAGCCACTCGCGAAGTTTGAATCCACTCTGGTGGAACCATTTCTCGGCAAGGAGCTCAGAGGCTTTGCGCGAGAAGCCTGAGATAAGATCCGGTCCCTTTGCCACAAACACTGCCGAACCCACCAGAAGGGCTGCGACAATCACAATGGCCGTGATCACGAAGTACCGCCTCTGGCGCCGGTCGGTTGAGAGACAGACCATTGAAAGCCCCTTACCCGCCAGCGCCGCAAGCGCGAAACATGCGATCACCGATATCCTGTCCATCTGGGAGTAGGTTGCAAGCGGGAGCAGCACGGAAGCGATCTTAAACAGGAACACACTCGTCCCCACTCCGACACTCACGAGGAGAAGCACGGTCAGCGCCCGTATGTGACGCGACACCCTGATGAACACCATGCCGGAAAGAGCAACCAGGAGAGCCGTAACACCGCAATAGATCATCAGCCCGGAATTGTACGGGTGTACCGTGCCTCTCACGACACCCGTCCAGCTGGTGCCGTCTATGGGATTACCGAAGAAGTCCGGGACGACGGCCCTTATGAGAAAGACCGGGTGCCAGAGATGAGCCTGTCTCATACTGTCGAGACTGAGTCCCTGACCCTGGGCGTTCCTTAAGAATTCAGCGAACGGCACAAGCTGAATCGCAACTACAAGACCGGACAAGACGGCCGAGACTACGAGTATTCTCACCTTCCCAAGCGCCACACGCATCTCGCGGCCGGCAAGGGCCTCGATCGAATCACAGATGACATAGACAACAAGGGCGGCCGCGCCATAGAGGAAGAGCTGAGGCATTCCTGCGAGATACCCGAGGCTCAGGAAGACGGTCAGGAGCAGCGTACCCGTACGCTCTGATATCTTCGCCCTCTCATAGCCATAGAAGAAGAAAGGAATCCAGCTCGCCGCAGCCACAAAGGTGGGATGACCCATTCTCAAGAAGAAGAACGAGGAGAAGCCATACGCGAATGCTCCGGCCATTGAGCCCGGACCGGATGTGCCGATTATCCTCAGGAAGAGATACATACCGAGCATAGCCAGGAGGAAATGAATGGCGACGTCGTAACCTAGGGCGCGGGCAGGATCGAATACAGTAAGCACGAGTGAAACCGGATAGACCACCCTCGCCTGTGGGTCGGCGAAGAACGGGCTCCCGCCGAAGGCATACGGGTTCCAGAGTGGCAGATCACCTCCCTGAACCCGTCGTTTGAGCTCAACGCCTCTGGGAAGATACGTACGGGCTGAATCCGTCCGGTAGGTGCGCTCCGCAATCTGTTCGTCATCCGCATGGCGGAGCCACGGCTGCCAGAGGAAGGTATTGCACGTGAGGAGTACCCGGTTACCGAACAGCACGTCTCCGAAGAAGACACACACGGTGACGGCGAGAAGCACTATCACCACGGCCGTGCGGATGCCGCTGCCCATAGCTACCACCTCATGATTTTGAAATGAACTGGCGTGTCCCGTAGAGCACGCCGCCTAACAGCGCAAAACCGAAGAAGATCACATATACCACGACCGCAAAGGCAAACCCCATGCTGTCTTCAACACCAAACTGCCTCAGCATCGTAACGAAGGCCGCCTCCCTGACCCCTATACCGCTTATGGAAATCGGTATCATCCTCACGAACTCGACAACGGGCACAATCAGAAGAAGCGAGGTGAAGCTGAGTTCGATGGAGAAGGCTTTGCCGACGAAGTAGCACCCGCAAATCCAGGAGAACCTCGAGAGTACAGATATGCCGACTGCCTGGTAGATGGCGGACTTGCAGTCCCTGTAAGTCACTACGGCTTCATACGCGTTCTCAAGCCGCTCTCTCACCCTGAACCGCCCCAGCAGACCGAGCACGGGATCGAGCAGGCGTGAAAGTGTTCGCGCAACCGGTCTCTGCAGCATCACATAGCCCCCGGCAAAGGTGGCCGTCGTGATTAACCCGACCGTGAGCACGAGCCGCCACTCCGTGAGCTGGCCGGCAACGAACGGTATGGAAACCAGGCCGACAGGCAACAGGACAAAGAAACCGGCCAGACGCTCGACGATCACCGAAGCCAGAGCATCGGCAGGTCTACCGGTATCGCCCGAAACTGCTATCGCACGAGCGAAGTCGCCGCCCACGCTGGTGGGCAGGAAAGAACTGAAGAAGATTCCCATAAGGTAGTAGTAGACAAGTCTGGCGAGCGGGATGTCCATACCCTTGGCCCTCAAGACCACCTTCCATCTCACCGAGTTTGTGAAGATCATGCCGAAGATCATAACGACGGCAAGAACGATCGGAAAGGCTCTAACGGCGCTCAGGTGGTGAAGGATCTGATCCAGATTGAGCCGGACGACCAGGTATATGATCAGCCCCGCACTCACAGCGAATCGCAGTATCTTCAGTGCCAGTGACCGGTTCATGTTCTCCTGCGCAGGATCTTCACGGAGCCGATGCGATCCACCTCGATGTAATTCTCAAGAATCCACTTCCTGACGCGTGCCCCGTACTCGCTGAAGGCCCGCTTGGTCCGGCCGATCTTTGCCCCCTCAAAGGGCTCGGTGAGAAAGATGTAAGTGGTCCCATGAGATTCTATGTCTTCAATGTAACGGTCTTCTTCCGCAGGCTCGAGTGCGCGCCTGTAATGGGCATAGCGGGTGGGGTTCTTTCTGTCAAAGAGAAAATAGATCATCTGCAGTTGAGGCACCGCGAGAACATAATCACCAGGCAAGGTGTGGGCATCGAGGTAACTCTTGACGGCCGTGAAGAAACTCGCTTCGATCTTCCGGACGTAAACCGGGGCGCGCTCGAGACCGAGATCGGTGTCATTGCCCATTCGCAGGAGGGCCGATCCGATGTATTCGGTATCCCCTATTGATACCCCTTCCCTCGCGAACCTTGCCGCCGTCCGGCTGTCCGTGCTCCCTACGGTGCAACCAAATGCGGCCCAGAAGAGGAGGACGGGGCCTGCAAGCAACAGCCCGCCCTTAAGCGCCCAGCGCCTGCTCGATCCGGGATCCCACCCGGATGTGAGATAAGAATAAGTCGAGGCCAGTACAATCGGAACAAGCAGGTAGACATACTGCATCGTTTGAAGAAGATGCCCGATGTCGGAGCGCCATACACTCTGGTTGAAGGCAAGGACCGACGCTATCGTTATGACAACGAGGTCCGTCAGTCTCCTGCTCAAACCCGGGGTCACGAAGTTTTTTATGATCACGACCGCAGCCAGGACGTACGCCGCAAACGGCACGTAGAAGAGAAGTCTCACGGGAAGGATGTATCCGAGATACTGAGAGTCGACCCCGGCCCGGGCAGCCAGCCCCGGGTAGGGTATCCGGTTTGTCATGTTATCTATCATGCCGTCCCTGGTGATCTTGTGAACCATCGGTCCGAGTGCTCCCTGCGCGTGGAAATAGAGCACCACCGGTACGATGACGATCACGATGCCGGCAAGCAGACATGCAAGCCGCCGGATGAGTACGGAAAACCCTTCGCGCCGCTCAAGCTCCCTGAGGAGCATTCCTGCCACACCGCCTATCACGGCAACACCGGCAACATCCTGTCTGAAGAGCGCGCACAACCCGACAACCACACCACACAGGACCAGGTACGAGAGACTTCTGTGGATTGACCTCATGACGACGTACGCGGCCAGGAACCCCAGACTCGAGAAGAAGACCTTGTGCCACGGTCCAGGAGCAATCATGATCAATACCGGTGCGAGATATGCGAAACCGTTCTTAACCACCGAACGCACGATCAGAAATGCAAGACCGCACTTCAGGGCCTGGAGAAGCGCAAACAACACCCGCTCGACAAGTATGTTCTTGCCGAAGACTCCGAATGCCGCAGCAACCAGGTAGAACCGGCCGGGAGCATAGGTGTGATGGAAGTCCCTGTAGATTACCTGACCCTCCATGATCTTCTCCACACCGTCGAGAAGATAGCCCTCGTCATAGGCAAGACCGTATCGTGAGTAGGACAGGAAGTAACCGAAGGTGACCGCGAAGATCACAAGTGCGATCACGTAGGTCTTACGTCGGGTCATGGTGTTCCTGTTTTTCGGGAGCGGACGGCGTCCTGCGCCGGGACGAGATCAGGACCGCCACGAGAGCGATGCCCGCCGCCGAGAAGAGCAGACCGATCCTGAAGAAGTGTGGCCTGCATTCCATCCTGACCAAACTGTCACCCGGATGGATCCTCACGGCCCGAAGTGCATAGTCCGCCCGGAAGAGCGCCCTTTCGTTTCCGTCAACATAGACTCTCCAGCCCGGATAGTAGACATCCGACACGACCAGGTACGATATACGTTCTACCTCCACCCTGATAGTCACGCCGTTGGGATCGTGGTCGATAATCTCAGCTGTCCCTGGATCTCCGGCCACAAGACTGTCCGGTTCCTGGTCGGGTTCGCGTCCCTTTCGCCTGGGTTTCAATAGTACCTCTTCGGCCGGCTCGAACTCGCCGGTTTTCATATACTCGAGTATCTCTTCATGAGTGTCAAAGAACCGGGCACGGTCCACGATAAACGCCCGCGGAAGGTAGTCGTCATTGCGCAGGGTCACCAACTGGCGCTTGCCGCCTTCGGTCTCCCCCACACTCAATATGTACTTCACATTGAGCAGATCCATGATCTTCGAGTCGAGCGCCGCCCGATCCGTTACCGGCCCGATCCGTCTCCTCAACGCCGCATTGCCGGCCGCGATCATGCTCGAATCGATCACACCGAGCACTTCCATGTAGTGATTGACATTGAGCGCATCATAACCGTGCATATCGTCGATGCCGACCAGTGTCGCCGTGTTTGCGGGTATGACATTGGCGCCATACTTTGCGATCCGCCATAACCCCTTGTCGGCTTTGAGACTCTCAACATACGAACTTGCCGGAAGCACCTCGTCGGCGGGCTGGGAAACCTTGAATGTAAGCCCGTTGGACATGAGATCGACCAGGAGAACTGCCCCTGCGGCAACAAAGAACAGGTTCCGGGAAACCCGGTGCCTGCTCCTTAAGAGAAGCAGGACGCCACTCAGTACGGCGATTATGGTGAAACCCCAGATCTTCCTCGGCGCGTATGCAAGATATGCATCTCTCGAAACGATGCCGCCTACGTTCCGGAGAATGAGATCGATGCCTGTTGAAGAGATCCAGATCGCGAAGCACGCAGCAAAGGCTATAAAGACCGCACCGGTATAAAAGAGGCGTTTCCTTGCGTGGCCGCCGAGAGCGATATCGAAGCCGTAGCCTGCAAGCATGGAAATACTGCACATATAGATCAGGATCACCCGGTCGATTCGCGAGAAATTGAAACCGGGCAGCACACGGTAAAACACCGAGAGGAGCCCTGTCCCGAAAACCGTGAGCAGGGTGAGTGCGGCGAGCACAACGAAGGGTACCAGCCGCCGGTTGGGATGAGTGAGCGCAAGGACCGCAAGCAGGAGCGGGATGATACCCACATACCCCGTGGTGCCGACGTAGTTCTGGGTGAATACCTGCGTGCCTTCGACCTTCTGAAGCGCCTTGCTCAGGACTCCGATCTCCACCGGGTCGCCCAGGATGTCAGGTATCAGGTACTTAAGACCGACAAGCCCGTGGTGGGCACTGCTCAGGACCATGTTGAAGGGAAGAACTTTGCGATACGAGAACCTGCTGAGCTCATAGGTCGGAAGCAGCTGGAAGGCACAGACAAGACCTGCGACCACAAGTGCAAGCACAAGGAACACCGCTGTCATGTACCGCCATCGTGCCGGCTTCCTCTTAAGAAGAGCAAGCCTGATTACCAGATAGAGCACCAGCGTGTAAACATTCAGCAGCACCAGTTGCGGGAATCCGGCCAGAATGCAGAGCGAAAGCACCAGGGCCAGTACACCGCTTCGTCTGAAGCCCGGGGCTTCTATCAAACGCTCGGCGAAGTAAAGCAGCGCCGGCAGCCAGCTTGCCGTCGAAATGAATGTGGGCTGACCGTATCGTGTTACCATGAAGCCGCAGAATGTGAAACTCAGGGCGGACACAACAGAAGCTCTCCGTGTCAGCCTGAGCTTTCTGGCAAACAGGTAGGTGAAGATGGCAGCAATGAGGAAGTGCAGATAAAGGAAGAGATCCATCTGGGTCGCGGGGTCGAAGCCGTAGAGCATGAGATTGACGGGATAAAAGACAGCCGACTGGAAATTCGCAAGGAAAGGGGTCCCTCCGAACTGGTGAGGATTCCAGTAAGGCACCTGGCCCTGCCTGATCATCCTGGTCGCAAAGACCCTCCGCGGAAAATAAGAGAACGTGCAGTCCGAAGTCACCGAGGCCTGACCGAGCTCCTCCTGGGTCGCATCCGAAAGCCATGGGAAGACATTGGTGAGCCGGAAAGTCACCAGTGTCCGGTCGGTAAAGATCTCCTGGGCAAAGAAGAGGGTTATAACAAGGATGAGGAAAACAACGGCAAGGACATCTTTACGGGGCTTTCTCATACTGTGACTATTTTCTGCCGACGCCGAGGTAGATCTCCAGCCATATCTTGGCCAGCTCCCTCAGCGTACTCAGCACATGGCTCGGTCTTACAGTGCTCTGCCCACCCGCCCGCGGGAAGTGTCTCACCCCGATCTCGGTCATCCTGAAACCATGGTAACGTGCCTTCGCAAGTACCTCAGTGTCCACGAAGAACTTCTTCGACCGTATCTCGATGACGTCAAACACCTCTCGTCTGAACAGCTTGAAGGCACAGTCTATGTCTCTCACACGCAATCTGAATATGGTCCGCGCGACAAGGTTGTAACCCCAGGCCAGTATCAGACGTGAGAGATGGTCGTATCTGTAGATTCGAAAACCTGTGACAATGTCGTAATCCTCAATCGCGGGAAGCATGTTTTTCACTTCCCTGACATCGAATTGCAGGTCCGAATCGGTGTAAAAGACAAGATCACAAACCGCACCGGTGAACCCGGTCCTGAGAGCGACCGCGTATCCCATGTTTGTCTCATGATGAATTGGACGCACGTGGGGATTCTCCTGCTTGAGACGGTCGATGATCTCAGCCGTCCTGTCGCTGCTGCCGTCGTTTACGACTATCACTTCATAGTTCTCGATCGGTAAATCTTTAGCAACCTCGATCACACTCGTGACGGCCTTCTCGATATTGTCCTCTTCGTTGTATGCCGGAAGTACGAATGAAATCGACTTACGTTCCATGATGTCCCTCAACCGATGTAGCCTATACCCTCAAGTCTGCGCTTTATGTCCGCGTCATCTTCAGCGGTGAGATCCCGGCCACCGGTTCTGCCCAGTAGCTCGGTCTCAGAATACTGAACAGGATTCTCAGCCACATAACCGTCTCTTAAGAACTTCTCAGCGACCTTCCCGTCCATCTGTTTCGGCACCGGAAGACCGAGGAGATGGAGCACCGTCGGGGCGATGTCGAGAATCGAAAGCGGCTCCGTACGCCTCCCCTGACCGAACGCATCCCCTACTCCCAGCAATATGCCTTCCATCCTGTGGTCACCGGAATTGCCGTAGACCGGAAACGCAAAGTTGTTGCTCGTGAAATCCAGTGTCCCGAGCGCTTTGTACTTCATGTCCTCCGGCAGAAAAACCACATCCGGCGCTTCATCCACGTATGGACCATCATAGAGCTCTTCTCGGAAGTATACACGCTCAAACATTTTTCTGCCTGTCTCCGGGTTCGGCGTTGCAAGCAGATCCTGCTTCACCGCCGCCCTGACATCATCATACTCCTTACCCGGCTGAACGCTCCCCATGGGCTCTCGCCCCTTGAGATTGACATAGATCTGGCCGTAGTTCCCCCGTGAATAGGCCCTGGTCCGGGTCCAGTCGACATTGGAAAGCGAGAGAAAAAACCTGTTGAGCAGCATCTGCATTCGCTGCCGTGAATGGAAGCCCCCGGAGAGCCTGTGTTTTGCCAGACCCAGGGCCATCGAAAGTCTGTAGAAGAACACGGGTGTCAGACCCAGGGAATAGATCATTCGCTTGAGCAGAGTCCCGAGGTCATTCTTGAGCACGAGGTAGCCCCGCTCCAAAAGCCACATGTTGAAAGAAAGGAAGGTGTGTATCGGGCCGAAGCCGTGGTCTGAGACTATGATCACGTTGGCGTCCCCGGCGTCGGCGAGGATCCGGCCGAGCCCGTCGTCGAGAGCGGAGTAGAAACCTCTCAGTCTCGGCCCGAAACGCTTCCCCTCTTTCGCATCATAGCGGGGATGGGTTTCATCGATCAGATGCCACAGTTCGTGCTGGGCCCTGTCGGTTCCCCAGAAGTGTGAGAAGAACAGGCTCCAGTCTGTTTTTTTCATCAGGTAACGCGTGACCTTGATATTGAAATCGAGCACATCGTAGAGCTCGTCGAGAACCAGCCCCACACCTTTCTTCGAATAGACCTGCCGGTGATAGAGCTTATACGGACCGAACTCGGCCTCCAGTTCGTCAAGCAGCCTCGGTGGATATGTGAAATCCCGCTTGCCGAACGGCGTCAGAAATCCGCTTATCATGCAGCCGTCGATCTTTTCAGGCGGATAGGTTATCGGGACGCTGATCACGACGGATTCCTTCCCGGCCCGGCCTGCAAGCTCCCAGATCGGGAGACCGTCGCGCAGTGTGGAGTTCACCGGTATCTCACCGAACGGGTTCCGGCCTGACACGGCATGCTCTGAGATCCCCTTCCGTCTTAAGAGAAACTCAAAGACACCGTGCTTCCCCGGATTGAGCCCCGTGAAGAAACTCGTCCACGACGTTGCCGTCACAGGCGGAACCATCGTGACGAGATCGCATGATGTCCCCTTTTCAAGCAGTGAACCCAGGTTGGGCATGGTGCCGTCTTCAACGAATTTCGAGAGGAGATCCCAGGTGGATCCATCGAGGCCGAGGATCAGTACCCTGCGCTTGTCTGTAGATGTCATCAGCCTACTTCCAGCCTGGAGAAGTCGGCAATAGACAGGAAGAGATCTCTGATGTTTGATAGAAGATTCAGCCGGTTGGCTTTGACATTTTCATCTTCGGCCATGACCATCACCTCATCAAAGAAAACATCTATGGGTGATGAAAGTTCCAGGAGCAGCGCCATGGCGTCGTGGAACTGCTCTTTGCGGACAAGATCCGCAAACACTTGCAAGACAGACTGGTAGCTCGCATTGAGTTTCCGTTCCGCATCCTCTGTAAGGAGCGAATCATCAACCGGAGCCGCAACCACATCCTGCGTGATGTTGTACCCGCGTTTGAATGCCTTAAACAGAGTCTCAAAGCGGGGGTCTTTTTCGAATCCCTGTATGGCCTCGAGTTTCTTTCTCATCTGCGCGGGATTCAACACGCCGTGGCGGACTACACTCCGGACCATATCCAGCCGGAACCCCTCGTCCACCATGAGTGTCTCCACACGTTGCTGGATGAAGTCCACTACCTTGGACTGGAGATCATCGGATTTCGCAGGCAGAATCCCGCCGAACATTCCGGTCCACGACCGGATCAGGTCTTCAACATCCAGGTCGATACCTTTTTCGGACAGTATTCTTACCAATCCCGTTGCCTGACGTCTCAAGCCGTACGGGTCCTGAGAACCGGTGGGTAACATACCCGCACCGAAACATCCCACGAGCGTGTCAAGCCTCTCGGAAAGCGCGAGCACCGTGCCGGTGGGAGTTGAGGGCAGGATGTCACCAGCGAACCTGGGAAGATAATGCTCGTAGATCGCTTCTGCGACTTCCGCTTCCTCACCGGAGGCGTTCGCATATGCCTTACCCATCAAACCCTGAAGACTCGAAAACTCCTTCTCCCTCACCATCAGGGAGGTGAGATCGGCCTTGTAGAGCTCCGCAGCACGCTTGACGTTCTCCGCACTGCTGAGCCCGGTCAGCCCCACCAGTTTCCCGGCGATCCGGCCCACCCGCTCACTCTTCTCTTTAAGCGATCCCAGTTGTTCCTGCCACACGACATCTGTGAGCCGGGCGGCCATGGTACCCAGCCCGTCCTTGAGGTCCTGCTGCCAGTAAAAGTGGGCATCTTCAAGCCGGGCCTTAAGGACGCG
This sequence comes from bacterium, assembly GCA_025774845.1. GTDB lineage: Bacteria > Arandabacterota > Arandabacteria > Arandabacterales > Arandabacteraceae > Arandabacterum. Next base: position 43,959 of record JALGZP010000007.1, read on the forward strand.
CTCGTTACCTTCCTTTATCTTGCCGGACCTGTCCTTATCCATGTTGGCAACCGCAACGAAGTGATGCAGGAGTCTACCGCCGGGCTCAGATACCGAGAAGAAGTCCTGGTGCTCCTTTAGGGCTGTGACTATGACGGCAGCCGGCATCTCCATGAACGCGGGCGAGAAAGACCCCGTAACGGCAAGAGGATACTCGACGGTGAAGGTCACACGCTCAAGGAGTTCATCGTCTTCGACGATGACTCCGCCAACGCTTGCCGCGACCTCGGTGATCCGCTCCCGGATCCGTTCCTTCCGGTCTTCGTGATCCACTATGACAAAGTTGCTCTTGAGTTCCTTTAAGTACTGATCGACCGACTTGATCTTGATATCCTGGCTCCCCAAAAACCTGTGGCCTCGCGTCACATTCCCCGCTTCGATTCCGGTCCATGAGAAGCGTTCACCGTTACTGTTCACTCCCACCTTGCCGTCTATGACAAGAGCCATCCACCTTATCGGGCGGGCGAATCTGCGTGCCTCCTCCTCCCACTTCATCGCCTTGGGGAAACGAATTCCACCGGCTCCCTCGGTGAGCTCGGCACGCAGGATCGCGCCCAGCTCGTCTACCGTGGGACCGCCCTCGGTGAGCTTCTCGATACAGACATAGTCGCCCTTACCCTTCTTGGCCGTCTTTAAGTCAGCCGCATCCACTCCCTGGGACTTCGCAAATCCTAACGCGGCCTTGGTTGGGTTACCGGAGTCATCAAATGCGGCGCTCACGGGCGGGCCGAAGACGGTCTCGCGTGAATCCCGTGCTTTCCCCGCAAGATCCCTTATGATAAGGACCAGGCGGCGCGGTGTTCCAAGTGTGGTGATCTCCCCGAACTCGATGCCTGCACCTTCAAGCGCAGCCCCCACACCGCGTGCAAGGTCTTCAAGCGCGGGCCGCATGTAGAATGGAGGTATTTCCTCGGTACCTATTTCAAAGAGTAGCTCCAAGTGTTGTTTCCCCTTATCCCGATGCTCAATCGCTAGAACAACCGGCGCTCGTGTGTTTCTCTAGATACTTCTGTGCCACCAGCCTGGCTATCTTCCTTACACGGAGGATGTATGACGCCCGTTCGGTAACGCTGATCGCCCCCCGCGCATCCAGCACGTTGAATATGTGTGAGGACTTCAAGACAAAGTCATACGCGGGCATCACCAAGCCGAGTTCCGCCAGTCTCCGGGCTTCATGCTCGTAGAACTGGAACAGTTTGAAATGCTCCGCTATATCGGCTTCCTCGAAGTTGTACTTCGAGAATTCGACTTCCGCGGGACCGTAGATGTCCTTCCACGTGAAGTTATCGTTCCAGCGGATATCGCTTATAGCATCGACTTCCTGGACACACATCGCTATCCGTTCAAGCCCGTAGGTTATCTCGCAGGTGATCGGATCCAGGTCAATGCCACCGGCCTGCTGGAAATAGGTGAACTGGGTGATCTCCATACCGTCGAGCCAGACCTGCCATCCCAGTCCCCAGGCTCCCAGGGTGGGTGACTCCCAGTCGTCTTCGGCAAACCTTACGTCATGCTCCTTAGGATCGATGCCCATCTTGATCAGAGTCTTGATGTAGACATCCTGTATGTCCGCGGGTGACGGCTTTATCACCACCTGATACTGGAGAAACTGCTGCACCCGCATAGGATTCTCGCCGTACCTGCCGTCCCTGGGGCGTCTAGAGGGTTCCACATGGGCGGCTTTCCAGGGTTCGGGTCCGAGCGCACGCAGGAAACTCGCCGGGTTGAATGTGCCGGCCCCCACCTCTGTATTATAGGGTTGGTGAATTGCGCAACCGTAGTCACCCCAGAAACGCTCCAGAATCATTATGAGATCCTGAAGCGACGCACCGGTCACACGCCCGGTCTTTTTAGGCGTAGGAGGCATCCCTCATCCTCTCAAGAAATTCCAGAGACTTGATCTTACCACCCTCGCCGATGTGGGTGCGTACAAAAGAGCCAAGTATGTCCGAGATCTCCCTTGTCACCGCGTCCGCCGTGTAGGCCTGCCTGAGCTCTTCCATGGGCTCACCTTCGTACTTCCGCATGAGCTCAAGCGCCTCCTGGCTGATCTCGACCGCATTCAGGTCCTGGCCGTGGCACTGCCGGCAGAGCACACCGCCGGAGACCAGACCGAACCAGGCCTTGTCACCGATCGCCTTGCTGCAGCGCACACATCCAGTGAGTTCAGGACCGTATCCCACAAGGTGCAACATCTTGAGTACATAGGCTGTAAGTACTACTTCAAGTTGCTGCCTCTCTGCAAGTTCAATCTGCTTGAGAACAGAGTCAAGAAGCTGGTAGAGCGGTTTATTGGGATCCTCACCGGGGACCAGCCGCTCGACCATTTCAACTGCCACGCTCGCGTAAGCCAGTTTGACCACGTCCTTCTTCAGGTCCTTATGTGCACTGAGGATATCGCTGTGGCTCAAGGTGTGGAGATCCCTGTTCTCTTTCCTGTAGAATATCAGCGAGGACCGCGTGAAGAGTTCGAGACTCGATCCGAACTTACTCTTGGGCCGGAGGCTTCCCTTTGCAACCGCCGAGATCTTCCCGTAATCCCGGGTGAAGAAAACCACGATCCGGCTGGACTCCCTGATCTTCCTCGTTCTTAAGACTATTCCCTGGGTCCGGTGAATGCTCATCGTCTCTTCATGCCTGTCTACTCGTCCGCCTCTCGTGCCGCGACGCCTATACCCTCACCCCAGATCAGCACCTGCTCTATCCTCTGCCCCGTGACTTTCTCGATCACAAAGCGAAGACCGTCCGCTTCATACGTGTCTCCTTCGGACGGGACCTTGCCGAGGAAATTGTAGAGATAGCCGGCGATCGTGTCATAGTCTTCCTCTTCGGCAATCCTGGTCCCGATGGTCTCGTTCAGATCCTCGATCCTGACCTTGCCGTCGACCCTGACCTCGTCATCGCTGATCGCCTGGACCAGTATCAGCTCCTCCTCATACTCGTCGTAGATCTCTCCAACGATCTCCTCGAGGACGTCTTCGAGGGTCACGAGACCCACGACACCGCCAAACTCATCTACAACAATGGCCATGTGGGTCTTCCGGGCTCTGAGCTCCGTCAGGAGATCCTGGACCTTCTTGCTCTCCGGAACGAAGTAGGCGTCTCTCAAGATGTCCACGATGCCCGCATCCAGCCCGCCCTCCTGTAAAAATCCGAACAGGTCCCTGGCGTGAAGAACGCCACGTATGTCGTCGATGGTCTTGTTGTAAACCGGGATCCTTGAGTGTCCACCTTCGGCAATCACCTTGACGGCTTCAAGCACCGTGGTGGTTGCCTCGGTGCAGACCATGTCTATCCGGGGAATCATAACCTCACGAACGACCGTGTCACGCATCTCGAATATCGCGTTTATCATCTCCTGCTCGTCCTGCCCGTTGCATTCACCGTTCTCCTCGGCCCTGGCTATTGCGCGAAGCTGCCCCGACTTGAGAACCATCTCCCGGGCGCGGCCTCCGGCCAGGAAAAGCCCCTGGGTCAGCAGGAGTACCGCCTTGACCACCGGGTAGATCGGCAGGAAGAGGACAAAAATGGGCCTGGCCAGATCGCATGCGGCCTCTTCAGGGTTCTTGGCCACGTAGATACGCGGCAGCAGTCTTGCAAGAGTAGCAACCAGAACCGATACCACCACCAGTGCTACAATTGGGGCGATGATCCTCGCAGATCCATCCGGAAACGCCAGCCATGCAATCCTCAGGGCAAAGAGTGCTGAAAGGACGCTCGAAAGCGAGCTCGCTATCAGCAGCTTGATCATCAGCTCCTGGGGTTTTGAAAGCATGCCCAGGGCGATTCTGGCGCGTTTGTCCTTGCGTTTCTCGAGCTCATCCTCAGATGCGGAGAAAAACGCGAATTCACCCGCAAAGAATAAAGCGGAAAGACACAGGAACACGACCAGAAGTAGTATGTCAACCCATAAAGAGGGATCCAACCGTATCACTCTCCTTACCTGAACTTCGTCAACTTCCGGGCCTACCTGAAAGCCTTTTTAACAGTCTTTTCCTGGACATCCGTCATACGCTTGCTGCTCTCGGGATCTCCGTCATCATATCCAAGCACATGCAGTACACCGTGAACAACCAGTCTGAGGAGCTCCTCCTCCAGTCTGACACCGAACCTCATGCTGTTCAGGACAGCGGTATCGATCGAGATGTACACATCACCGACCTTCTCAATGGGAAGCCCGTCCTCGGAAAGGTCGAATGCAATAACGTCGGTGGCGCCTGATCTGTCAAGCGATTCCTTGTTGATCCGGCTGATTTCGGTGTCATCAACAAAGGAGACGCTTATCGCATAGGATCCTACCTCGTGGCCTGAAAGCAAGTCCTCCACGACTCCTTCAAGCCGCGGTCGCAGAGTCTCACACTCGGCCGGGAGACCCCGGACATCCAGCGAAGAACGACCTTCTGAATCTTGCATCCTGCTCATGAGACTCAACGACGTCCGGGATGACCCTTCCGGACGGCTTATCTCCGTTTCCTCCTGTCAGGTCCGTGCTTTTCAAATGCCTTTATAATCTCCTGAACGAGTTTGTGCCGTACCACATCTTTCTCGGTCAGGTAGATGAATCTTATGTCTTCTATCGATTTGAGGATTGCCTGGATAAGTACCAGACCGGAATCCTCCTTGTCTGAAAGGTCTATCTGTGTGATGTCACCCGTGATGACCACCTTGGAATTGAATCCAAGTCTCGTAAGAAACATCTTCATCTGATCAAGTGTGGTGTTCTGGGCCTCATCCAGGATCACGAACGAGTTATTGACTGTTCTTCCTCTCATGTAGGCCAGCGGTGCGACTTCAATGATTCCCATGTCGAGACGTTTCTTTATCTTCTCCGCGGGCATCATCTCATAAAGAGCATCGTAGAGGGGTCTCAGGTACGGGCCGACCTTCTCGGTGTAATCACCCGGCAGGAAACCCAGGCTTTCACCCGCTTCGACCGCAGGTCTCACCAGCAGTATCCGGTCAACATCTCTCCGCTGAAGCGATGAGACCGCGTGGGCCATCGCCAGATAGGTCTTCCCTGTGCCGGCGGGCCCTATTGAAAAGACTATGTCATATGTGCGCATGGCCTTGACGTACTCCTGCTGTCCAAGGGTTTTCGCACGGATTAACTTCCTGAGATCGTGATACGCCACGTTGTCATTGTGGAACGTGGAGAGTTCGCTACCCTGATTCTGACAGACCATGGATATCGCGTAACGCACATCACCCTCACCGATCGTCACGCCTTTCTGTACACTGACTATCAGGTTGTCCAGAATGCGCACCACGGCCGAGACCTCATCCTTATTACCTTCTATGACTATCTCCTCACCTCTGGCGGTTATCTTGGCTCCGAACTCCCGTCTGAGCATCCTTAAGTTTGCGTCATTCCCACCAAGGAGCTTCACCTGGTCTATGTCGGTGAGGCTTATCCGCTTTGTGACCGTACGAGTCACTTATCGTCTCCTCAGAAAAAAACCCTTGGCCCCTCAAGACGTAGAGGGGCCAAGAGCTTAGAAGCGAAATAACTTCTCTTGTCAGACTCTTCGAAATCTTCCTCTGACACCAGTTAAGATTACCACCACCCGTAAAGCCTATCTCGGGATATTGAGTTCCCAGCCAGGGAGAATGAAGTCAGGATCGGTAATCTGATCTTTGTTGGCCTCATGTATCCGTGTCCAATGGCGCCAGTCGTCGTAGATCTCCCAGTATCCGGAGATCTTGGCAAGCCACTCGCCCTCGATAACTGTATGCACCGTCGGCCAATCCCTCGGGATCTGGAGCACCCAGTCAGGGTAGATAAGGTACGGATCCTCAATCAGGTCCCTGTTGGCTCTATAGATCCTCGGCCATTTGACGGGATCGCTGTAAATCTGCTCATATCCCGAAATCTTGTAAAGGTTTTCACCTCTTTGGACAGTCCACTCGGACGGCAAAGCCTCGAGTTCCGCGATCTCCTTCTCAAGCCTGGCAACATCGGCCTGGATAGGCCCGAGTTCGCCATCAACCTGCCCGAGTGTAGCCGAGAGATCGTCGATCTTTGCCTGCTCGGCGGCGAGGTCCGTCTCGGCGTCACGTAGCATGGACGCCTGCCGTTCGGCCTCCCCTGCAAGTGAAGCACAATAGGCTTCTCTTTCCTTCCCGCCCAGCTTCTGGTACTCCTCTTCCGTGTAGAACTGGCCACTTGAAACATCAGCCGCAAGTACGCCCGCAGCCATAACAGAAACAATAGCGAGCGATATTGCGGCAGTTACCGTCACACCCAAAATGGATTTTTTCATCTCAATCTACTCCTTTGAAATCCATCAGGCATAGGTCTGCCCATATCACCGCCCGCTACCCTTCTTCAGGGCTTCGAGCTTCTTCTCCAACTCGTCCGGCTTGCCCCTCATACTCTGGAGCTCGGCTTGCTTTGCGCTCAATTCCGTCTCAAGCCTCTCGCGCTCAGCGACCGCCTCAGCAAGGCCAGTCTCGGCCTGCTGAGTCTGCATCTGAGCCTCTTTGACCACCTCGGTTCCGACTGGGCAAGGCGGCTTGGGTCCACAACCCACTGCAAATACAAAGAGTAGCGCGCCAGCCAACAGCGCCACTACCCAGATCCGCCCTTTCAGCATTGCTTACCACCCCCTTCGCAAGTAATGTTCAAAACAGTCACACATATTAGTCGCTTTGAACCAGCGCCAATCTATCAAAGCACAAAGACAGTTGTCAAGCGAAAATCAGATGGGCTGGAACAGCCCCCAACCTCCTCCATATATAGACGCTCCCCCCACCCCAATAGTGACACCCCCCGTGGGGTCACCCCCACTGGGGTCAGAGCTCAGAAATTCATTCCTTGCGGAGCAATTCTCTGGGGTCAGAGCTCGAAAATTGCAGAGTGTACACTTAGACGAGTATTTCTAGTATTTTCCGAAACACATGCAACTTTTTAGCTCTGACCCCATGGAGGCGCACTTTTTTAGCTCTAACCCCAAGTGCGGCTGCTGCTATCTGAGCATCACCATCTTGCGCGTGGCAACAAAATCGCCGGCTTTGAATCTACAGAAATAGAGTCCGCTGGCGACCTGCCGCCCATAGTTGTCCTCGCCGTTCCACATCGTGCTGTGAAGGCCTGGTGTCATGCTCTTGTCAATTATGGTTCTAACCAGCCGCCCCCTGACATCATAGACCGCCACCCGCACATGTTCCGCTTTGGGAATCGAGAACTTGATGGTGGCCTGCCCCCCGAACGGGTTCGGGTAGCTACGGAACTGTTGCAACGGCTCCGGGGTCTCCGTTCCGGCGAACGGATCCACCCCGAACACAGTCACGGTGCTGTCACCCGCGTTCGTGACTACGAGCAGACCTGTTCCGGCCTCATGGAAGTCCATCCCGGCCGGGTCCTCACCCGCAAACAGGGTGTCGGTCACGGTGATTTCAACAATCGTCTCCGGTGGCTCGACACCATCCTCACGCACTCCATATACGTCGTTGATGGATATGGCCCCTATCAGGATCATGTCTCCGGCCTTCTGAATCATATAGAGGAGACCCCCATCGGGCGAAATGGCCACGGTCGAGGTGCCGGAGGTTGTCCTTAAGCTTCCCACGACTTGGTTCTCGGTCTCACTCTCCGCGGCAATGTCATAGATATCGATCACACCCTCGGTGGTCAAGAGCACCATGAGACCGCCGTCAGGGGTGATCGCCACGGTCCGGGTAGCACTTCCTGTTGCTGTGTTTCCCACCACGCCATAGTCGACGCCGGAAATGACTGTATATCCCTCGTCCGTACCCACGTAGATCAGGCCGCCGTCGGGTGTGATTGCTACGGAGCGCGTTCCCGCTCCCGTGCTGGTGCTCGTTACGACCGCTCGGTAGGTCTCGCTCTCGGGGTCGGTGTCGATACCGTTTATGGTGCCTGAGACGGCGTTCGCAACCACCATACGATCACCATCCGGGGCTATGGCGAGATCGGTGGGTCCTATACCCACGGAAAACGCATCGACCACACGGTTGTAGGATGGCGATCCCGTGTCCGCATCGATCACGGAAACTGTCCCATCCACATAGTTGGCAATGTAGGCATAGGCGCCTTCGTTGTCTATCGTGACTGCGACCGGGTTTGACCCGACTTTTACAGCGTCCACCTGAATCGGGGTCAAGAGATCTATCACACAGACGTTGTCTCCGTCAGGGCTCACCGCATAAGCAAATGCCCCGTCCGGGGTGATCGCAACACTGCGGGTTGCCGAGGTAGTCGAGGTGCTTCCCACAACATGCTTTATGGGTGAGAAGTAATCAGGAATCACCGTGTAATAGACCCCGTTGGACGTAGGCCACGGGTATTGCCACCGGCCGATCACCCGGACCGAACAACTGGGTGCTTCGGAAGGCACAACGGTGACAAGATAGTCGGCGCCGCCACCCATGACATATGCTTCGATGGTCTCGTCGAAGTAGACCTCGTCCTTGGTGAGATCCTCATTGAATCCTGTCCCGGATAGGACAACTGTAATCCCAACCGGCCCTCCCAGCGGCTTGACCGTTCCCAGCGTAAGCGCGGGTGCAACTTCCGCGGTGAAACTTGAGGATACGGCGTCATCGAGTGGACCGCCCAACTCATCCAGGATGTCCGTGGTGATTTCCATCCAGTAGGTAGATTCCGGATCGAATGCGTACTGGGGCGTGAGGGATACGCTCCGGAAATCATCCGCAAAGCCTATCACAGCCGGGAGCGCATTGAAGTCGCCGTCATGCACAAAGAGGGTCGTATCATTCACGGTGGCGCTGTTGACCGACCGGCTGAATGTGGCCTGGGCCGTGGTTACTACGCTGACGTCTGTGGCACCGTTTCCTGGTTTCACACCAGTAACCGTGAGCGGCAGTGTGTTGGGATCGGCAACGCCCTCGGCCGAGAACACAGAGGGTGAGCCGCTTAAAGCTGTCGCGGTGGCATCCGCGGTATGTGCCCCAGCGCCCAGATCCGGCCCAAGTATCCAGTCGACCGCGGCCAATCCGTCGGCATCTGTTGAGACAGTCTGGACGGTCGTATCGGTGCCGGCGAAATACCCCCCTCCCGTCGTAACCCTGAAACTCACAGGAATTCCCGCTACAGGCCCGCCGGTACCGGTCACTTCTACACTTATTGGCTGGGGAAGCTCTTCGTTTATGACACCCGACTGGCCATCGCCGGAATAGACCGCGATCGTCTGAGCGTCGCTGAAATCAAAGATGGACAGGGTGTCGCTCGATTCGGAGAGGCAGTAGAATTTCGATCCTCCGGGTGCATAGTCACAGTCAACTGTGGTCAGATGATGCGACGTCTCCCCGGCCTGCTCGATCTCCACAAGCGCATCGGGACCGGTCTGGATCTCCAGGTTTACAAGCCCGAGCTCTCGCACTCCGGCTATAGCGCGGTCGCCCCGCGGCGAGACATCTATGTGCTCGGCCACAGGACCAGCTGTTCCGCCGAGGCTGAGGCTGGTACTGACCGCAGGGCTCCCCGGGCTTGATGAATCAAGCAATACGGCCGTCCGGTTGGGTAAGGCGACATACTGGCTTGTAAGTACAAGACAGCGGTCACCGCCGGGGGTAAAGGAGAGCGATATCGGCCACTCCTGGGGCACCATGCCCGGGAGCGTCGCCGTATAGACCACGGTCTGATAGGTCGGACTCTCGGGTGCAGTGTCCAGGACAAGCACCACCGCTGGGTCATCGTCATGAACCGCAAGGTACGCGTATTCGCCACCGGGATAGAATGCCATTTCATAGATCGAACCGTTTACACCGCCGGCGCTCACGGTCACCGATGCAGTGATGTCATACTCGGTGGGCGAGCCCTCTATGATGTCAACAAAATGAACCTGTGCCGCGCCGGGATCGGATACGAGTAGCACGCGCCCGTCCGGGCTCATCGCGGCCCGTGCGATATCGGATCCACCGATCCCCGAGAAGTCTATGGTCATCACTAGCGAAAGGAAGTCGAGCTTCAGGATGTCTGCACCGATCACCTGGACTTCGTCTGAGTCCGGGAGGACCACAAATGCCCGGCCACCGTCAGGTGTTATCACAACATCCGCAGCATTCGAGCCGAGGTCGAAAGAGCCCGCGTACCGGTGATACTCAGCGTTCCCCTCTTCAGTCAGCAGAACGTGCAGATCCCCGGAATTATCCCCGACTGCAATACAGTCACCATCCGGATATA
>JALGZP010000053.1 GCA_025774845.1 bacterium
TCACGGTCCATCCACCGGCAGTTCACCTTTACCACCCTGTGTATCTGGCGACGGCGCATAAAAACGAGAGGCTTGATGGTACCACCCCCGAAGTCAGCCCTTACCTTTATCTTCTCATCAAGCCTCTCGACCAGCATACCTGTCTCATCTCACTCTTCTCACAAGTCCGACCACCTTACCGGCGATACGCAACCTATCACGCTTGGAATTTATCCTTATGGACTTGTAGGATGTATTCCTTGGTTCTAGCTCTACTATCCTCCCTCGCTTTCGCATGATCTTGACGGTTGCCTCCTCATCTCCTATGTAAGCGACAATCATCTCACCGCTCCGGGCTTCTTCCTGCTGTCTTACGATCACGTAGTCACCATCGAAAATACCCGCGTCCTTCATACTGTCACCGTTTACCTTCACGGCGAAGTGGGTCGCGTCATCGTAAAAGAGCGAATCCACATTGAGATAACCTTCCCGGTTTTCGATTGCGGTTATAGGAAGTCCCGCCGCGACTCTTCCCACGATGGGCACACCCCGGATGGGTCTGTTCTCACGGGACAGCATCAGTTTGTTTCCGATCTTCGTAAGGAAGCCCTTCCTGACCAGGGCGTCAAGATGCTGGCTTACGGTTGCGGACGAACTCAGCCGGAACCGTCTTCCGATCTCTCTGTATGACGGGAACCTGTCGGTGCTTTTTATCGAGGAGATTATGTAGTTGAGGATTTCTCTCTGTCTTTCAGTCAATGATCTCATTCTGTCACCCTACACCAAGATACCAAACAATTGTTCGGTAGTCAAGCTATTTTTATACCGGGGGTGAAAAAAGGAGATTACTGCGAAAATGGCTTAGATTGGGCTAATATCCGCCGGCAATTGCAAGACCGCTTACCACCCAGCAGCACGCTATGACGAGCGCCGAGGCCGTATAGAAGAATACTGGCCTCCTCAGGCGGAAATCGGCGATGCTGTCCGTCACCCGTACCCCGAGACGGTACCCGGCCGGGAAGAACACGCCGCCCAGGGCCGCCCAGATAAGACCTTCGGCCATCATGAAGGATATGAAGCCGCCGGCCCGGTTAAAGGACAGGAGATACGGGCACGGTGCCGCACGCATACCGATGAAGTAAAAACTGATCGAAGCCAGGAGTCCGGCCGAGAAGCCGGTCGTTGCACGCGGGAGAATCCCTCTTCCGAGCCTCCGCCCTGCGATTGCCGCGCATCCCGCAAGAGCGGTCCCTCCCATCATAACGGCAAGACAGGAGTTGGCCTTACAGAAGGTCGTGAGCCCCAGTATGGGTATGGCGGTCTGTCTTATGGCAATCGCTATCGCCGCGATCCCGATAAGCATCAGGGGCTTTCTGAACATAGCCACCGCGACAGCCATTATACCGATCCCGAGCCCGGTGAGAATGTCACCCTTGTATGGAATCGAAGCCGCCTTCATACCGCCGCCAACCACGACCTCCAGGAATCCCCAGATCGAACCCAGTACAAGAAGTCCGATCAGGATATCTCGCTTTGTGTTTTTGTGTGTCATCTCTCCTGCCCTCCCTCACTGACTGATTCATTTGAGTCCGACTGATTCTATAAGATAGCCGCCAGCCTGTCAATGCGAATGGGGTCAGGTCCGGGAAGCTGCATTCATCTTGACTCGGGGCTACGCTCATGCTACAATCCCTCCGCAGAAGCAAAAAGAGCGCGATGGGAAGCATGCGAAGTCAGAGGTCTCATTAGAACTAGAGAGCTAGCGACGTTTCAACAACCTTAGGAGGTTAGTGGCCGTGCGCAACCTGACGACAGGCTCGTTGTTTGTTCTTGCAGTAATGGTGGCGGCTTCAAACTCATGGGCCGGTGTGCCGTGCGCCGGGACTTCTGATGTCTGGGCCGAAACCTATTCCGCCGATGCCGGCGATACGGTCGAGCTCTACGTTATTGTAAGAGACTGCTATGGGCAACCCCTCTCCAACCGGGTTTGCAACTTCTACACGGACCGTGGTGCTCAGGATATCATTATCGGTAGTCCCTTGACCACGGACGTGAACGGTTTCGCCCAGGTCGAAGTAGTGACGCCTTTCCCAGGCCAGTCGGAGATCGGCGTCAGCTCTGGGGGTGTTGCCCTCGGACCAGCATCACAGGTCCTGGTGTGGACGGGTGAGGGACTTGGAACGCCGCTTCTGAGGGTAGGGGCGTGGATGAACCCCGAATCCTGGCATGACTGGATCGGAGGTGCAGGCGGTACGACTCCACTTGAATTGCACATCAGTGACCCCGCAGGCTTCATTGACTCCGTGCAGTTCTTCTACTCTACCGACGGAGGTGGACACTGGAACCATATTGCCACAGACCTCCAGGGGACGGATGACTACGAAAACACGTACGGCCCGACCTTCCCTTCCGGAGATGGATGGTCGGCATCGCTCGATCACGATGAGATCCACACTGAGATCATAGAACTGGATCTTGCGGCCATCGCCCATCTCCACGGAAACATAATCCAGGTAGAGGAGTCGGTCACCTATCTTGGGTCACCCCCGTCGGAGGTTGAGTTCAGCATTTCGGACTGGGATACGGTCTTTACGGAATTCCTCTGGCTCGGGGTCATGTCCGGTGACGTTGTCATCGAGAAAGCAGTGGTTCGGGTCGAGGCGAAAGTCGACACCTTCAGCAAAGATATTCCGCAGATAGACCAGCGGACACACTCCGACAACCATTGCGCACCTACGGCCGCGTCGGCGTGTCTCAAGTACTTCGAGGGCCAGGGGGATACCACGGTAGCCGGCGGTCTCAGCAACGATGATCTCGTCGACGCAATCGCAGTGAAGATGAAAACCGATCCGGAGACAGGTACAAAGACGGCGATGGTTTCAAAGGGACTCAAGGACTGGATCGAGGACCATGGTGACGGGTACACCATCAGGGTGACGCAGGCTGGTGGTTTCGGAGAGGATGACTGGAAGAAGATGCGCAATGAGCTTGAAGCCTGCCAGAATGTCCTCACCAAGGTAACCTGGACTAATAATGAGTCGCACAGAATGACCCTCAACTCGATCGTAAACGACACGCTGCCCAATGGCAGGGTACGTGTGGACTGGATGGATCCCTGGACCGCCGGTTACGAGTATGGTGAGCTCGATACAAAGACCGGTCATATACAGAACCTCACCGGCGCCGGCGGGGGCGGTACCGGGACCATAACCCAGACACTGATTGTATGTCCTAAGGAGCCGGATGAAGAAGGTCCGGAGAAGCCGGGCAAGGAAGTGATACCAAATCCGGGGCCCGGACCTATCCCTATCCCCATGCCCGCTGGCGGACCAGGTCAATGGAATTTCATTCACATCATAATAATCGACACGAACGGGTTCGCACACCCATTCGTCTTCATCGTTATGTGGTTGCCGCCTGCGGGGATAGAGGACGGACGCGGCGATGTCCCGGTTGATTTCGAACTCAACCAGGGTGAGCCCAATCCGTTCACTGACAGGACGGAGATCAGGTATGCGGTGCCGGTTGAAAGCGCTGTCACACTGGATATTTACGATGTCCTCGGTAAAAAGGTGAGAACGCTTGTGGAGGGTACGGTGGGACCGGGATATCACACAGCCGTCTGGGAAGGACGTGACGACTATGGTAGAACCGTTGCTCCCGGGATTTACTACGCGAAGATGAAGGCTCCAAGGTATGGGGGGAGTTGCAAGGTAATCTTGGTGCGGTAGCGGTTAGTATCAGTGAGGGAGAAGCTCCTCTTCCTCACGGAGACACGGGGAGTGGCACCCGCCACTCCCCTCTCTTATTTAGCCAGACCCTCTATTTCGGAGGCGATCTTCGCGGTGTCGTGGCGGCCGGAGATATCAATCCAGGTGATGTCCTTATCCTTTCTGAACCATGTCCTCTGGCGCTTGGCAAAGTGGCGCGTGTTCCGTTTGATGAGCCGGACAGCTTCTGCGAGTGAATGTTCACCCTCGATGTGCGCGATCAATTCCCTGTAGCCGAGGCTGCTCCGTACCGGCTGGGAGTCACCGTATCCCTTCGCGACAAGGTCTTTGACTTCATCAAGAAATCCGAGTTCCATCATCCGGTCAACTCTCTCCTCGACGATCCGGTAGAGCTCAATGCTTGATCTTGTGAGCCCGAATCTTGCTGACGAAACCTCGAATGGCTCCGCACCTTTCTCAAGCTCACTCATGGGACTTCCCGTCAGTTCGTAAACCTCAAGAGCTCTTACCAATCTCACCGTGTTGGCCGGTCCGATCTGTTCGGCCTTCTCAGGGTCGACATCCATGAGTCTCTCCCAGAGGACGGTGCTCCCCTTCTTCTCGGCCTCTTCCATCAGGCGCTTCCTCAACACCGTGTCTTTCCCAGGACCGTCGAAGACGCCATCGGTGAGTGCCCGTACATAAAGCCCAGAGCCACCCACCACAATGGGAGTCCTCCCGCGCCGCAGAATATCGCGTACGACCTCCCTCGCCTCCTCTTCAAAGCGTTTGATCGTATACTCCTCGTCGGGATCGACGATATCGATCAGGTGATGGGGAATGTCCTCTCTCGCTTCCCGGTCGGGCTTCGCGGTTCCGATATCCATCATTCGGTACACGAGCCGTGAGTCTGCGGAGACAACCTCACCGGAAAGATTCCGTGCAAGATGGATACTGATATCGGTCTTTCCGACTCCGGTGGGTCCTACGAGGATAAGCAGTCTCTGTGGGCCCTCGCTTTTCACCTTCTCAAGAACCTTCGCTCTATTTCATCCCATGAGAGCCGTATCATGGTCGGCCGCCCGTGGGGACATGCAAACGGCATACGGGATACGAAAAGCCGCTCGAGGAGGGTCTTTACTTCTTCATAGGACATCTTATCCCCGGCCTTTATCGCGGCCTTGCAGGCAAAGGCAGCGGCGAGCAGATGCTGGATATCGTCTGACTGCGATCGGGTCTCGATCACCTCATCAACCACATCGGTTAGGATCGCTTTCTGCATTGCCTCTTTGATGTGCGCGGGCACGGCTTCGACAACGATTGTGCGCTTGCCGAACTTCCTTAGGTCGAACCCCATCTTCCTGAGCCTGTCAAGATGCTCTTCAATCACATCCTCTGCCTCGGGTGTGACCTCTATCTTCTCGGGAAAGAGGAGTTTCTGGACCACAGGTTCCGCGCCCTCAAGGTGGCTTCTCGCCTCCTCATAGAGCACACGTTCATGGGCGGCATGCTGGTCGATAAGATAGAACTCGGCATCCGACTCGGCCAGGATGTAGGAGTTCTTGATCTGGACAATCGGGTGTACTCCCGCCTCAGGTTCGGCGGTCGTGATCTTGTATGACGGACTCGGTTCCGATACGAGTATGTCCTTCTTACCGAGAAGCTGCATCGTTGGAGTTGCCGCAGGAATGTCCCGCTTTTCTCCGGCAGGCGGGCGCGCAATCAGCGGCGGGATCATCTTGCGTGTCGTAAGCGCACTCTGAACCGCGCGCCAGACAAAGGTCCTGACATCCTTCTCACGCCGGAACCTTATCTGCCGCTTGGTCGGGTGAACATTGAAGTCGACCTCGGCGGGGCTGATATCGATAAGTATGACGCCTGTGGGGTAGCGGTTCCTTCGAAGCGTGTTGCCATAGGCGCCGCAGACGGCGCCCAGGATCAACTTGCTTTCAACCGGCCGCCCGTTTATGAAGATCGATATATAACCACTTGAGCTCCGGGCCTCCTCGGGTCTTGAGAGGAATCCGCAGAACTGGATGTACTCATCGGATACGTTGACGGGTATCGAATTCTCACCGAAACTCCTGCCCAGGATACCGCCGATCCTCTCCTCGATGGTGTCGACACCTGGGAGACTCAGGATCACTCTCCGGTCACGTATGAGTTTCATGGATATCGGGTACTGGCTTATGGAGTGCGTCGCGAAGGTCTTGGTGATGTGACGGATCTCGGTCGCGCGTGACTTGAGGAACTTGGCTCTTGCGGGGGCGTTAAAAAAGAGGTTCATCACCTTGATCGTGGTCCCGAGAGGTGCGGAGGTCTTCTCAGTCTTCTGGATCTCGCCACCTATAAGCACAAGCCGGGTTGCAAGCTCCTCCCCCTCCTGTCTTGTCACTATCTCGATTTCAGATACGCTGGCAATGCTCGGGAGCGCCTCACCTCTGAAGCCCATTGTCCTGATGCTGTCGATGTCTTCGACCGAGTCGATCTTGCTCGTGGCATGCCGCTCAAAAGCAATCGTTACATCCTCCTCGCTCATCCCCACACCGTCATCCGTGACCTTTATGAGCTCCCGGCCGTCTCCCTTGGTCTCAACGGTTATCTGCGTGGCGCCGGCGTCCATTGAGTTTTCTATCAGTTCCTTCACAACGGATGAGGGTCTGTCGACGACCTCACCGGCAGCGATCATGTTAACTATCTTCTGGGATAGGATCTTAATCCTCGGCATCTTCCTCCCCATCTTTTCCTGAAGCAAGTTTCCTGAGCGATGCAAGCTCCTCAAGTGCCTCAAGCGGTGTAAGGTTGTCAACGTCAAGAGCCAGGAGTTTCTTGCTGATCTCCTTCTCACCCTCCCAGAGCGTGAGCTGGATATCGCCCGATACCGGCGAGTGCTCCCCCCTGGCTATCCTCGGGATATCACCGATACCGAATTCGTCCTCCTCAAGATTCGATAGGATCTCCTTTGCCCTCTCGATCACGCTCCGCGGAAGACCGGCCAGCCTTGCGACGTGGATACCATAGCTCCGGTCACAGCCACCTTCAACGATCTTACGCATGAAGATCACGCGGTCGCCGTGCTCTTTGACGAGCACGTTGAAGTTCTTGATCCTCGGCAGTATGCCCGCAAGGTCCGTGAGCTCGTGATAGTGCGTGGCAAATAGGGTCATAGGCCGGACGGTATCATTGTCATGCAGATACTCGACGGCCGCCCAGGCGATGCTGAGCCCGTCAAATGTACTGGTTCCGCGTCCGACTTCATCAAGAAGCACGAGACTTCTGTCGGTGGCATTGTTGAGAATATTCGCGGTCTCGATCATTTCCACAAGAAATGTACTCTGTCCCCTGGCGACCCTGTCTGTTGCGCCTATACGTGTGAATACCTTATCGACGATACCTATCTTTGCACTCGAGGCCGGTACGAAACTTCCGACCTGGGCCATTATCACGATCAATGCCACCTGTCTCAGGAACGTCGACTTCCCTGCCATGTTGGGCCCGGTGATCATCAGTATCTGGTGGTCCTGATCGAACACGGTATCGTTCGGGACGAACTGCTCATCGCCGAGGAAGCGCTCGACCACGGGGTGACGTCCTTCATGGATCTCGATTCCACCCTCTTCCCTGATCTCGGGCTTCACATAGTCGTTGTCCCCGGCCGCCTCGGCAAACGCGGCAAGAACGTCGAGCTGCGCGATCATCCCGGCGGCATCCTGGATCCGGGTCGTATCAGCCGCAATCTTGGACCTGATATCTCTAAAGATCTCCTCTTCAAGAGCGGCGGCACGTTCGTCCGCGCGCAGTATCTCCGCCTCCTTGTTCTTGAGATCCTCGGTGACGAATCTCTCACCGCCAACCAGCGTCTGCTTTCTTATATAGGTCGACGGAACACTCTTGAGATTGGATTTGCTGACTTCTATATAGTAGCCAAACACCTTGTTATAACCGATCTTGAGGGTCCCGATCCCGGTCTTCTCCCGCTCAGCGGTCTGGAGATCGAGTATCCACTGCTTGCCACCCTGCGATGCTTTTCTCAACTCATCGAGTTTGGCATCAAAACCGTCGTTTACGACCGCCCCCTGTCTGAACAGTATCGGGGCATCATCCTTGATCGCCTCCGAGATCGCAGTCTCGATGTCGGTCACCTCGGGCAGGGTCTCGGATATGCCCGAGAGGACCCTTGAATTCGAACCCGATACGATCTTCCTGATCTCGGGGAAAAGCTCCAGGGATTTACTAATCGCGATGAGGTCCCGCGGGCCCGCTTTCTCACAACATACCCGGCCTATCAATCGCTCGAGATCGCTCACCTCTCTGAGGGTGCTTCTCAAGTCCTTACGTATTATCTCGTCGGTGACCAGTTCACCCACGGCCTCGAGCCTAAGAGCGATTTCCTCCCGCGCCATCAGCGGGTTTCTTACCCACTTCCTGAGAGTCCTGCCGCCCATGGAGGTCAACGTCCGGTCGAGCATGGAGATCAGCGAAGCATCCACGTCCTCAGGATGCAGCGGCCGGAGTATCTCAAGATTGGCAAGTGAGTCTTCGTCTATCTCCATGAACATGGACTTGCGATAAATCGAAAGCCGGGATATGTGCGGAAGCAATCGCTTCTGGGTCTGTCTGAGATATGAGATCACGGCACCGGCCGCACCCGTGGCCAGCAGCATGTCCTGGCAGCCAAAACCCTCGAGAGTCGCAACCTTGAAATGATCGCAGAGGATCGCGCATGCCGAGTCGTGGAGGAAAAGCCACTCATCCAGGTCGGTCAGTGTGACTCTCGGCTGTACCTGCTTGATACGTGCGGTGAGTTGATCGTCGATCGAATCCCTCGGATACAGTATTTCACTGGGGGCCGTCTTTGCCAGTTCCTCAAAGAGATCATGTGTGGAGAGCTCGGAAACTGTGAACTCACCGGTCGACAGATCGGCCCTCGCCACCCCCCACCTGTCGTCTTCGCCTATCACTGCAACAAGGTAGTTGTTCTCCTTATCCTCAAGGAGAAGCGACGACGTCACCGTTCCGGGTGTTATCACCTCCACGACCCTGCGTTTAACCAGCCCTTTTGCTTCCCTGGGATTCTCCACCTGGTCGCAGATCGCGACCTTGTGGCCGGCCCGGACGAGTCTGGCTATGTAGGTGTCTACCGCGTGATGAGGCACACCGGCGAGCGGGATCTTCTTATCGCCTTCCCTGGATCTTGAGGTGAGTGCGATGCCCAGCACCCTCGATGCCACGGCCGCGTCTTCGTAGAAGGTCTCGTAGAAATCGCCCATCCTGAAGAGGAGTATCGCGTCTGGATAGTCCTTCTTCATGCTGAAATACTGCGACATCATGGGCGTTAGTTGGGATTCTTTTGCCATGACACTAAAAGGAGTTAGGGACTAAATGAAGGTCTCCCATTCCCTGCACCTGGGACACCGCCACAAAACTTCATTTGATCTATATTCACACTTTGCACATCTGTAGTCTTCTTCATCGGCCGAGAAACCGTTGAATGCCTCAACCATTGCCTTGAGCGACTCTTCGGTATCACCCTTCTCGTAATAAAGTTTGGCCAGGGCCTGCTTCACCTTTCTTGAACCCGGATCGAACTCGAGCGCCGTCTGGCAGAGCCTCAAGGCATCGTCGAGATTGCCTTTCCTTCTGTGGATGTTGGCAAGCGTCATCAGCGTCTTTACATCCCCCGGATTACGCTCAAGCACCCCATCATAGAGATCCACGATCTTTTCGAACTTGCCCTTCTCATAGAATGCCTTTTCAAGCCTTCTGAAGGTGATATATGCGATGTCTGGAAACAGAGTTACGATCCGTCGCCAGGATGATATCGCGTTATCGATGTTGCCGTTGGCGTAGTAGACATCACCGAGATAGAGATACGCGCCCGCGCATTCCGAATCGATCTTAAGCGATTCCTTTAGCGCGCTCTCGGCCCTTTTAAGGTCCCCGGCATCAAGATACGACTTGCCGACATAGGCCTTGTAGAGAGCCAGGAAGCGCGTGTCATCGATCCGCTTGGCCTTTGAGATGTTCCGTCTCAAAAGGTAGGCCTTGTCCCACTCGTGCATCTCCTCAAAGACCTCGAGCAGTTCATTCATGGCCTTCTCGTTTCGGGAGTCGATCTCAAGTACATGCTCGTATGCAGCTACTGCCCGGTCGAGTCGCTTTGCCTTCATATAGTCCCTTGCCAGGCTCAGGAAGATCTTGGCAAGTGTCTTCTTTGGCATCGACGGTCTTACCGTGAGTTCGCGATGGATCTGGGTGGCCCGCTTGATCTCTCCCGTTTCCCTCAAGACGTCACCGAGTCTCAGATAGGGATCCACATCCTGCGGGCGTTCCCGCACGGCCTGCCTGAGGAAACCAAGCGCGGTGTTATAGTCACCATCCAGGAGTGAGGACAGGCCTTCCACATACGGGCTCCGACCGGCATCCCTCCTGCGCTTAGCGTACAGGCTCACCCATACCCGGTGGAAGATCACGGCGACAACACAGAGAATCAGGATGATCCAGATAGTCACGAAACCACTTCCTTTCCTTCCTCGGGACCAAGATCCTCAAGTGGCTCCTCAATCGGAAGATTCCTTATGGCGACAAGCTCTTCTTCGAGGGCTCTGTTGCGTTTCTTAAGACGTCTCACATTCAGCCCGAACTCGACAAAGTAATAAAGGCTGTAAAGCAGCGTGAGGACGATTCCTATTACGAAAGCGATAAAGAGCGCGAGTATAAGGGGTACGCCCTGGTATATGCGCCAGCCAAGGTTGAGCATTACGCGTTCGCCGGGGTTCATAACTCCGAATGCTATGATAGCCACCGTGATGACAAGCAATGCGACAGCTGCGATAACCCTTGAGATATTCATTTCATGCTCCCGCCTTTCTGACAGAACCGTCACAGGATATCATCCAGCGTGTGACACCCGTGACCTCGGCAACAACTACTTCACCTTTACTTACACCTTTTTGGGGCAGCTTTGCAAGCCAGTTTTTTCTTGTCCGGCCTATGAGAAAGCCGGATTCCCGCCGGCTCTCTCCCTCAACGAGGATCTCTACCTCCTTGCCAAGGAGGGCCTGTTTCTTGGTATCTATTATGGAATTCTCGAGTTCTATCACCTGCCCGAGCCTCGCTACCTTCTCGGCTTCTTCGACGTCATCCGTGAGTCCGGCGGCGTGCGTCCCTTCACGTGCGGAATACTTGAACATGAAGGCCGACTCAAATGCGATCTCTTCCATGGCGCGCAGGGTGGCCTCGTGATCGGACCTCGTCTCACCGGGAAAGCCTACCATAATGTCGGTGGTGATCGCAATACCGGGAATCGCCGATCTGGCGAGATTGACGATGCGTCTGTAGTCACCGTAACTGTAGCCACGGTTCATAGATGCGAGTATTCTATCAGATCCGCTCTGAAGCGGCAGGTGGAGATGCTCACAAACCCCGGGAAGATCGCGAATGCGCTCGATCACGCCCGGTGCCAGATCCTTGGGATGCGACGTCGTGAAGCGTATCCGCTCAAGACCTTCAACGGCGTCCACGGCCTCAAGCAGACCCGCAAAACCGGTCTTTCCATCCCTGTAGGAGTTGACGTTCTGCCCCAAGAGCGTGGCCTCTTTCACCCCGAGTTCCACGAGATGCTTGATCTCTTTGATGATGTCACCGAGCGGCCTGCTTCGCTCTCTCCCCCTCACGTAGGGTACGATGCAATACGAACAGAAGTTGTCGCAACCGCGCATGATGGTTACAAACGCCGATACGGAGTCAAACGTCTTTGGCCGATGCGCATACATACACTCCGAATCCTGGGTTGTCTCTACGACGGGGTCCCGCTCTACAGTTAGCCCCGTGATGATACCGCCAAGCGTGTCATATGAGTCGGGTCCCACAACCAGATCGATCTTCATCCACGTCTCAGTCAGCTTCTTGCCCAATCGTTGGGCCATACAGCCCACGACACCGAGGAGGAGATCGGGTCGTCCCTTCTTTGTTGCGGAGATTTCCGACAGACGCGTGAGTACCTTCCGCTCAGCCCTGTCACGGACGCTACAGGTGTTTATTAAGATGAGATCGGCCTCCGCGGCACAGTCGGCCGGCTCATGCCCCTGGCCGGTAAGGATCTCAGAGATTACCCCCGAATCGTAGATATTCATCTGGCAGCCGTAGGTTTCGATATAGAATCTTCGTTTGATCATTGCGTCAGGTCCGCGCGCACGCCATCGTCCTTCACACCCATTGCCCGGCATGGGATGATCTCGTTCACGGGTGCGGACTCTCCGAGATAGGCCGTAACATAGTTGCCGCTTAAACCCCGCACCCGGCCGGACCTCTTCGACCCCAGGACAAGAATATCGAGTGTCTTGCCGACAAGTGACTTTCTAAACTCAAGTGACTTCTGCCGGCCTATCCGTCTCAGGATGGAACTCCGCTCCTTCTTGTCCTCGGGCGCGACTTGCCCGCTCATCGTGGAGGCCTTGGTTCTGTAGCGCGGTGAAAACGAGAAAACATGAAGATAGGTAACGGGTAGATCCCTAAGGAGACTCTGAGTATTTAAGAAAGCGTCCCCGTCCTCACCCGGGAAACCAACCATGACATCAGCACCGATTCCGCAAAGCTCGACACGGTCGGCGATACTCTGTATAAGCTTAGAATAGAACCGTCGGTCATAGGGCCGGCCCATCCTTGTGAGCACCCCGTCATCACCGCTCTGGAGCGGCACGTGGACATGAGCACATATCTTCATCACCGGATCGGCCATGAGATCGATCAGTTCATCGGAAAAATCGGTCGGCTCAATCGAACTCAGTCTAACCCGTTCGGGCCCGCCTCTGGCCGCGATCCGCTTAAGCAGCGCGGCAAGCGAGTCCTGGGGCGATAGATCCCTGCCGTATGAGCCAAGATGCACCCCGGTAAGGACGATCTCTTTATAACCCTCACCGGTAAGAACATCGATCTCGGCCGCAACATCCTCCCACCGTTTGCTCCTGCTTTGCCCTCGCGCAAGCGGCACCGCGCAGTAAGAACAACAGTTATCACATCCATCCTGGATTTTGACAAATGCCCGTGTGTACTTACCGAAGCCGTGGAGCCGTCTGTGAGCATCAATCCGGTCTAAGGCGCTGCTGTCGCTTACCTCTATTACGGGGCGTGTCTGTTTGTCCAGCCCTATGTAGTCTGCGATCCTGTCCTTCTCCGCGTTACCGATAACGGCGTCAACTCCCCCGATCTCTGCGATCGCGTCGGCCGCAAGCTGAGCGTAGCATCCTGTTACGACCACCGTCGCATCGGGGTTAACCTTGACTGCTCTTCTTATCGCCTGGCGGGACCTGTAATCGCTCTTGTGAGTAACGGTACAGGTATTTATGACGTAGACATCCGCTCTTTCGGTGGGAAGACAGGTGTCATGCCCCGTCTCCTCGACTGCCTCCCGCATCTGTTCCGTCTCGAATTGATTGAGTTTGCAGCCTATGGTGACGAACGCAATCGATCTCATTCCTTATCATCCCACTTCCCACACCGGCTTCCCCACCGCGAAAGCAGCGTGTCGCCGTCGAATACTTCGAGGATCGTGCAACAGTTCGAGCAATCTTCGCACTCAAGGCTCCGGGTGACCAACTTTGCCGCATCGATATCGAAACCCTTAAAAACTGTCTGAGCACCTTCGGCCATGTGTCTCCCGGCAAGCACCGCTGCACCAACCGCACCCATTACATCGTGATACTCAGGCACCGTTATCTCTATACCGAGTTCCCGCCCAAAGGCATCCCTGACGGCGCTATTGGAGGCCACTCCACCTTGAAACATCACAGGCGGTGTGATCTCCTTACCGCCCGCTACACCTGAAAGGAAGTTCCTAACCAAAGACTCACAAAGACCTCGCGCGATCGGTTCTTTGCCCACACCGCGTTGCTGCTTTTCGATTATGTCGGTCTCGGCGAAAACGGCACATCTTCCAGACACCCGCGCGCTGTGCTCAGAACCTGCAGCAAGCTCTGCAAAACCCTCGATCGACACCCCCATCCTCGTTGCCTGGTGGTCGAGGAAACTACCCGTGCCTGCAGCGCACACCGTGTTCATGGCGAAATCGGTAACCACACCGTCTTTTATCAATATGATCTTCGAGTCCTGGCCTCCGATTTCGATGATAGTCCGGCACTCAGGATGGAAATGGAGTGCCCCCAGGGCATGGGCCGTGATCTCGTTCTTGACGATGTCGGCCCCCACGAGGGCCGCGGCAAGGTGGCGGGCACTCCCTGTGGTACCGCATCCGGCGATAGCGATGTCACCCAGAGACTCGCGCGCCGATGCCATTACGCGGATGATCGCCGAAATCGGGCTGCCTTCGGTTCGAAGGTACCGGTGCGCGATTACACGCAGGTCACGATCAAGGACGGCGACATTCGTACTGACCGCCCCGACATCAAGACCGATGTAAGCTTCCATATTGAGAGTCTAATTGCGTTGGGAAGCGGTGTCAATCGGTGGGGACGCTCGTGTCAGCGACCCTTGATCACTGATCCCATACTTGCCATGTGGGCCGGGGTGGTACCGCAGCATCCACCAATCACCCTCGCACCGCATGCAAGAAGATTTCCCGCACCCTCGGCCATCGCCTCAGGCGACTCGGGATATGAGGCACGCCCATCCTTAAGCTCGGGAAGACCTGCATTGGGCTGGGCTATAACGGCAAGAGGCGTCGACTGGGCCATTTCAGTTATTATCTCTGCAGCGGCCTCAGGACCGCTACAGCAGTTTGTACCCACTAAATCGGCCCCGGCCTTAATGAGTTCGATCCCGGCTTCCTGCGGGCTTGTCCCCATCATGGTCCGGTGGCCCTTGGCGCCTTTTGTGAATGACATTGTTGCGGCCACGGGCTTCTTCGAGACTTCCTTGACTGCCGCAATCGCCAGCGCGGCTTCGTTTAAGTCCGACATGGTCTCGATCAGGTAGAAGTCCACACCCTCCCGTTCCAACACCGTCGCAGCCCGTCCGAACGCTTCGGCGAGCTGGTCTCTGGTGTGATCACCGTAGGGTTCAAGGAGCGCTCCCGTAGGACCGATAGAGGCCCCGACGAGGCAGGTGTCCCCCGCTGCTCGTCTGGCCAGATCGACTCCCGCAGCAACGATTTCATCGACCTTGGCATCAAGACCATACCTTGCCAGTTTGATGGTGCTCGCGCCGAATGTGTTGGTCTCCACATAGTCACAGCCCGCGTCCCGGTACGCCTGGTGGATCTCGAGGATCGCCTCCGGGCGGTCGAGGTTCCAGGCCTCGGGGCAGTCGCCGCTCTTGAATCCCCGTTCCTGCAGGATGCTTCCCATCGCACCGTCACCGAGAATCGGTCTTGAATTCACGAGCTCGAGTAGATCCATGCTCAACCTTCCAGGAACTCCTTCGCCAGATCGACTGCGGTAGCGGCATCATCACCATAGCCGGCAGCACCGATCTCACTTGCGAAAGAGGCGGTCACAGGCGCACCGCCGATCATCGTCTTAACCTTGTCCGAGAGACCTTTCTCGCCGAGCATTTCGACCGTCTCTTTCATGACATGCATCGTGGTTGTCAGGAGTGCCGACATTCCGATCACACCGGCATCATTTTCCACGGCCGCCTCCACGAACTTCTCAGCCGGGACATCATTACCAAGATCTATGATTTCAAACCCCGCACCTTCCAGCATCATCGCGACCAGGTTCTTGCCGATGTCGTGAAGATCACCCCGTACGGTCCCGACCACGATTTTGCCTCTCGGCTGGATTCCGCTGTCGACGAGACGAGGCTTGAGGACCCCCATCGCATTCTGCATGCTCTTGGCAGCCAGCAGTACCTCCGGCACGTAGATTTCATTGACCTTGAAGAGCTCACCCACCTTGTCCATTCCAGAGATCAACGCATCGTTCAAGATGCTCGCCGGTTCGATTCCCGCTTCGAGTGCTTCTTCAGTTAGAGATTTAGTTCGAGCCATGTCACCGGCGATCACGGCTTCCTTAAGCTGGGCAAGTTCCATACTGTCCTCCCTCATTACGGTCGCCAGAAATTAAAGCAGACTAACTTTTCTTCGGTCATTTCCTCTATCGCGTAACGCAGACCTTCCCGTCCCATCCCGCTGTCCTTGACACCACCGTAGGGCATTTGATCGACCCTGTAGGTCGGCACATCGTTTATTATAACACCACCGACATCAAGATGCTCCACAGATTTGAACGCTTCATCGACCGAATTCGTAAATACGCCGGCCTGAAGCCCGTATCTCGAGTCATTTACCGCATCTATCGCCTCATCGAAGGTCCGGTATGAGTTGATACAGACGACCGGGCCGAACGCTTCCTCTTTCCAG
This sequence comes from bacterium, assembly GCA_025774845.1. Lineage (GTDB taxonomy): Bacteria > Arandabacterota > Arandabacteria > Arandabacterales > Arandabacteraceae > Arandabacterum. The sequence continues at coordinate 16,009 of JALGZP010000053.1, forward strand.
ATCTTCGCGTCACGGGGAACACCCGTGATCACCGTCGGAGCGAAGAGGCTCCCCTGTCGCGTTCCACCTGTCCGTACCTCCGCACCTGCCGCCCTGGCCTCATCGATCCACTGTCCGACACGCTCCGCGTCACGTTCAGATATCATTGGTCCCATCCCGGTCTTCTCATCAAGCTGGTCCCCCACACTCAGCGCGGATGCGATCGCTGTGACAGTCTTCACCGTCTCATCGAAGACATCCTGATGCACCAGCACGCGCTGGACGGATATGCAGACCTGTCCGGCAAGTGCAAAAGCGCCCTGGACAATCCGCTTGGTGGCGAACTCAAGATCGGCGGAATCCGTGACGACCACAGCTGAGTTCGAACCAAGCTCCATCGCGATCTTCTTAAACCCGGACTCCCTTGCGATGTCCTTACCCACCTCCACACTTCCCGTAAATGTCACCATTCTGGGTCGCTGATCGCGAACAAGCCGCAGGCCCACACTGCTACCGGGCCCGGGCAAGACGCTTACCGCCTCGGGTGGAAATCCCGCCTCGATGATGATCCTGCCGAGCATGACGTCGCCGATCGGTGTCACGCTTGCGGGTTTTAGAATGAACGGGTTACCTGCCGCCATCGCAGGTGCGATCTTATGAGCCGCAAGATTGAGCGGGAAGTTGAAAGGTGTGATAGCCAGCACAGTTCCGATAGGGACTTTTAGACTGTAGCCCCGCCGTGAGATCCCACCCGCGACCGCATCGAAGGGTATAACATCACCACCGAGACGCTTGGCTTCTTCGGCGGCAAAGGTGAAGGTGGTTGCCGCCCTCTCAACCTCTGCCCGTGCTTCCTTGAGGGTCTTTCCGACCTCTCGCGCCAGCACCAGTGTGAGGTCTTCCCTGTTCTTGATCAGGGCTTCGGAGACATTCTTCAGAATCGTAGCGCGTTCGCCTCTCGTTAATCCCGCGACCCTCTCTCTGGCCTTCTCAGCCAGGGAAATAGCCTCGTCGATCTGCGCAGCGCCTGCGGATGCTATCTCTTCAACCACCGAACCGTCGAAAGGATTGAGTACCTCGAAGGATGATTCTCCTTCGGTCTCTTTACCGCCGAGGATCAACTTAAGCATATGGGTTCATTCTCTAGAAATTCATGCTGACCGATACACGGTGAGTGTTGTCGATCTCAGTGTCTCTCCAGAATGCATAATCCAGACTGAACTGGCTTACATTAAGACCGGCCCCCGCACTGAGTTTGCGGCGATCCATCCCGAGACCCAGCCTGAGGATCCGGTTGTATTCATAAAGAAGTCCCAGTCTGACGTCCGCGCTTACGTCGCCGGCCCAGAAATCGGTTTCTTCAATGGCAAGACCCTCGAACTTGACATCACAGTCGGCCGCGAAGACGAGCTTCCCTGAAATTGAAGCCACCGGCAATGTATAGGACGACCCCACCTTGACGGTCGGATAGATGGTCTCCTTCGTGCTGACGTCGTGCTTGTCGAGTTCGCCGCGGTCGCCATCGGTGTAATACCATCCGTCCCAGTAAAGAGGCGTACCCGTGAAGTCCTGGACATTGATACCGACCATCCAGTTCGACATCATCTCGTAGAGAATCCCGGCGTCGAGACCGAAACCAAGCGAGGATATTTCAGCGATCTTCTTCCAGATCACCTTGGCGTTAAGACCCGCTGAGAGTTTCGGACCGAACCGTTTCGAGTAGGACAGGTAACCTGCTATTTCGTTATCGCTTTCCCGCTTGACCATATCAGGTCTCAGGAGTCTTCGCTCACCCGGGTCCCAGTTTCCATTTCCATTGGAATCGACGAAGTCCTTCCCCGCTTCATTGAGATGAGATGTGAGGAGGATATCGCTCACGCGAAGCCAGATTATGCTTACGGCACCGACCGTCTCTTCACCGGGCTCCCCCGAAAGCGGGCGCGCAATACTGATGCAATCATAATCGACAAGATTGCCGAAACGTTCAGAGTGCATAAAAAGAACCTGGCTCTGCTCGAGCTGGGTCAGTCCCGCAGGATTCCAGTAGACCGCACTCGCGTCGTCAGCTATCGATACGAATGCACCTCCCATCCCCAGGGCCCTCGCCCCGAACCCGGTTGCCAGAAACTCACCGGCCAACTTGGTGGCATCGGAGGTCGAAATCAACGCAAGACACAGGATGAGCGCAATCGACACCGATTTCATGAGTCTCGCAAACATGTTTCCCCCTTTCCCCCGGCCGATCCGATCCATAAGACCGGTATCAGCCTACAGCCTCTCCATGGTCCCGGATCTAACACAGGTTCTGAGCAGATAGAGAGGTAGCGATCCGCACGACAGTACATTATCGTGAAAGTCTCTCAGGGTGAATGAATCACCCATGATTTTCCTGGTGTCATCCCTCAATGTTTCTATTTCCCTCTTACCTATTAGATAACTCATTGCCTGACCGGGTTCCACCGCGTATCTGCGGACCTCCTTCTCAACGAAGTGTCTCCCCGCTCCAGTCTCGTTTACCATAAAGTCAACCGCTTCATCAAGCGAGAAATCACCCAGCTGCAGTTTTACGTCTACTATCACCCTCGCAGCCCTGAAGATGATACCTTCAAGGACCCTGGGGGTCGAGTGTTCACCGTAGTAATCCTGGTCTGCCATCAACTCCTCACAGTAAAATGCCCATCCCTCGAGCGTGAAAACATCATCCTGGAGTTTCCTGATAAACGACGGGTGAGCATTGGCGGATGCGATCTGCAGGCAGTGACCGGGGAAGGTTTCGTGCACAATCGCCCCCACATAACCTCGCCTCTTCATGTAGGCCAGGTAACTGACCTTTGTATCGTAGTCCATCTCAGCCGGAAGCGGGATATAGAACAGACCCCTCTCGTCTGAATCGAGAGGCGCCGGTGGCTCGTATGCATAACCCGGGACGAGATTTCTTAAGAAGGCAGGTGTCTCCACAATTTCAAGTATCGCATTCACCGGTACAGTGGCAAGGTC
>JALGZP010000054.1 GCA_025774845.1 bacterium
AGCAAGACCGTGGTGACGCGGCTCGGAATCGAACCGAGGACACCAGGATTTTCAGTCCTGTGCTCTACCTGCTGAGCTACCGCGTCTACACAAATTCAAGTTATCTTGAGGCCTGGGCCATGTCAAGTTAAACCTCAAATAGACAATCCCTCAATGAGCCTGTAGTATCTGGTCGATGGTCTCCTTAAGCTCCTTCAGGTCACTCGACTTGACGACATATGCGTCCGCGCTCCATGTAGTGAAGTCCGACTTGAAAGTCGAATAGGCGGTGTTAAGTATCACCGGTATTGTTCTGTCGAGCTTCATGATCTCATCGAGTGCCGAGAGCCCGTCCATGCCCTCCATTTTTATATCCAGCACTACGATGTCCGGCCGGCTCACGTCTATGCTTTCAAGAGCCTCCTTGCCCGACGCCGCAACTGCGACCTCGTGGCCTTCGTAAGTCAGCTCTTTTGTATAGAGCGCGCGCAGGCTGGCATCGTCATCTACCACCAGCACTTTTGCCATATCGTACCTCCATACTATCTATGGAACTCTACCAAATCTCCGTCTGTCATTCATTACGCTTCTTCTGTCTATCGGGCCCCTGCGTCTGTCGCCGTCCAGCGTGAGCGGAAGCGATATCAGAAAGACCGTACCGGACTCCGCATCACTTGTGACATCTATCGTCCCGCCGTGTTCATAAATGATCTCAGATGCGATTGCAAGACCTAGACCCGTACCGCTGGCCTTGGTCGTCGCAAACGGCACGAACAACCTGTCGAGAATCTCCGGAGGAATCGGCGGACCGTCGTTGGCCACGCGAATTTCCGCAACACGGTCGAGCCTGTTGCTTGTGATCCTGATGTTTCCCCCGTCCAGGATCCCCTCAACGGCGTTTTGAACCAGATTCACCAGCACCTGCTTCATCTTGCCCGCATCGATGCTCATCGCCGGCATGGCCTCTGCAAGATTCATCTCGAGATTAGCGTGTCTTGATTCTATCCTCTCGGTGAACAGGTTTACGGTTTCCCGTATCACTTCGTTTATATCCTCGGAGTTGAACTCGGGCGGGGATATTTTCGCAAAGCAGAGCTGCTCCGTCAGGATGCGCTCCAGCCTTTCAGTCTCTTTTATTATCGTTTCAATCGAGTCCCGTTCCGGATCGTCCGAATCCATCCGGCGTTCGATAGATCTCGCGAAACCGCCTATCGCGGTGAGCGGGTTTCTGATTTCATGTGCAACCTGGGAACTCAACTCTCCGAGCGCGGCCAGCCTCTCCGAACGCAGGAGGTGTTTGTGGAGTTCACGGATCCTCTGCTGTGTTTTCCTCAGACTGCTGAAGAGTTTTGCGTTTTCGATGGCGATGGCGGCCTGACCACCGAGCACGCTGAGGAACCGGAGGTCATCCTCACCAAATCCCCCGGATCCGAACGAGTCCGTCTCACCCCGTCCGAAAACCGTCAGGGTGCCGATCACGCGCTCGGCCTTTGTCAGAGGTACACAGATGAGATTCCTGGTGTGGACGTCCCCGGTATCCGATTCGCTTCCGGATGAACCGCTCCCCATCAGGAGAGGCTCTCCATCCCGGGCAACCCTTTCCGCAATCTCCTGGGCACCTTCGCCGGATGCTTCCTCATCAGGTGTTTCGCCATAGAGGGCCTGTGTTACCAGCGCTCCCGTGTCGTCTTCCACAAGTCTCAAGGCCGCGCCATGTGCGTTGAGGACTTGTGCTGAGATCCTCACAATCAGGCCGAGATCGGTCTCAAGATCCGTCGTCGAGAGAATGCCCTTGCAGACCTCGTTCAAGGTGGATAGCTCGCGTAGCCGTCGCTCGATATCGTCGTGATGACTTGCGTGGGTGACGATCTCACCAACCTGGTTTCCCAGCATTCTGAGGAGATTGACCTGCTCTTCGGCCGGTGCCCGGCCCGTAATCAGGTTGTCTGCAACCACAACCCCGATCGGGTGGCCACCGGTCACTATCGGAGCACACACAAATGAGCTCGAACCAAGCCTCCGCAGAACATCACTCTCGCTCACAGCGGACAGATCGGTGATTACTATGGGTGTTCCATCCGATAGACACGTGTCAAGAAGCGAGGCGCCATCACCGACTGAGATCCGGATGTCCCGTACCATTTCCGTCAGTTCCCTGTCACCCTCAAGCCCACCTGCACTCGACGCAGACACAGTATCCTCAAGCCCCTGGGCTCTCTCCTCGATGTTCTTCCAGATCTCCTGCGCCTCTTCGACGCTCATCGGTCCGACAGCAAGCGAACCACGCAAGGTCTTCCCACCCTTATCGAGGAGAAAGAGAAACGCGCGGTTGAAGCCCAGTGAATACCCCGACGTCACACATGTGAGTATGATGCGAAGCGTGGCCTCAAGATCATCCGCACCCTGGACCAGACTAAGCATCTCAAGAAGCAGGCGCATCCGCTGGTTCGACTGTTCAAGATGGTTGCTCCTTGCTTCGAGCTCAGCGGTCCTGTCAGTCTCGGTACCCATGCGGGTGCTCCTTGTGCCACTTCCAGGCGGTTTCAATAATGGTTTCAAGTGAGGTATAGGACGGTTGCCAGCCCAGCACATCGGCCGCCTTCCCTGCACCTGCGACGAGCGCCGCCGGGTCACCCCTTCTCCGCGGAGAGACCTTTGACGGTATGTTCTTGCCCGTAACGTGCTCCGATGCACGTATGACATCGAGGACAGAGAAACCGTTACCATTGCCGAGGTTGATCCTTTCCGATTTGCCCTGTCTCAGAATTCCGAGCGCGCTTTCATGCGCGGCAGCCAGATCGCTCACGTGCACGTAGTCTCTTACGCAGGTACCGTCGGGAGTCGGGTAGTCATCACCGAAGACCTCCACCCCGTCAAGCAGTCCCAGCGGGACCTTGAGAACGATGGGTATGAGATGGGTCTCGGGGTCGTGGTCTTCACCGAGTTCGTCTGTTGCCCCCGCCGCATTGAAGTAGCGTAGTGCCACGCTCTTCAGGCCGTGGGCGGCATCACAGTCCTCAAGCAAGTGTTCGAAGGTAAGTTTTGTCTTCCCGTAGGGGTTTATCGGGTTCTTAGGATCGTCCTCGGTCATCGGCACACGCACAGGCTCGCCATAGACGGCACAGGAAGAGGAAAAGATGATGGCGCGAACATCGTGCTCGATCATGACATCGACCAGGTTGGCTGCATTTGCAACGTTGTTCCTGTAGTAGAGTATCGGATCATGATAGGACTCCCCCACCAGGCAGCTTGCCGCGAAATGCATGACGAAATCCGGGGTGTGGGTCGCAAAGACCTCCGTGAGTCTCGCGCGATCGGCCAGGTCACCGACTTCGAGCTTTGCACCCCCCGTAACAGCTTCCCTGTGCCCGGCAGAGAGATTGTCATAGATCACAACCTCGTAGTCCTTCTCCCGGAGCAGCGCCACGCACACCGACCCAACATAACCCGCCCCGCCCGTAACAAGGATTTTCTCCGCCAATCGTCCCTCCTTCAGGAGTATCACCGTGTGCACACAGGGTAAGCACCGCGCCGCGACCTGTCAAGATTTCAACAGTGTATCGGCATGAATCAGATATGACCTGAGCACCCTGGGGTCAGAGGGCCAGGAGGCTTTCTATCTCTCTCGCCAGCGGCCACAGGGCATCGCCCGAATTACCGATCAGGGTAAGGACGATGTTCTCGTCCGGATAGACTGCCGACTTCATTTCTACCCCGGGATCAGAACCGACGACGAAGAACTTCCTCACAGGTTTCCGTGACCGGTCAATCCAGATGCCATAGCCATAATCTGTATAGGGTGCCTTAAGACCCGTAGCAATCTGGACCTTGAGTAGCGCCTCCGTCGTCTCGGACTTGAGAAGCCTCTTCCCCATCAGGGCCTCCCAGAACCGGGTCATGTCCGGCGCCGTCGTATACGCACCACCATCCGGTGCACCAACGATCGGGACCGCGAAGAAGTTGGTGCGCCATGTGCCGTCCGCCTGCCTGATATAGGCATATGCCGTTCGTTCCGGCAGCTGATCTGTCCGGAAGTAGCCCGAAGCCTCCATACCGGCAGGTTTGAACACGTTTTCCTCTATATAGCGGGAGAACCTCATTCCGGTTACGGATTCAATGATCAGACCCAGCAGGATATATCCCCCATCGTTGTAATCGAATCTCTCGCCCGGGGAGAATTTCATGGGTTTGTCCTTAAAGAGCGGCAGGAAATCTCCCGGTCCCCTGACCGTATACATGGGTAGGTCCTTCCACACCGCTTCGTAGTCCGGATTCTTATCTTCTTCGAAATAGGAGGTGATCCCCGAGCTGTGTGTAAGCAGATGGCGAACGGTGATACCTTGTGCATAGTTGGGAAACTTGACATCGACGCATTCGCTTAGTTGCGTGTCGAATCCCAGCTCACCCAGTTCGACCAGCCGGCAGACGGCCACACCGGTGAAAGCCTTGCAGCCTGATGCGGTTTGAAATCTGGTGGTTATCGTGTTGGGTATGGACTCCGACCTTATCGCGAGACCGTAAGCTCCTTCAAAGAGAACGTCATCTCCCCCGGTCATATAGACTACGCCGGAGAACGGTTCCGGATCGGTCCAGTTTTCGATACATTCATTGATCGCGTCTGGGTCCAATCTCATTTTGCTCCATCCTCCCGGAAGCGGACCCGGTGTGTCTTCCACTTCCGCTTCGACGTCAGAATCGCCCAAGGATAGCGCTTGTCCGGGGTGGATTCAAGGGACGAAACGCCGCGGCGCCGCGCGATTTCCTGGCTCCGGTAGCCGGTTGTTGCGCAACTTTTGAGCTCTGACCCCGGGGACGGCGCCGCGCGATTTCCTGGCTCCGGTAGCCGGTTGTTGCGCAACTTTTGAGCTCTGACCCCTGGGCACCCCGTGGGTGACCCCGGGGAGACCCCCTGGGAGGGGGGTGGGAATCCCTTGAATTTACAGCCGTTGACCCTACCCCGCATGTGATAAATCTTGACTTTTCCCGGATGCGTGTGGTATAATGTTCTCAGTCTGAAAGGGAAAGCCCCATGCCTTGGCTCGAGAGAAAACATCATTAAGGAGTGAGACAAGACATGGTGGAAATTGCCGGGAATCGTGACTTCGCTCTGGAGATTGCCGGGGAACACGGAGAAGCAAGCCTGCAGTATTCCGTAGCCAGAATCTACGGCAAACCCGACGAAACCTTACGAAACGGGAAGGTCTACACCTGGTATTACTTTGATGACAGGGTTGCTTTCGTTTTCGAGGGCAGTATCATCCAGAAGGTAGTCGATCTCCTGCCAAACATTTAAGAATTCTGTGAGGATGTTCCGGCCCCAGAATCCTCTGGGGCTCTTTTTATGCCCAAAAGGGGCAAAACCTGATCAAGCGAGTCAATGACCGGTACGCCGGGAAGCAGCTCACATAGCTCCCGGGTGGTATGAAGCCCCGCTCTCGCTATGAACCTGACATCCATCTCCTCTGCGGAGAGCCAGTCTTTGTGACTGTCACCTACAAAGACCATCCTGTCGAATGTCGAATCGAACCTCTGTTTGACGAATCTGAAGTGATCGGGCCCCTTCTCGAATCCGGGCCGGTATCCCAGGATGAGATCAACCTCGAGCTCCCTGAGTTTGAGAAACCGGTCTATGAGTTCTTCGTAGTTGCCGCTTGAAACACAGACTTTTATGCCGCTGCGTCTGATCTCGGCAACGGCGGGATGGACATCCGGGAAAAGCTCGAAATCCATCATGCGCCTGCGTTTTTCCTCTTCGAACGCCTCAACTGTGGCCGGGTTACGCTTGTCTCCAGGGAAGACGATCTCAATCTGTTTAACGAACGGAAGACCTGTTGTCTTTATGTACGCCTGCCTCGCCTCCTCAGGCTCCATCCCGTACCGGGCGGTAAGGAGCGAAGCAGCCAGACCGGTCAGAAACGGCATCGAGTCAAGAACTGTCCCATCGAAGTCCAAAACGACAATATCAGGTGAAATCTCAGGCACATGAAAACCACCCAACGGCATATCCCCCTTATCGGTCAGCAAGCAATGGTATGGCTCAACCGCCGGTTTGTCAAGCCGCCTCGGCCGCACCTGATCCCGGGTTCGCCATAACCAACTTTATCATTGACTTGTGGAAGGGGTTTCGTATCATGGGCACAGCGTCTAGAAGTATGCAATTCAGGTCCGAAGGGAGGTGAGAAAATGAGCTTTATAGAGCAGATCGAGGAGAAGACCATCCAGAAGGCGTTTGAGAAGATGGTCGCCATCGCCGCCCGCGGTTCCGACGACGCGTTGCTCAAGGTCGTATCGGTTGTTGAGAGGATCACGACCAACGATTACTGGTCAGCCGTCATAAAGAGTGCACGCGAGAAGTTTCAGGACGGTCACCCCGGAGCCAAGCTGGCCATGCGATTCCTGCGGGACATCAACCCGAAAGTCCGGAACAAGCTTCTTCGAAACCTCATCGTTAAGGAAGGGCTGATCGCACCCAACCGGAGACATCGATTGAGTGAGACGGAAGGATTCTATCCTCCATCATTACTGGTTGTAAGTCCTACTATGAGATGCAATCTTAAATGTTACGGCTGCTATGCTGGCAATTATACAAAAGAGGAGGATCTTCCTTTCGAGGAATTCGATAGAATCGTCACGGAGGGTAAAGAGCTCGGCATTTTCCTTTACATTGTCTCGGGAGGCGAGCCTTTCATCTGGAACGGTTTGATGGACATCTTTGAGAAGCACAATGACTGTGTTTTTCAGGTGTATACCAATGGGACCCTCCTGGATGACGCAACATGCGAGCGGCTGGTTGATCTGGGGAACGTCTGGCCCTGCATAAGTGTCGAGGGCTTCGAAGAGGAGACCGACAGGCGTAGAGGTAAAGGCGCCTTCAAGAAGATAACCCAGGCGATGGAAAACCTCAACAAGCGCAACGGCGTCTTCGGTTTCTCGCTCACTGTCACGCGCGAGAACGCCGACTTCGTAACCAGCGATGAGTTCATCGACGAATGGGTGGCGAGAGGATGCTTCCTTGGCTGGGTGTTCATCTACATGCCTATCGGGAAAAACCCGGACGTAAACCTCATGCCGACACCTGAGCAGAGACGAAGGGTCGGACAGCGGGTACGCCACTTCAGAAAGACCAGGCCGATCTTCATAGCCGATTTCTGGAACGATGGGGATTACGTTGACGGTTGCATTGCGGGCGCCAATAAGTACCTGCACATCAACTGTCATGGTGATGTTGAACCGTGTGTGTTCGCGCATTTCGCCGTGGACAACATAAAGGGCAAGAGTCTTAAAGAAGTGATCAACTCACCCTTCTTCCAGAAGATCCAGGCCAAACAGCCTTTCAACCATGATCACCGTCTACCGTGTATGTTGATCGACAACCCTGAGATACTCAGAGAGGTGGTCGAGGAGACCGGCGCCCGTCCTACTCATCCTGGCGCAGAGTCACTGGTGACCACACTGGCTCCCAAGGTGGACGACTACGCACGACGGATGAGAGAGGAGCTGGCCAAAGAGGACGCAGCCAAGACAAAGCGTGTGGCAAATGCCGCATGATGGCATAGGAGACCGAGAGGGGCCCGTCAGGGCCCCTTTCTCATGTCTACCCGATCAACGGATTGACACGAGCGTTGTACCATCTGTATAATTCCTACAACTACTATCTAATCGGGGGACGTCTACCTTGAATACTCAGATGTCATCGCGTGCAGGCTACTTGGTTGCTGTCGGCGTGATCGCCGGATTTGCGGGTGTAGTGTTTATATCGGCCTGGTCACAGATGGTACCCGGGTTCGCCGGGAACCGTCTGATCACGGATGGCTGGGTGGTCTGCTCACTGCTCCTCTGCCTCCTCCTGGGAAATCTCTACTTCGGCCCGCGGGCCTCAGCAGTAGCTTCGCCGCTGAGGCTTCTGGCCTATATGCAGATAGGCGCGGGTATTTCCAGTCTGGTCGCTGTTCAGCTTCTTCCTGCAGTCGGCTCGGTTGCCGGTGCCGTGGGCGGGGCAGGCTCAACGGCAGGTGCGACAGTTATAGCGGGCCTGCTCACCTTCGGCGTATTCTTCGTCCCGTGCTTCCTTCTGGGTGGAATCATTACGTTCTCCGCCGCGCATACCGCGGCGGGCAGGCTTACGGCCCCCATATTCCTCGGCGCCACGGCCGGAGTGCTGTTTTCTACGTTTACACTGGTTCCTTCCCTGGGCTACTGGCGGACACTCCTGGTTGGAGCGATAGTTATCGCTGTGACAGGGCTGATCGGGGTCTTTCTTAAAGAGGGAACCGGCAGAGCCAGTGAGAAGACGGGTGAGTCCGATGTCCCGGTAGCCGGGGTTGCCTCCACCATCTTCATGACCGGCACTCTCGTGTGCGCGATTCTCTGGGCAAGACTGCTGGCGCAGATCATCGGCCACTCCTTATTCGCAGGCGCAGTAGTCCTCTCGGTCTATCTCGCAGGCATCACCGTGGGCAGTATCGTCACATCGTTTGTTACCCGGAGACCGGGAAAACCTGCACTCTCACTGATATTGGCGGCAGCTGGAAGCGGCATCTACTGGCTCATCATAAATCATGCTCTAAACCACACCCCCTCCCTCTTTCTCGATGTGTTGAGACCGGGACCGCTTACATGGGGTGGGCTCCTTGCCGGCCAATTCCGGATAGCCCTACTGGTAATGGCCGTGCCCGGCATCCTGACCGGATTGTCTTTGCCGGTCCTCGGCGGTCGCCGTTCAGGCCGAACAGTAGTATTCATTGCCGCGCTCGGCGGACTCCTGGCATTTGCAGTTACAAGGGCACTGCCGGCCGGTGACCTGAGCTTCCGGCTTGTACTGACCATCGCCTCGTGGCTCTGCCTGGTCTCCGCCCTGGCTTTGATGACGGTAAGCGGACGACGGGCGCGGTTTAGACTCGCGGTATCGCTTGTAGTGATCGTTGCGGGTGTAGCCGCAAGTATGAGTTTGCCGCGGTGGAGACCGGAAGTTGTCACGAGTGGGGTCTTCAATCGTCTCCGCGAGCTCTCTGCGGCGCGAGACATCCGGGCTGCGCTTCGGGGCGGCGATGTCATCTTCTACAATGAGGATGGCGATGTCATAACTTCGGTGGATCGAGACCCCGACGGTATGGTCCTTAAGACCAACGGACATATAGCTGGTTCCACGGGTGAGGACGTCATGTCCCAGATCCTCACAGCGCAGATCCCAATGCTGATTCATGACAAACCCGGGCGCGTGCTGCTCATCGGTCTGGGGGCGGGTGTCACGCTCGGCTCGATTGAGAGTCACGATGTATCTGAGATCGTGTGTGTGGAACCGGTCGCTGCCACCAGGCTGGCCACCGCGGCCTTTTCACATTACAATCGAAATGCGGTCAGAGACAGCAGGCTCAGGCTGGTCACGGTCGATCCAATGAACTACCTGCTTTCAGATCAATCATTCGACGTCGTAATCCTCCAGTCACCGTCTGCCATGTCGGGCAGACCGGGCCGGTTTCTCACGGCCGATTACATTGCCCGTGTCCGCTCAAAACTTGCGGAGCACGGGATTGTTTGCCAGCGCTTGAGCGCGACGCGGCTTCCCGCGGACGCCTTCAAGGCCGCGGTCGGGGCGTTTACCCGCAGTTTCCCAAGTGTCAGCCTGTGGTGGGCCGGGGCGGGTGAAGTGCTCCTCATAGGAAGCATGGAACGCCTAAGCATCGACCTCGAATCCCTCGACCGAAAGATGTCCGAGCCCCGGATCGCCGAGGATCTGGCCAGGATCAGAGTAGCGGATCATGTAGGCATTCTCGGCTGCTACACCGCCGACAGGGCAGCTCTGACAAAACTCGCGGGAGATGTCACTGTTAACACCAGTGACAACGCCTTTATAGACTACCGTGTACCCATGGCGTCAGTCGGACATGATCCCACCGAGATACTCAAAGCCGTCGATCTGGCGAAACAGAATCCTATCTCGATTGTGACAAAGACCGGGGAGAGGTCGGGGCAATTCACACAGCTCGGTGACAGGCTTGACAGGTTTATGCGGGCAAGGACGCTCTATGTGAACTCGCTGGTGTTCGCGTGGACGGGAAGACTGACCGATGCCATCGCCGCTCTCGAACAGACTAAGGAACTCTCACCTGAAAATGGGATCTTCATGCTCAGACTCTCCGACTACTACATCATACTCTCAAGAGGTCTTGCCGCCGGCGGAAGGCAGGAGGAGGCCGTGAATGCGGCAAGGCAGGCAGTCGAGGTGAATCAGATCAGTCACAAGGCATTCTATCACCTGGCGACAGTTGAGATGACCAGGAATGGTGTCCTGGCAATTGCACTGCTCCGGAGAGCCACCGAGCTTAACCCGGGTTATGTACCGGCATATCTACTCAAGGCCGAAGGGGAGCTTGCCTCTGGAAATGCTGAAGAGGCCAGTAGAACCGTAGGTGCGGTGCTTTCAATCGAGCCTTTCAACATGTCCGCCCATTACCTGAGGGCCTTGAGCCTGATTAATAGAAGCATGATGGATGATGGAGCGGCCGTGCTCGAGACTGTGCTTGATGCCGATCCGGAGAACATCGAGGCCATGGATGCCCTCGCATACAAGCGGTTTATGGACGATGATCTTGCCGGAGCGGAAAAACTCTACAAGCGCATCCTCGATCTCGACCCGGACCATCTCGGCGCCCTCAACAACTATGCGACCGTGCTTGCCGAAAAAGGGTTTTACAGGGAGGCAATTCGCATCTGGACAAAAGCGCTCGGCCGCGATCCGGGTAACCGCAACATCATAGACAACATCGAGGAAGCCAGACAGAAACTGCGCCGGTGATGGGCTGAACCAGGTCTAAGGCTCGTATTCGTGAGCGCCGCCTTTCACCGTACAGGTAATATCTACCGGAAGGTTGTCCTGCCAGGTTATCTGGAAATCATCGTGATCGGCGACCGGACTCGACGGGCATTCGCATATGTTCTCCGCGACAAACCCTGCCGCGAATAGCACATCGACGTTCATGTTACCGTCCGCGATGACCCGGTCAATCTGGTAGGCATAGGCGGCTTCGAACACCCCTCGCTGATGGGCCGTACAGGCAGCCATCTTGGCGTTTCTCTGCATCCTTACGAAATTGGCGGTTCCGATGGCGGCCAGGATTCCGATTATTACGACCACCACCATCATCTCTATGAGGGTGAAGCCCAGCTGGCTGGATACACCTATTCGTCGTTGTTGTCCCACACGTCTAGTTTCGGCACCAACGAAGCGTAGCTTGAGCGGACGAACCGGTAAGCGTCAGGTTTCAGACGGACGATGGCTCAGTTATACCGCGGCAGCGCAGGTACAGGTCTAGTGGGGCTCCCAGTCATGTTCCGGGCCCTTGATGATGCATATCACATCCCGGGGATGACCGTCGAGCCAGACAATCGTGTAATCGTCCTGGTCCTTGAGTTCCTCTGCCGGGCAATCAGACAGGGAGCGGCTCACAATCCCCGCCGCCAGAAGAGCATCGACGTTCATATTGCCGTCGGCAACCGCGGTATCAATCGAATAGGTCACGGCCGCTTCAAGGATGTTTCGCTGATTTGCGATGCAGGAAGCCATCTGGGCATGCCGCTTCATCCTTATGTAGTTGGCTATGATGATCGCAACCAGTATTGCCATTATGATCAGGACAACCATCAGCTCTACAAGGGTGAAGCCCTTGTTACGGTGTGACTTCGACCTGGGTAGTCGTAGCATATTGGTCAATTCGGCACCTCCCTGTGTCGACTTAAGTGCTTTGGGGCCGGATGCCCGATCCGCTCCGCCGGCTAGAACCTCGCCGATGCCTGCGCAAGAAAGGCGCTGTCATCGAACTGTCCGGCTATCTTACTCTCCCGGTAGAAGATCTGGAACCTGGCCTTCCGTTCGAAGTTGAGGTTCACACCGTAGTAGGTGTCCTTCAGCCGGTCGGTATCTGTTTCCTTGTCGGGGTCACACATATCCACCTTGAACACGGGCTCAATCATGGCATTGACCCTGTAGCCCAGTACGATGTAATAACCACCGTATTTACTACCCTGCCATTCACCGGGCCAGGCCGCGCCGGCTCCGAGGCTGGCAAGAGAAGCGATGCCCGCATCGGATAGCCGCCCCTGCGCCCATATGTGCTCATACTGGAAGAGCATCTTGCCCGTATCGAGGAAGATGTCGAGCGCCTTTGCAGAACGGTTCTCATTGCAGACCTCAGGTGAATAGAAGACAGGCCACTTGCCTTCATAGAGCGAGAAGCCAATTCCTGCAAACATGGGGATGCCGGCCCCGACTCTCCCGACGATGTCCTTGCTGTTATTGTTGTCGCGGCCCCAGGATGGTAAGACATGCGTACCATCCCAGTCGGGATCGGGGGTGAAGTTATAGCCCACACCGTTTACGGCACCGAGTTTGTATTCGAAGAGCTTGTATCTGCCCGTGATCGCCACACCGACATCCCGCACGTAAGGATGCGATACGCCGTTATACCAGAGATGCGAGATCACAAGCGACCGGTCCATCGCTTCAAGATCGAACCTGGAAATCTGCGTCTCAAAGCCGAACGGAAGTTTGAACTGTCCGACCCGCGCGTGAAGCCCGGC
This sequence comes from bacterium, assembly GCA_025774845.1. GTDB lineage: Bacteria > Arandabacterota > Arandabacteria > Arandabacterales > Arandabacteraceae > Arandabacterum. The sequence continues at coordinate 12,556 of JALGZP010000054.1, forward strand.
CCACGGAAGCGCATAATCGACAACAGCCTCTAGAAGACTCGGCTCCCCGGCAAGTTCGAACCGGGCCTCCACGGAGACCTTATCGGTTACGTTGACCCGGGCTCCAAGCCTCGCTGCCTTCGCAAAGAAGGTCCCGTCCTCATCGCGGACGTCTACGTAACGTGTCTGGACAAGGCCGTTGAAATTAACGTCTGCCCCGTATGAGACACCACTCAGCAGGATGACCGCCGCCAGAGAAACCAACATCGCTCTTTTCACTTGAATCCTCCTTCCCAAAGCCTGAGAAATACTATTTGCCCTTGCAACTATACTCACTTAGAATCGTTGTTCAAGCGAAATCGCACAGGATGCAAGATGCATATATCAGCAATCGTAATCACCCACAATGAAGAGGCCAACATCGAGGAGTGCCTCAGGACTGTGGCCTGGGCGGATGAGATAGTGGTGGTCGATGCGATGAGCACCGACAGGACCTGCGAGATCGCTTCGGGCTTCACAGACAGGATCCTGCGCGAGCCGTGGGAAGGATATGCAACTGCCAGGAGGCACGCGATTGCCGCGGCGAAGTCCGAATGGATCCTCTCCATCGATGCGGATGAACGGGTGACGCCCGAGCTCAGGGCGGAGATCGAGACCTGTCTGGCCTCCCCGGAGTCCGATGGCTACATGATCCCCAGGAAGGCATTTTTCCTTGGCAGGTGGATCAAACACTGCGGGTGGTATCCCGGCTATGTGATCCGGCTCTTCAGGAAAGACAGGGCACGTGTGACCGAGAAGCTGGTACACGAGGGCATACGGGTCGACGGGAAGGTCGGAACGCTCAAGAACCATATACTGCACTATACGTATCGTACGGTCGAAGCATACTTCGATAAATTCAACAGGTATACCAGCCTTGCAGCGAAGGAGAGTCATCTCAAGGGTAAGAAGTCACGGCTTGCGGATATCCTCTTGAGACCGGTCTCTCAATTCTTCAAGATGTATGTAATCAAGTTGGGGTTGCTTGACGGACTTCAGGGATTCATCCTCTGTGTGTTCTCTGCCTATTATGTCTTCACCAAGTATGTCAAGCTCTGGGGACTCGTCGACGGGAAAGGTACCTTGCCTGATGAGGGTGAGCGGAGCGACATTCGTTAGAGACGCGGTGAGATTCGACTATCCTGTGAAGGAATCGATCACGTCCGTGCTGCCTCTTTGTGATGAGTTTATTGTGAATGTGGGCGATTCGGAGGACCGGACACTTGAACTCATACAGTCGATCCCGGGCGAGAAGATCAGGATCATTGAAAGTGAGTGGGACGATACGCTTCGTACGGGAGGACGTATCTTAAGCCAGCAGACCGACATCGCGCTAAACGAGTGCCGGGGAGACTGGATCTTCTACATCCAGGCAGATGAGGTGCTCCATGAGCGGTACCTTGAGATCCTGAGGAGAAGGATGGAATCCTGCCTCGATCTTGATGATGTAGAGGGATTGCTCTTCGATTTCAGACACTTCTACGGGAGCTACTTCCTCACAAAGGATGAACGCGGATGGTACAGGAAGGAAATCCGGATAATAAGAAACCACGCGGGGATCACCTCGTGGAGAGACGCCCAGGGCTTCAGGCTGAACGGGCGAAAGCTCAGGGTAGTTGAAGCGGGGGCGGAGATCTATCATTATGGCTGGGCCAGGGACCCCGAGATCATGCTTTCCAAGCAAAAGAACCTCGACCGGTTCTGGCACGATGATTCGTGGATCGATGATCGGTACGAAGGCGGGATGTCGATAACGGTCAAGGGGGTAGCGCCATTCGCAGCGACCCACCCTTCCGTCATGGAAGAGCGGATCGGAAACGCGACCTGGGACAGATACCGGGACTCTTCCCTGAGAAGCCGCCTGAGAAGGCCTCTCCTAAGACGGCTGACATCCGTCTTCGACCGGCTGGGTGAATACAGAAACTATGTGCTCATAGATGAGGAAGGCCCACGTGCAGGGACAAAATAGAATCGAGCGGGTGGGTCAGGTCCTTTTCATATCGGGGCTTTCGATCTTTGCCGTCTCAGGTTCATTCAGCATAAGCCTCACGGAGGGTGGTGTTCTGCTTGCCTGGGTGGGTTTCATACTCAAGTCGAGGGCACCCGGCCGTTGGCGGAACACAATACTTCTCGATTACCTTGTGGCCGCACTTCTTGGGTGGGTTTTCATAACTGCGCTCACATCTCCGCACCGCGTGACGAGCATCAGGGCTTACCGGAGTGAATGGCTTGTTCTCACCTACTTCCTCATATCCTTCGGAATAGAATCCACCGGCCAGCTCCGGCGAATACTGAAGCTGCTTGCAATCGTTGCGTCCGTTCTTGCGGTCTACGGCATCATCCAGCACTTCACAGGCATCGACTACATAAAGCACAAGCACGTCCACGCCTGGAGACAGACCTTCAAGGCCCTGGGTCTTCTTGGACACCACATAAGCTTCGGCATCTTCTATGCGTGGATATTCTCACTCTCACTTTCGTTCCTTATCTTTGCATCGGGTAAGCTGCGCACAAAGCTAGCCTGGACCGTACTCACCTGCCTTCCGGCCCTGGCGGTACTCTATAGTTTCTCACGAGCCGCCTGGCTCGGCGCGGCCTTCTCATTGCTTTCGATCGCGGCTCTCAGACGTTTCCGGGTCGGTTACCTGGTTCTCGTGGTTATTGCCGTCGTGGCGGTCGCGATCGTCCTGGAGCCATCGGCCATCGATCGGGCAACCGTTCCTGCGGGTGGTGACCAGGTGTCCAGGGGTGATGCAACGCGGGTACTGCTCCTGAAAACATCCCTGAAGATGATAAGAGCTTACCCGGTCTTCGGCATCGGGCCGGGCACCTTCACGGCGGAGTTTGACAGTTTCAAGGTGCCGGGAGACTACAGCACCACCTGCCATCCCCACAACGATTTCGTCAATTATGCCGTCACAAGCGGTCTGATCGGTCTTGGGATCCTTGCGGCGGTGATCATAACTGCATTCAGGGTGGCCCTTGTGGCATACCGTGGCGCGCAGGATTCCTCGACACGGTTACTTGCCGCGGCGGCCGGCGGAGGTCTGGTTGCCATAGTGGTTTCGGGGCTTTTTCAATGCAATCTCACTGATTCGGAGATTGCCGTCCAGGCCTGGCTCATCGTGGGTTCACTTGGGTTGTTGGCAAGAGATAATGCACATGCCAGGAGTCACTGAGCCGGAGACACGTGGCGCAGTCACGGGAAAGGTTTGCTTTGGCCGGATACATCGTTGTTAGAACCGACCGGATCGGGGACCTGATCCTGTCGCTCCCGGTCGCGGAGGCAATAAAGCAAGGTGACCCGGGTGCTGAGGTCTACTATGTCACGTCACCCAGGACATCGGAGATAGCTCGCGCGTGTCCCTTTGTTGACGGGGTCATCGAATACGATGAGTCAACCGGGGGTATCGGGCCGGTTTTCGATCTCGCCCGGGCCGTCAGAGCACTAGGGCCTGAGACGGCGCTCGTTCTGCGACCCACGCTCAGGGTTTCGCTCGCGCTTGCGCTGGCAGGTGTCCCCCGCCGGGTCGGGACTGCCTACCGTTACTATAGCTTCCTCTTCACGAGGACGGTCAGGGAGCACCGCAAATTCGCAGAGCAGCACGAAGCCCAATACAATCTCAGTTGTCTCCGTGCAGTTCTGGACGTGGGGGATGGTACATACACACCGGTGATAAAGATGGACGCAGCCGCCGGGGGCTTCGCACGGGAGGCCATTAAGGAAAGAGATCTCGAACACAAGCGCTTCGTGATCGTCCACCCGGGTTCCGGAGGGTCGGCAAGGAATCTCACCCCGAAGTCATATGCGAGACTTGCGGACATCATAGAGTCGAGATTCGCGCTGAGGATACTCGTGACCGCCGGAAAGGATGAGCTACCGCTTGTTGATGAGCTGGACAGTCACAGGTCTCGAGAATCGCTCAGGCTTACCGGTATCCCCCGTCTTCTCGATCTCGCCGCAGTTATCGCGCAGGCGAGACTGTTCGTGTCGGGTAGCACGGGACCGATGCATCTGGCGGCGGCCATGGGGACACCCACGCTTTCCTTCTTCTCCCCCGTCAGATCATGCAGCCCGAGACGATGGGGTCCCATGGGAGATGCGGTTACGATTCTCATGCCACCCGTTCCGGAATGCCCAACCTGTAAGGATGACACCTGCGAATACTTCGACTGCATGGAGATGATTGAAGAAGCCGGGATCGTGGAGGCCCTGAGCGCCATCCTCGGGCAGCCGCCTGTCTAAGAGATGAACCGATCACAAGTCTCATCCGAGACTATGGGGTGCGGGATGGCAAGACGCTATCAATGTTCGTGATACGTACAGAGCCGGTTGAAGGATAGGCAGCAGAGCCCGCCCGCCAAAGCGGGCTCTGCAGTTACTTTGATCCCGAACTTAGTTCACCTTGACCATCTTCTTCATGCCGGTCAACTCATCCCCCAGTCGCGCTCTGTAGAAGTACACTCCAGAAGCGACCTCTTTTCGCTGGTCGTCGTCTCCCTTCCATATCACGGTGTGGTAGCCGGGCGCCCGGTACACGTCCAGCAGTGTCTTGATTCTCCTGCCCCGAATGTCAAAGATCTCAACGGTTACCTTGGCAGCTCTGGGAAGAGAGAACCGGATGGCCGTGCTCGTGACCATGGGATTCGGCCGGTTCTGATCTACCGCGAATCTCGCGGGCAGTGCCTCGACCTCTTCCGTCTGACTCCCAACCTGGGACAACGTAGGAGGAGGCGGTGCACTCAACGTCACGACCGCATAGCTGATCGGATAACAGCCATCAAACAGCTCGTTCAGGCATGATGCCGTAAAGTTGATATCGGAAGGCCTGTAGCGCACCAGCGCATCTGCACTACCACCTACCACCGAATCCGCTATGGCGAGGAAGGCATCGACTGTCATTCCAGCGAAGCTTCCACAGGAACTCGGGATAATGAACTCACCGTAACACCCGCACCAGTCTGTAAGACCCATGTCGTGGTACACACAGGCACAGGTGTATGCTACGTTCATTCGGAGTGCAAGAAGCTGTCCGGCCAGGACTCCTGCAGGTGTATCGGTTCTATTGTTATAGTCACGGTCAAGGTACCCGGGTGTACCGCCGGACGGCAGAAACGCCTCTACCCTATTCGAGTTTGCCCACTTCGCAGCATACAGATTGTCTCCATCCGGCCCATCCGGGTCACCAATCCAGACTCCGTTAGGAAATACATCTCTGAAATGGTCATCACGAATACACCCAGGTTGGGTCGGTGGGTGCGGGTCAGGGCATACAGTGCCCCAGCCACCCATCGTGAATGTGCAGAACTCCCTCGGTATGCATTCACAGATCACCTGGCAAGTATCTTTGCAGCCGTTGACGTCAGTCACGATCAGATTGAACGTGCCGGATACACCGGTGTCGCCGGCCGTATAGGTGATAGTTTGTGTGCCATTGCCGTCGGTGATCACCCAGCTGCTGTCGCTGCTCAGAAGCGACCATGCATATGTGGCTACCTCCCCGGGATCGGTGACATTTGCCGTCATGGTATTTCCAAACGATCTACAGAACGGTGGAGTACTTGGGCACTGGAGTGTGCACTCCGGCTGTGGCAACACCGTCAGATAGCGACTGCAGGTGTCCTTACAGCCTTTGGCATCCGTGATGATCACCTGGTAACTACCCTCAACACCTATCGGGCCGGTACAACTCGAACTACCCGTAAAGCCACCGGGGCCACTCCAGGCATAACCCGACATACCAGCAGTCGCACAGAAGTTCGTAGTTGTGTGTGCACAGATATCATTGTCGCCGGTGATACCACACACAGGCTGGTCATTCACTGTCAGATACCTGCTGCATGTGTCCTTACAGCCTTTCGCATCCGTGATGATCACCTGGTAACTACCCTCGAGACCTATAGGGCCCGTGCACCTCGAACCACCTGTGAAGCCACCGGGACCACTCCACGCATAACCCGACATACCAGCAGTCGCACAGAAACTCGTAGTTGTGTGTGCACAGATATCATTGTCGCCGGTAATACCACACACAGGCTGGTCATTCACCGTCAGATACCTGCTGCAGGTGTCCTTACAGCCTTTCGCATCCGTGATGATCACCTGGTAACTACCCTCGAGACCGATAGGACCGGTACAACTCGAACTACCCGTAAAGCCACCGGGGCCACTCCAGGCATAACCCGACATACCAGCAGTGGCACAGAAACTCGTAGTTGTGTGTGCACAGATATCATTGTCGCCGGTAATACCACACACAGGCTGGTCATTCACCGTCAGATACCTGCTGCAGGTGTCCTTACA
>JALGZP010000198.1 GCA_025774845.1 bacterium
AGCTTCAGGCATACGCATAGCATTCCAGCAGAGTTGTTCCATGGTAAGATCAAAGAGACGGGTGACCAGAGCTACTGGGACGATCCGAAAAATAGGAATAGACACAAGAATTGTCGCGTAGACGACGGCCCGAGGTGACGCATGAAAGATGAAGAAAAAAAAGATGTATTTGATGTAATCGCAGATGCCGGCATTACATGGGCGGACATGATTTTTGGTGATACCGATGAAATAGTAGCTCGCATATGGGCAGAGGAAGAGTCTCAAGAGGACGATCAGGATGAGTGACTTCTTTTCAGATGCTTTTGCAGATCGGGTCAATGAAGAGATTGGCGATAACTATACAGTCCCTTGTGGTGGCGTTGTTGTCGTTGATGGAGAGTCCGTCGTCCCTATTGATGCTGATGTGGTCGAAAGCGGCGTTTCTCCGCTTTTCGGCCCCGGCACTACCTCACTCAAGACGCAAGTGCTCTATGCGGGCGAGGCCATGGACAGTCCGGACCAGGTGATCCGGATCATCTGGGCTCACGACCACAGTGATGACACTGTCATCACTGGAGTTTCAACCGATCCATCGATCGCCATCATAGCTAGAATGCAGAAGGACCCGCTCCTGTTTGATCTTGGTGTTGATGAGGATCCAGCCTGTTACGATCAGGGGTATGGTGCCCGCGTGACTATGCCTAGAGATGGCACGGATCCGATTCTCAAGATCATCAAGTTCATGCCGAACATGAGGGTGCCTTACATCGCAAGGCCAACATCTACCGAAGCAGACGGTATGGTGGTTCTTGCTAGCGTCACCCTCCAGGACGTTGACCTCAACCTGGATCCGACCTATGACGAAGATACTGATACACTGCTGCCATACCGCGGTTACTGGCAAGATATGCGATTGCGGATTCGGCGTTCCGATAACGAGGTCATCTTGGATGTCTATCTCAATGACCGGAATCTCAACCAGGCAATTCTCAGCTACACTGACAAAAGAGACCCCCTATGGGGAGATGTCGGATATCCAGGATTCGAATTCCTCGGAGCGCTACTTGAAGAACAGCCGGCTGGTGTATCTCCATTTTCCTTGGCGGGACTCTCAACCCTTAGAGTGGGAAGGTTTGAGGTCCAGACTATCAAGGATTTGCGGCGGCCAGTAAGGGTTCAGCCATCGAACTACTTTACTTACCGCGAGGTTACGAATCGCGTAATTACGCTGGTCGAGAAGAATGGAGACTCACGCTACACCGCAACGAATGCTGGGGCCACGAAGTTCCAGACCTACCTAGATTTCGTTTTCGAGGCTGAGACCGAGATCGTCAAGCTCGAGGGCTACTGGTGGTTCCTGCTCCGCGAACAGCAGCTCTACCTCTCCGATGGTGTGGCCGATTACGAGATGCCGGCGGACTGTGGGGAGCTGAAGATGATCCGTCCAGGGTGGAACTCACCCCCTCTGGAGGCCATGGATTACTGTTTCCACAACTGGGCGCCCCATCGCCTACACCAGGGTGGGGATCGGGCCCGATGACCGGCAGATGATCAGGTTCTTCCCGGTCCCCAATCTCGAGGAGCTCAGCGAGGAATACGTGTGGCTGAAGTATTACGCTCGGGCGCTTAGGCCGGATGCGACCGAGGCTGACGTCCTGTTGCCGATGATCCCGCAAGAGCATATTGACGTCCTAATCTACGGTGCAGCGGCCCATGCGCTCCTGATAAATACCGATGGGGAAGATACGACTCGCTTCAGTATTGCGTTCAACAGTAAACTCAATACGATGAGGAGACAGAACAATAGGCAGCCGCAGCAGACGATCATGCGCCATGTGGCTGACGTGAAGAATCCTGTATCACAGACTAGACTACCCCTCACGCGATCAGGACAATTGGAGAATCTTCTGTGAGTAAGCATATCGAGATACCCCTGAGGCAGCCAGTGCAGCCATGGCCAGGCGTGGTGAGCCGTAACGGCTACCTCGACCCCGGCTCTGGGGAGATGACTGACGATTCTGTGAACGTCATGATTACTCGCGGTGATGTCCTTCAGAAGCGCAAGGGCTTTATCAGGGGTCTCGATGAGCAGTTCGACGGTCCGGTCTGTGGCCTCTTCAAATACACGGATACATGCGGCGTGGAGCATCTCCTTGTTGCTGACCAAGAGACTATTCACATCCGTCAGCCATACGCGATACCGATCTTTGAGCTTTCTGATGCCTACCCGTTCGACGCTTTTGATGAGGATGGATTCCCCAACACCTAT
>JALGZP010000055.1 GCA_025774845.1 bacterium
TGGGGTGTACCCTTGGGATCCTTTTCGAGGAGACCGTTTAAGAGCGCAGTGGCCCGCTCGAGTTGAGTATCATGCCCGCTAAGCACTTCGCCCGGCATGTTCTCTACCTCTATATGAGGGGTCGCTCCCCGGTTCTCGAGCGTCCAGCCTCCCTCGCTCTCCCACCATGCGAACTCGGGAATCGTCATCAAGCCGCCGTCGACAAATGGCTTGTCCATCCGTATACCGACCACACCACCCCAGGTACGCATGCCTATGACCGTTCCGAGCTCAGCAAGTTTGAATGCACGAGTGAAAATATCACCGTCCGAACCCGCCTGCTGGTTACAGAGTGCCACCCTGTGTGCATCGACGGCTTCCTCCGGATACCTGTAGGGCTTGCCTTTGCGCGCCTTGCCGTATGCGAGCACATCGACCGAGATCCTCTGGATGATCAGATCGGATACGAAACCGCCGCCATTGTAGCGTGCGTCTATGATCAGCCCAGGCTTCTCCAACTGTGGGTAGAACGTCCGTGAGAACTCGATCAGACCCGCAGTACTCATGTTGGGTATATGGATGTAACCGACTCGCCCGCCCGTTACTTCTTCAACATATTTGCGCTTGGATCGTACCCAGTCGAGATAGCGGAGATTCTCATCACTCCCGATCGTTTTCACGATCACGTCCCTTGCCCCCTCCAAAGTGGGCTTGTCGTTTACGGTGAGCAGGACCTCGTCGTCGGCGAGATTCAGGAACACAGAATAGAAGTTGGTGGATATGTCAAGCGGCCGGCCGTTTACGGCAAGCACATACTCTCCAGCCTCAACACCCGCGTGAGACAGGGTCAACGGTGAAACTGCATCGGGGCTCGAGGGCTCCTGCGGATACACCTTGCCGAACTTGTAATAGCCGGTACGCTCTTCCGCCACGATCTGGGCACCGAGCATGCCCACGGGAATACGGTCGGGTCTGCCCTGGTCGCCACCCCAGATATAGGTATGTGACGTGGAGAGCTCAGCTATCATCTGTCCTATGAGATCGCTCAGCTCGGCACGTGTCGCAATCTTGGGGAGGAGCTTGCCGTACCTGGCTTTGATCCCCGGCCAATCGATATAAGCCATGTTGGGAGCCCAGTAGAAATCGCGCTGAAGCCGCCAAGCCTCGTTAAACATCTGCTCCCATTCCTGCCTGGGATCGAGTCTGATATGCCACCTCGATAGATCCACATCCGAATCGTCATCACCATCACCCGACTGTTTGGCCGCATCGACAACGGAGAAATCACGCCTCTTGCGGTAAACGATCTTGTTGCCGTCATGCGAAAGCCTGTAGGAATTGATCCCCGAGATGATGGCCTCTTCTTCCTCTTCTTCGAGGTCGAACATATGAACGCTGTGCATCGGTTTGGACTCACGCCCACGGCGCTGGCCCTCGGCCATTCCGAGTGACGGGCGTGAACGGTAGAAGATCTTGCCCTCAGCCGCCGCAAGCAACGAGTAGTGACCGGCGTCGACCGGGAACTCGACGACCCTGTCGATCAGGCCATCGACATCGATAGTGACGTCCTTGGTTTCCTCTTCGTCACCGTTCTTGTCTTTGTCACCCTTCTTGTCATCGCCGTTTCCGTTGTCGCCGTCGAGCTCCTCCGGCTCTTTGGCAAAGAACGGGGACTTCTCACCCTTCTGGAGTATGACGAGATAGGGTTTTGAGGTCTTGTCAAGGATCGAACCGAAAGCGATCTTACCAAGCAGGGGGTTGATCGTACGGTCGCTCAGGAAGTAGAGATACTTGCCTTCGGGGTCCCACACGGGTTCGGTATCGTTGGTGTAAGGGTCGGTTATGCGTGTCACCCTGTAGGTCTTCGTATCGTAGACAAACACCGATCTGAAGTGGTGATTCTCAGGTTTATCATAGGCCAGCCACCTGCTGTCCGGTGACCATGAATAGTTTCTTATCTCCCAGTAGTCACTGCTGTCGGCACGTGTCACCTTGCCTGTGTCCCTGTCGACGACATAGATCGTCTGGGACCCATCCGCATAGGCGAGCTTCTTGCCGTCAGGGGACCATACCGGCTGGTACTTCCAGCCCTGAGTATCTTTTGTTATCTGCTCGGGTTCACCCTTCCCGAGTACGTCGGCCACATAGATCTCTTCCTCCCCCGTTGCCTCGGAGATGTAGGCGATCGACTTACCGTCTGCCGACCATCTCGGGAATTTCTCTCTTATGCCCGAGGTCGCGCTGAGCTCGATCAGCCGACCTTCCTCGGCGGGAATCAGTGCGAGCTCGCCGCGTGCGCAGAATGCAACCCTGCGTCCCTTGGGAGAGATTTCAAAATCCGTAACGTACCTGGATGGGCTCACGAAGCGTTCGCGCTCCTCCACCCTGTCGGATGGAACCGTGATACTCACCATCTTGTAGTCGTTTGAGGCGATGTCGAAATGCCAGATCTCACCGCCATTGTGGTAGACGATGGAGTTCCCGCCCAAAGACGGCCAACGAATATCATACTCTTCATGAGATGTATGCTGGGTTACATCGCCACCACCGGGATTCATGCTGTATATGTTCATCGTACCGTCACGGTCGGAGACGAAGTAGATCCTCTCACCGACCCACATCGGAAAGGCGTCTGTACCCTCGTAGTCGGTTATCTTTTCAAATTCGAGTGTCTCGGGGTTACCGACCCAGACGTCCTGGGCGAGTCCACCCGTGTATCGCTTCCAGGTTCTAAATTCCCTTGAGAAGCGGTTGAATGCGACACGCTTGCCGTCTGGTGCAAAGGAAATCAGCGAGACCTCATCAAGCGGAAGCTCTTCAGGGAAGCTGCCGTCCTTCGAGACTGAGAAAACCTTGTAGGTGTAATGAGCGGAGTGACGCATGGAGCGGAATACTATGCCATCGCCGTCGGGCATCCAGGTAAGCACATAGTCGGACCATGGATGGTATGTCAGCCTTTTGGGTGTGCCGCCCTCGGCCGGTATCACGTACACGTCGTTACCGCCCCGGTCATACTCACCCGTAAAGGCTATATGCTCGCCGTCGGGTGAGAACTTCGGCATGTATTCGAGACCGTCGGCCTGTGTGAGTCTCTTGGCAATCCCGCCGTTGGCGGCGACCGTCCAGAGATCACCTTCACACGAAAACACAATTGTATTACCGTGTATCGCCGGGAAGTTGAGGTAGCTCTCGCCTGCCACACTAGCGCAGGAAAGAATGGCAAGAAGAACAGGCACCATCATGGCTGTAGAGTAGAATCTCGCCCCACGGGGTCGCATAAAAATCCTCCTTTCCACACAGGGGATGTGGTCTCAGGTTGGCGCTCCTGCCCACCGCTATTGGTGGGGAGTAGTCTCAGGAAATTTACCCCAAAACAGGGGCTATGTCAAGGCGGGGGCAGAGCTCGAAAACTGCAGGCGGTCTAACTCGGCGCGCAAATTTCGAGCTCTGACCCCAGGGGTTTCTTAGTGGGTGGCGGTGTAGTCGGTTACCTGGATTGTGCCTGCGACGATCTCGGCCTTGATCTCCTCGACCCGTGCCAGCACCTCATCTGAGATCAGGTCCCTGTTGTACTCATCGAGAGCATAGCCCACACCGTCGATCTCAAGACCGTAAACGTGAATCCCGCCCTCGAACTTGCCTTCCACCACGTCTTTGATGATCTGAAAGACCGAGACGTCGACGCGTTTGAGCATACTCGTGAGAACATGACCCGGAGCCATATAGTTCTGATTGGCGTCGACCCCGATCGCAAATAGACCCCGCTCCTGCGCGGCATCTATCACACCGTTCCCCGTCGATCCGGCAGCCTGGAATATGACGTCGGCCCCCCGGTCGAACTGGCTGAGGGCCAGACTCTTACCCTTCACGGGATCGCTGAACGCCTGGGGACCCGAGCCCGCGTAAGCAACGAGTACGTCCGCATCGGGCCTCACGTATTTCACACCCTCGGTGTAGCCCATCTCAAATTTGTGTATCAGGGGTATCTCCATGCCACCTATGAATCCAACCTTGCCGGTCGCGCTGATAAGTCCCGCGATTGCTCCCACCAGGAACGAACCCTCATGCTCCCTGAATACAAGCGACGCCACATTCGGCTGGTCTACCTCCGCATCGATGATCGCGAACCTCTTACCCGGGAACTCGGCCGCAACCTTGTCCATCGCATCCTTCATAAGGAACCCGACACCGATTACAATATCCGCACCCTGTTCGGCGTACTGCCTCAGGTACTTCTCATCCTCCGCCATCTGCTCCGGTTGGCCGTAGAGCGGTATTATCCCAAATTCGTCCTCGGCTTTGGTCAGGCCTTCGTATGCCGAGTCGTTAAAGGACTTGTCCCCCAGACCGCCGACCGAGAGTACGAGGCCGATCGTGAGCTTATCGGTTTTGGCACCACCCGTATCCTTTTCACCACCCTGACAGCCTGCCAACGCAAACACACAAACAAGAACGCAGATCAGCCACCGTCTCATTCGAACCTCCGTCAGTCTATGAAAACATCAACGAACTGGAACTTGGTCACATCGAACAGCCCGAGATCCGTAAGTTTGAGATCGGGCACCACGGCCAGCGTAACAAAGGAAAGGGACATGAACGGATCGTCGATGTCTATACCGATCTCCTTCGCCGCTTTCTCAAGATCCTCCAGACCGTCTCTGACCGTGGTCATCGGCTCCTCCGACATCAGCCCCGCCACGGGAAGCGCCAGCCGGCTTAAGACCTTACCATCGCACACTATGCAGAGCCCGCCCTTCATCCTGCAGATATCTATGACGGCCTCCAGCATGTCTTCATCACTCGCACCCGCAACTACGATGTTGTGTGAATCGTGTGAAACGCTCGAGGCTATCGCGCCTTTCTTAAGACCAAGGCCCTTGATGAAACCTCTCCCGATGTTGTCGGACGCATGATGGCGTTCGATCACCATCAGTTTGATGATGTCCCTGTCGGGATCGCTCACCGCGCACCCGTCTTCTATCTTTGCGTCCGTTATCACCTCGTGCGTCTTGATCTCTTTGGGAAGTATCTCGATCGCCCTGAGTTTCTTGCCCTCGGCTTTGATTTTGAAATCACCGGTTTCAAGGACCTTGACATTGACAGAACTTCTCAGGGTGACCTTCGGTGGCACCACTCCAAGATCGAGCAGCTCGCCGTCCCGTGCTACAAGCTTGCCGCGTTTGAAGACCATCTCGACATTGATCTTATCCAGCGAGTCCAGCACCAGCACATCGGCAGCGAAGCCCGGGGCAAGAGCGCCGAGCTTGTCCAGCTTGAAGTACTCCGCGCAGTTTATGGTTGCGAGCCTGACGGCCGAGACGGCCTTGATACCCTCGTCGACGGCCGTCCGCACCATGAAGTCAATATGGCCCTCGTCGAGTATGTCTTTGGGATGCCTGTCATCGGTCACGAAGAAACACCGGCTGATGTTATAGGGTGTGATCACCGGGAGCAGGTTCTTGAGATTCTTCGTGAGCGAGCCCTCCCTCATCATGATGTGCATACCCAGTCGCAGTTTCTCTGCAACCTCATTGACCGTTGTCCCTTCGTGGTCACTCCCCACTCCCGCCGCGACATACGCACACAGATCCCTGCCACCGAGATCGGGAGCATGTCCGTCGACTCGCTTCTCATCCGCCATGGTTATCTTATCCAGAAGATCCTGATCGCGTCTCAGGACCCCGGGGTAGTTCATCACCTCGCCTATCCCCAGCACCCACTTTTCGGTCAGGAGCGGGTATAGATCGAACCCTTTGAGACTGGATCCGCTCGTCTCAAACTCGGTTGCAGGCACGCATGACGGAAGCATCAGGAAAACATTGAGAGGATTGAATTTGCTCGATCTGAGCATGTACTGGATACCCTCAAGACCGAACACATTGGCGATCTCGTGAGGATCGATCACAACTGAGGTCGTGCCGCGGGGGACTACGGCCCGGGCAAACTCCCTGACCTCTACCATCGAGCTTTCTATGTGAACGTGCCCGTCGATGAAGCCCGGTGAAAGGTACTTGCCCTTTACATTCATTTCCTCTTTGCCTTCATACCTGCCGATGCCCACGATGTTGCCATCGAATATCCCCACGTCGGCTTTGTAGATCTCACCCGAGAATACGTTTATCAGGCTCCCGCCCTTGAGTACGAGATCACACGGCTTCTGGCCTCTCGCTACCTCTATAACGTCGCCTAACCCTGCCATTCACTCTTCCCCTTTCCTCACCGAGTCCTGCGTCTTCCTCTTTCTCTCGGACAGCAGTTTTCTCCACTTATCAAGTCTGGACTTGATCGTAGCTTCATACCCCCTTGAGGTCGGCCGGTAGTACTGCCTGCCTTTCATCGCCAGCGGCAGGTAGTCCTGGTCGGCGACCCCGTCATCGAAATCATGGGGGTACTTGTAGCCGTCTCCGAACCCGAGCTCGGACATCATCCGGGTAGGTGCATTCCTTATGTGTAACGGCACCGGTGGGGTGCTGTTCGATGCGACGTCTTCCTTAGCCTTCTGGTATGCCTTGTAGATCGAGTTGCTCTTGGGTGCTGTTGCCAGATAGATCACAGCCTGGGCAAGAGCGAGGTCGGCCTCGGGCATGCCGATGAAGGCAACGGCATCCTTGGCGGCAATCGTCACTACAAGTGCCTGCGGATCGGCATTCCCTATATCCTCCGATGCGAACCTGACCATCCTACGCGCAACATAGAGAGGATCTTCTCCGGCCTCGAGCATCCTTGCCAGCCAGTAGAGAGCCGCATCCGGGTCACTACCGCGCAGGCTCTTGTGAAGCGCTGATATGATGTTGTAATGCTCATCCCCCATCCGGTCATAGAGCAGGGCTTTTTTCTGCATCGCCCCCTCGACCGTCTCGAGGTCTATCCGGATCACGCCCTCTTCACCGGGTGTGGTTGCAGCGACCGCAAGCTCGAGAGCATTGAGGGCCACCCGACCGTCACCGTCCGCCTGATGCGTCAGGTGCTCAAGGGCATCTTCGACAACCTCTACATTCATATCACCCAGACCGCGGTCACGATCCTTGAGCGCGCGCTTCACAATCTCGGTGACATCCGCATCGGTCAGTTTCTCGAGCATCACGACCCGGGATCTTGAAAGCAGGGCCGAGTTGACCTCGAACGAGGGGTTCTCCGTTGTGGCACCGATCAGGATGATGGTCCCCTTTTCCACATGGGGGAGGAAGGCATCCTGCTGAGCCTTGTTGAACCTGTGTATCTCATCCACAAATAGAATCGTCTTCGTGCCTTGTATGTTCATGGCCATCTCAGCAGACGCGACAACCTCCCGAATCTCTTTGACCCCGGAGGTGACGGCGCTGAAGGCGATGAATCTCGAGCCAGTTACTTTTGATATCAGATGGGCGAGGGTCGTTTTGCCTGTCCCCGGCGGTCCCCAGAAGATGACGGACTGGATCTCACCCTGCTCGATCGCCTTTCTCAAAACCGTGTCGGTGCCGACGATGTGTACCTGGCCCATGAATTCGGCAAAGTCCCTCGGCCGCATCCTGTCCGCCAGAGGGCGGTTCCCGGGTTTGTCACCGGTGTCCTTGGAAAAGAGATCACTTCGGGTCAAAGCACCACCTCACGTAGCAATCACAACCGCCGCTTTACTTTGAATATACAAATGGGAAGAGAGCATAGAAAGCTACAGCTTTCCAGAGATCGTCCACCTTGACCTGATCCTCGGTCGAGTGGGCATGTTTCTCTTCCCCCGGTCCGAAGCCGATCGTTGGTATCGACTTCACACCCATCGAGTAGTTGCCGTCTGTCGAGAAAGACCACTTGCCCACACGCGGTGGCTTGCCGTGCAGGAACTCGTAGGTTTGAGACGCCTTCGCAACCGCCGGGGATCTCTCCTCGATCATCCAGGCCGGGAAGAACTTCTCATGTTCTTTGACAAGTCCCTTATGACTCGGCCGCGCATAATTGATGATGCTCACCTTACCTTTGGTGAACTTGGCAATACGATCGAGCTCCCGGGCCACGCTTTCTCGTGTATCCGATGGTACGATTCTGCGATCGATATAGATCCTGCACATTTCCGGCACAGCGTTCCTCGATGGGGTCGAACACTCTATGTCGGTTACCGCTATGCTTCCCTTACCAAGAAATAGATCGGTCTGCAGTTTGGCCTGCACCCACCGTATGCCGTCCACCACGGGTGCCATCCGGTATATGGCGTTATCTCCATCTTCGGGTGTACTCGCGTGGCACGACTTGCCCCGTGTCACAACCTCTATCTCCACCCTCCCCCTGTGCCCGCGGTTGATGTCGAGATTTGTGCACTCACCCAGCAATACTACATCAGGTGCAAGGTTCCTTTCCTCGAGTAGTACACTGAGTGCAAGTCCTTCACAGTCTTCTTCCTGGACAATGCCCGCAAAATAGAGAGTGAAGTCACCTTGTTTTCCAAGTTGTTTAAGAAGTTTGAGCGCCGCAACCATGCATGCGACGCCGGCCTTGTTGTCCGATGCCCCCCGGCCGTAGATCACGTTACCCCTCTTAAGACCTGCGAAGGGATCGACTTCCCAGTTGGCAGGATCGCCGATACCGACCGTATCGATATGGGAGTCGTAGAGAATCAGTTTCTTACCGTCCCCGATCCTTGCGACTGCGCTGCCGATCGAGTCAACGAAGACCTCATCGGGACCGAAGCTCTTCATCTCACGTGTTATAAGGTCGATGGCTTCCCCTTCTTCACAGCTGGGACTCTTCACCCTGATAAGCCTCTGCAGGAGGTCGCACACGTACTCTTGTTCCTTCCAGGCCATCATCGATATTTCGTTGGCCAGTTCTTCAAGCATCTGTAGCACCCTCCTTCCCATCCATCATGAGTTCCCTGGAAGCATTCTCTATCAGGCGCGACACGATCACGCCGGCCACCTGCCTCCGGTAGTCCCGGCTCGCCCTGATGTCGGTGATTGGATCACATTGCTTCGAGGTCATGTCCCCTGCCTGCTTTATGAGTTCAGCAGAAGGTTCCTGGCCGGTAAGAAGGGCCTCAACCTCTTTCATTCTTATGGGCCGCGGGGCGACCGCGCCACATGCAATCTTTACTTGATCAAACTTGCCGTTTCTGGAGGTTACCGTGACGGCGGCGTTTGCCACGGAGATCGCAAGCGCATCTCTCAAACCGATCTTGGCAAATCCGGTGTAGAACCTGCCTTCGGGTCTTTTGAATCTGGCACATGTTATGAGTTCATCGGGCCGGAGAGATGTAATACCCGGTCCCGCGACGAATTCTTCAAGTCCGACCTCACGTGTGCCGCGCAGACTCCGGAGTTCAAGCACCGCATCCAGCACCATGAGCGGAGGATAGAGATCGGCGGCCGGCGAGGCATTTGCGATGTTGCCTCCCGCTGTCCCGACATTTCGTATCTGAGGCGATCCGATAGCGCGGGCTCCCGCCCTGAGACATTCAACACCTTCCGTCACGTCAAGCCGGTCGATCTCTGAGTGTGTAACCGCAGTACCGATCGAAACACTTCCACTTTTCACCTTCGAGTCCCTGAGCTCTTTCACCCCGCCTATGTGGATGACGGCTTTCGGCAGTTTCATCCCTGTCTCAATCAGAACATAGAGGTCGGTACCGCCTGCAAGCAGAGCGGCGTCGCTTCCGTACTTCGCCAGGGCCTCGAGACACTCCTCAAGACTGCCGGCCATCACGGTTTCGAATTCAATCATCTCTTTCCCTCATCCACCAGTGCATGACCGCTTCAAGCACGCCACCTGCAACCGACCTGCCCTTGTCCGATATCGTCCGGTGGTCGATAGCATTACCCCGCGGATCGACGTCGCCTATTTTCTGACCGTTCCTTACTTCTATACCGTCCATGACGAGTCCGCGGAGAAGACCTGAAATACCGGATTTCACTCGTACCGCGTTATCGATGAGGCCAAGGACCTCACCTTTTTCAACCATCTGACCTAATTCAGCTCTGGACGTGAACGTGCCCGCCTGCGGGGCCCTGATAACTCTCTCATGTGAGAATCCGGCCACCTCCGCCGGGATTCCGGTGTGTGCCTCCGCGGCGCCATCATGGATCACCCTTCCTAAATCATGTCCCCTGTTTGTCTCGATCACGATATCTACGTCGCCTCCGGCCGTGAAACCCGGACCGAGTCCCACAACGAGCGGGGCTAAGTCTCTCGACATATGCTGGTCCCGCTTCAGCATCCTCGCGTCCACCACGACGTCGGGCTTAATGTCACCCGCAATCTTCTCGAAATCCCCGGCCATTACCGGTATATCCCCGGCCCCGGCAATCTCAAGAGCCTCACCGGCGGACACCGCCATGCGGGCACGTATCCCTTCGACGACCCCTGAACCGCCGCAGCGGACCATGGCAAAGCAGACCTCTCGTCTGATGCAGTGTGGCTTTTCAAGATCGACAACGACCAACTCCATTCCCGATCTTGCCAGTCTATGGGCGACAGCCGAGCCGAGCTCGCCACCTCCCGCAATCAGTACCCGCGGAAGGTCCATCATCATGATCCCCGAGTCTGCCCGGTGCTTCTCCACTCAAGCACCAGTTGGCCTACTATGCTAACCGCTATCTCTTCAGGTGTCACCGCCTTTATGTCAAGCCCCACGGGGACGTGGACGCGGGAGAGATCGTCGGCCGAGATCCCACTGTTTTCGAGCTCCTCGAATATGGTTTTTGCTTTGTACCGGCTTCCGAGCATCCCGATGTAACGCGGACGCAGGGGTGCCAGCACGCGAAGCCATTCCTTGTCGAGACGGTGCCCGCTTGTGCAGATGACTACGAAAGATGTCTCATCTATTTCCAGTTTTGACATGAAATCGTCGGGGGTCGCGAGTTCACCACGTACCCCGGCCGGCCGGTACTCATCGCTGAGGACGTCCTCCCGATTGTCGACGAGCACGGGGGAGAATCCCACTTCGCGGCCAAGCTTCGCAAGGGCCTTACCGACATGCCCCGCACCCATCACGAAGAGCAGCCTTGACTGGCCGAGAGGTTCAAGGAAGACCGACACGCTACCGCCACAGACCAAATCCAGATCCTCAGACCGCCCTGAAAGATCGAATTCAACAGTAACGGGCATGCCAACGGCCATCACCTCGCCTGCCCTGTCGATGATCTGTTTTTCGGGGACACCACCGCCGATCGTGCCGGCCACACCGCCGCTGGATGAGATCGCCATCTTCGCCCCGACTCCTCTCGGCGCGGAGCCCTCACGCTTCACTATTGTCGCAAGACACACCCTCTCACCCTGCGCGAGCCAATCGTTTGCGATTTTGATTACTTCTTCGGCGTCATTCATTCGGCTGCAACCTCGTTCTCAGAGTATCCCAATCGTCGATGTTATCAACATCGACAATCACTTCGTCACTGTCAATATCGACTTGCTCGACCTCGTCGCGGTGCCTCTCAAGGAGCTCCTTTGCCCCGTGATCACCCTTGAGCTCCATGATCTCACTGTCAAGCCGCGAGCTGATAATCACGGGATGGCCCCACTTGCCCTCGTAAACCGGCACACAGATGGGCTTGTCGGTTTTCAGGTAGGCCTGGATCAGTGTATTTATGGTACCCGGTCCGACAAGCGGTTTGTCTGCCAGCGATATCATAACGGCACCGGGCTTGACACCGTCTTGAAGTCGTCTCCAGCCATACTTAAGCGAATCGCTCATCGGGCAGGGAGCGGCAATACCGGCGAACTCCACCCTTTCTCCGGCACACGCTGCCGCTATCTCCCCGAAGCCCGGAATCCAGCCCGCTATGACCGCGCATATCGAGGACACCGAGCTTTCAACGTGGTTTGCCAGGGCAATCTCAAATACTGTCTTCCCGCCGATACGCATCAGCAGTTTCGGCTTCCCCATTCTGCTCGACATTCCCGCTCCGAGCAGCACACATGCCACATCGTTCACAGGCGATCACCTCAATACCAGGAATCCGCTCCGGTCTGCTCCCCGAAGCGATCCTATCACGACCCTGTCCACATCCGGGTGCTCCTTGAGTGCCAGACCTATACTAAGCGGCGATCCGCCGCCACGGAAACAGTGCTTGTCAAACCTCCCCGTATCCACCTTATTGATCAGAATCGCCAGCCTTGCGCCTGTGGGCTTCCTCCCGAGATAGGATTCCGGTGACAGGATTGCCTCCATCAACACCGGCTGGCTTACCTCGGAGTCGAGTTCGACACCTGCAACCCTGGCCACGTCCTCAGGATTGAAGACCTCCGCCGAAGCCAGAGGTTTATGAAAACTGTCGGCCCCCACGACCACGACATACACACTCGTCGATCCCGCGATCGGAGGTTCGGTCTCTCTCGGAACCTTGAGCGACCGGCCCATCGCCCCGTCGCACTCAGCGACAACGGTACGCCCGTCTTCATCGGAGTGGAGCCGCTCAACGAATTCGGGACTGAAACCCTTGATCTTCGTATCATTCTTCTGAAGACCCGCCAGCAGTAATCCGGCTTCCGCCAGTCCGCCGGTGATCTTATGGGCCGTTCGATCGCTTTCCGGCCCCAGGATCACACTCGGGACCTCGCCTGGACGCGGATACAACAGTCTCGTCGTTGTTGTGAGCAGAGTGCGGTGCCCGGCGGAGGAGAGCTCTTTTCCCAGCCCGTACATCAGAGAGGTCTTTCCGCCGGCCCCTACAATACTTACGAGATCACCGCGGGACACACCCAACACATCAGCAAGTGATGTCTTAAGATCAATCCTCACTTCTTCACTTTCGTGACCGTGCGCTCGATCAGCTCCAGGGCTTTGTTTATGTTCTCGATCGAATTCGCATACGAAAGCCTCAGATATCCCGCACCGTAGCTGCCGAAGGCAGTACCCGGCAGGACAGCAACGCCGGCTTCATTGAGAAGCAGATCGGCAAGTTGCGGCGCCGGTATGCCCGTGCCCTGGATATTGGGAAACACATAGAAAGCTCCCTTGGGACGGAGGCATGTTATGCCGGGTATCTTGTTGAGTCCGTCGACAATCACATCCCGTCTCGTCTTAAACTCCTTGACCATCTTCTCCGATGCGCTCTGATCACCTGTCAGACCTTCTACTCCAGCAACCTGCGAGAACGTGCACGTACATGAGGTTGCATTGATCTGTAGCTTCGTAAGAGCCGCTGCAAGTCCTTCAGGCATGATCCCGTAACCAAGCCGCCACCCGGTCATTGCGTACGTCTTTGAGTAGCCGTCCAAGACGATCGTGTGCTCTCTCATACCCGGCAGCGTAGCGATGCTTATGTGCTCACCTTCATACAGTAGCTTTGAGTAGACCTCGTCTGTGAGTACCCAGATGTTATGCTTGCGGGCGAGCTTTGCGATCGCCTCCAGATCATCCATGCAAAGCACTCCACCGGTGGGGTTCTGAGGCGAGTTGATGATCATCATTTTGGTCTTTGGCGTGACCAGTTTGGCCAGTTCATCGGCGTCGAAACAAAACTCTTTGCTTTCTTCGAGTTTGATGGGAACCGCCTTTGCGCCAAGGAACTCAATCACCGACTCATAGATCGGAAAACCCGGATTGGGGTAGATCACTTCGTCGCCCTCATCGACGAGCGCAAGCATACTGAAGAACATGATCGGTTTTGCACCGGGTGTAACCACTACCTCCTCCGGTTTGATGTCGAGATTCTTGTCCTTCCCGACCACGTCGACAATCGCGTTCCTCAGCTCGGGGATTCCCTGGGCAGGGCAGTAGTGTGTGTAGCCGTCCCAGATCGCTTTGGCCCCGGACTCTCTGATGTTGTCGGGGGTATCGAAGTCCGGCTCGCCTATCTCGAGATGGATGACCTCTTTGCCTGTGGCCTCAATTGCCTTGGCCTTGGCCAGTACTTCAAATGCACTCTCTGTTCCCAGTCTTGACATTCGCTCAGCAAACTTGATCACGACCGACACCTCCGTTTCTGTTCTCCTAACCAAGTGTGAGTGTTCTGAGTCCCGTTCGGGAATCGACCTTACGTATCAGCTGCTGTGGTGCCGCGAGGATCGCGACCTCGGCTGTCATGTGCACCTGGGCGCTCGAGACATGACCCGCGAGAGCGCCACCACCCTTCTTGCCCACAACGGCATGAGCATGAATCACAAGTTCTCCATCAAGCGTGGAGACATTTCCGTTGAGCGAGCACAACTCGGCCTCAGAGGCCAGAGGGACGGTTTCGTACTCGCCGCGGCCCATGTAGAACGACAGGGCGGCCTTCTTCACCATTCCGACTCCACCGAGGATGATGCCTGAAAAGATACCTTCCTCCTTCAGCACCTTCTCGATCCCGCCAATGAGATCCTCACCATCCGCGAAACGAACTACCAGGAGATTATCCTGCCTGCTCTTCTCCACGATGCTACCCCCCTGCTTTTCTGATCGAGGCTTCCTCGACCGCGTCGACCACCTTCTTGTATCCCGTACATCTGCAGAGAACGCCTGATATAGCCTGTCGTATCTCGTCCCTGGAGGGATGCCGTGCCTCATCAAGCAGAGCCTTTGCCACAAGTATCATCGCGGGGGTACAGAAACCGCATTGTATGGCACCCTTCTCAATGAAGCACTGCTGCACAATGTCGAGCCTCTCTCCATCCGAGATACCCTCTATCGTGGTTATCGATTTTCCGTCACCCTGGAATGCAAACATGATGCACGAAAGCGCCGGTTTCCCGTCAACAAGCACGGTGCAGCTGCCACAGTCACCCTTGCCGCACCCCTCCCTCGTACCGAGCAGGCCAACGTGCTCCCTCAAGAATGTGAGCATGTTCACACCGGGTTCGACTTCCGCATCGACCGGTTTGTCGTTGACCCGGAAACTGATCCTGAGTTTGTTCATCGTCCGCCTTAGTTCCTCAGAGGTAGTCAGCAACCGATTCGACACTCGCAGGGATATCAGCGATTTCGACCGCCCCCTCGAGACTTGTCGGATCCTTGAGCCCGCTGCCGGTAACCAGAACGGCAACACTCTCATCCCTGCCGATTATTCCCTCTTCTATAGCCTTCCGGGCCCCGGCAAATCCGGCAGCTCCGGCAGGCTCTGCGAATATACCTGCCTTTCGGCCGAGAAGCAACATGGCCGCGATTATCTCATCATCGCTCACCGACACGCCGGCGCCGCCCGAATCGCCGACGGCTTTGACGGCCTTCCGCCAGTTGCGGGGCGTGCCGCAACGGATGCTGTCGGCAATAGTGCATGCCTCGACCGGGGACACGTCACACGAGGCGTTACACGCATCGACGATCGGCTTGCATCCGCTCGCCTGGACGGCAAGCATCCTGGGCAGCTTCGATGTCTGGCCGAGCAACTTGAGTTCCCGGAATGCCTTCCACTGGCCGCTTATGATGCAGCCGTCACCGACCGAAACCACCAGCCAGTCAGGTACATTGTAGTCGAGTTGTTCGAATATTTCCAGTGCGCAGGTTTTCTTGCCTTCAACAAGGTAAGGGTTGATAGCGCAATTCCTGTTGTACCAGCCCCACCTTTTGATCGCCTCCGTGGCGACATCGAACGCATCTTCGTATGTGCCCTTCACCCTGAAGACCCCGGCAGCACATGCGCCGATCTGGTACAGTTTTGCGTGGGGAATCTTCTCCGGTACGAAGATGTAGGAGTTAAGACCCGCGGATGCGGCAAGTACTGCAAGCGAGGAGGCGGCATTCCCGGTAGAGGCGCACGCGATCGCGGGGTTTCCGCCCTCGATTGCCATCGAGATCGCCACCGCGCTTGCCCTGTCCTTTAGTGAGCCGCTAGGGTTCACGGTATCATCCTTAAGGTAGATGCACTCATGCCCCACAGCCTGATTCAGGCGGGGAAACGTGTAGAGCGGTGTCCATCCCGACTTGAGTAAACCGGGGGGAGCCTGGCTCACCGGGAGCATGTCGGTGTACCTGAAGAGTGAGGGTTCCGTCCTCGATCTGAGCGGATTCTCATCGAGTGACTTTCTCATCTGATCGTAATCGTATTCGACTTCGAAGATACCATCGAGTCCGCAGTCCGGACATACAAGGTGATCGCAACTATCATAGCTCTTGCCGCATTTCATACATATCAAACGGGTAACCTTACCCATCAGATCCTCCTCCACAAGTCCGCCGCAAGGCGCCTGGCTTTTTCAAAGACCCGTGTTTCATCCACAAGACAGGACCGCCCGTCTTCAACAACAACCTTCCCCCCAACGAGTACCTTATCCACAACGAGCTCTCCGTTCAAGAGGTGGGCCCAGAGATTGTTGGCATCAAGCGGGGTGGGCGAGTCGTAGGATAGAATCACAAGGTCACCTGCGTGTCCCTCGGCGACCTCACCGAGTTTGATGTCCAGAGCCCTCGATGCAATGATGGGGTTATTTCTGAGTAACATCAGGCGGGTCTCGACCGACCCCGCATCGGGAAGCCGCTCGGCAAGTCGCCAGGCCAGAATACCGGTGTATGCATCATCAAGTATGTTGTAACCAAAGCCGTCACTGCCGAACCCCACCCTTATGCCATGCCTGAACATCTTTCCCACGGGGGATGCTCCCACGGCATTCGAGAGATTGGAACGCGGGCAGGTGATGACGTTGGTACCCGTCTTCCGGAGCAGCATTATCTCGGAATCGCTCACATGAACACAGTGAATAGCAAGTGTTTTCTTAGAGAGAATCCCGGCCTCTGAAAGCCTCGTCACGACCCTGCGTCTGTATTTTTTCTGGCTGTCCCTGACGTCGCTCATGTCCTCAGCAACATGAAGGTGAAATCCCAATCCGAGATCATTTGCGGCATCCCTGGCCCGAAACAGTGTGGGAAGCGAAAGCGTGAACGATGCATGAAGACCCATGAATGACCCGATCCTGCTCCTTCGGTCGCGTTTGAGTGCCCGGGCGAATCTCACGTTTTCGTAAATCCCGAGCGATGCGCGATCCTGACCGTCCCTGTCGGTGACCTCGTAGCAGGTACTGCCCCTGATACCGGCTTCGCCCATGCCGCCGGCAGTCGCATCCAGACTCTTATCGATCGAGCCCGGACTTGAGTGGTGGTCAAACACGGTCGTCACACCTGCCTTAAGGCTGAGTACGCTTCCCACCAGCGCGCTCCAGTAGCAGTCCTCGTAGGTCAGCGCCTTATCGAGCCGCCACCAGAGTGATTCAAGCCGTTCCTTGAAGTTGCGCGGGGAGTAGCCCGCGAGTGTGATCCCCCGTGCCAGCGTGCTGTAGAAGTGTGTGTGGCAATTGATGAAACCCGGCAGGACGATCTTGCCGGTTGCGTTCACGACTGTCGGTCTGTCACCCGTTGCCGTTTTCTTGAGATCTCCCTCACCGATCTTCGTGATCTTGCCGCCCTTGATGATAATCCAGCCATCATCTAGAAGACCTTTCCTGATCTTGGGCGCAAAGACCGTGCCACCCTTTACTACGGTAACGGCTTTCGCTCTCTTGGGCTTGGCCATGATGATCTCTTTCCCCACGGAGGGATGGGTGCTCTTTAACCTCCGCTTATGGGAGGTATCAGTTCGACAGTCGTCCCATCGTCCAGGGTGCTGTCCAAATCACCGAGTGCACCGTCTATGACAACGAGCATAACAAGTTCACTGTCTATGCCCAGGTTCCTGAGAAGACTCTCGACATCGGTCCCCTCTTCGAGCTCCAACCCGCCCGATGGCGGCACGAGCTTCGCCAGATCCCCTCCTGCCCTGATCTGTATTTCCACCTGCGCCTCCCGGTCAAAACTAAAGCCGCGCGCCGGCGGCTTGTTCAAATGATAACACCCACCCAGGAAGCTGTCAATCCGCCACCCCGGCTGATTTTGGTAGCATCGGGGTCCCACCCCCGACGAGTCATTCGTCGCCCACTGAGGTGCTGTGCTACAGTGTACCGGCCGGATCAGCGGGCAACGGCGAACTTTGTTCTTGCAGTCGTACGGCGCTCTTCGTCCAGGAAACCCAATTCAGCGATGCATAGGTAGAGACCCGGCGCAAGATCGGAGCCGGACGTCAGGAAGCCGTTCAGGGGTTTTGAGTTTCTGCCCTCTCCCGTCACCATCTCGGGGGCACCCACGTGGGCATTCTCGAGGGTGCCATGACCTATCTGCCTTCCCTCGAGATCGAAGATCCAGACTTCCATCGTACCTTTGAAGTTATCTCCGTCGGGGTGGAAGATATCAAAGGCAAGCATGGGATCCGAACCGCTCGTGATCGGATTGGGAAAGACATGAAGATTGTCCAGGACACCGGCCGGGGACATCAACTCGATCGCTGACGTAACTGAATTATTGGTGAGGTCACTCTCTACTCCGCCGGTGACGGGCAGGAGCAGGAAACTGTGTCCAAGCGTCCCACGGGTTTCGGGGTCCGTATCCCATGAGACCGTGATGTCCGTGGGCTGGCCTGAAACCAGCTCGAGTAGAGGCGTGCTCCGATGGACAAGCCGGCCCCGTTCGGGTTGACCCTCCCAGATTTCGAGATTGTACGAAAACGCTTCAGACATCGATGCACCGATGTTGACCGCCCTTACGGTTACACTAACCGGCTCTCCCGCCACAAGTGGTTCATTGAGATCACGCCCCTCCCACTCCCACTCGATGCTCTCCTCGGTAAGCAGAAGATCGCTCAGTGAATCCTCGGGCATCGCAGCGAATCTCGCAA
>JALGZP010000008.1 GCA_025774845.1 bacterium
TGCCTTCATCGAAATCGGTCCGGGTGTCCTTCACCCGCGGGATGACCCCGAGACCGCGCACATATCATATTACGCCAAGAATGCCGCGATGCATGACCTCCGCCAGTGGGCCGGCTGGCCCATTAACGAGCGGCTGCGGCACTTACGGATGGCTGAGGCCGGAATTGAGGAATCACGCGTAGGGGACCTGTTTGATTTCCTGCCGGTGGAAGGTCTCGGTCTTGTCTCGGTGGACGATGCGACCGGCGAGATAAGACAGGCGCAGCGCAGCAGCGAGGCGGAAGCCCTCGGTGTCCCATTTGCCATGGTCATGCTGATGTTCATCATGATGCTGATTGCGGTCATGCCGCAGCTGAGCGCCGTGATGGAAGAGAAGACCCAGAGGATTGCCGAAGTGCTCCTCGGGTCGGTAACACCGTCGGAACTGATGGCTGGCAAGATCCTCGGGGCGGTCGGAGTCTCGCTGACGGCATCGGCCGTGTACGTTGCTGTTGCGATTCTTGCCCTGGGACGTATGGGGCTGGCGGAGCGCATCCCCTATTTTATACTACCCTGGTTCTTCGGCTACATGCTGACGGCGATGATCATGCTGGGGGCCACGATGGTCGGGCTTGGCTCGGCATGCAACGACGCAAAGGAAGCCCAGTCGGTCACTCCTCTGGCCATGGTCCCGATAATCATACCGATGTTCGTGATGGTTCCGGTCATCCAGTATCCCAACAGCACCTTCGCCACGTGGCTTTCGCTCATCCCACCCTTTACACCCATGGTCATGTTGTTGCGCCAGGCCTCACAGGCCGGTATCCCCGCGTGGCAGCCTGTGGCCGGGGTTATCGGAATGCTGGCTTACACCGTGTTCTCTGTCTGGGCCGCCGGGCGGATATTCCGAGTGGCGATCCTGATGCAGGGACAACCCCTCAAACTGGGCAAGGTACTGCGCTGGACGCTTCGCGGCTGATCCTGGGTCCTCTCAACTTCCTCCGCAGCTCCGATTCCGACACTTGACGCCTTTGACGGGTATTCGTAGAGTCTGGACGCATCGAGTTTGCATGCTGCGTGGGAAGGTCGAACAGTGTCCCATTGGGTGAGGATCCGTGCATGGAGGTACGGCCATGTTCTACAGGGTCGCTGTCACTGTAGATGTTCACAAAACGGATCGCCCCTGCGACATCGAGTACTCCAATCTCTGGCTCAAGGCCGCGGGTATCCCCGGAACATTTCTGATACCGACCACGATGCTGTCGGACGGGAAGTACCGGGATACGCTTGCCGATCTTGCCTCATGGGACCACGAGGTCGGGACCCACGGTCATATTCATGACTTGAGTGAGATCCGGGCCCTGAAGTCGAATGGTGCCGGCGACATCGGTTTTCTGGCAGACTCAAGGAACAGTTTTGAGGACTTCTACGGTTTTCCGCCCCGGTCCTTCAGAGCTCCGTGCTGGTCCGCGCTCAGTGAACACGCCCTGGATGAGTTGTGTCGTCTTGACTATCAGGTGGACTGCAGTTGTACTCCCCAACGCCTAGGTATCTTCAGCTCATATCCAACTGAGAATCCGTACTTCTGGTCGAGACGAACTCCGCATTTTGTCCGTGAGACTTTGCTGGAGATACCCACGAGCACCTTTGTCTTTCCCCTGGGTGCCCCGACATTCGAGACCTTCAGGTACTCCGGGACCATGCTGTTCATGCGTCTTCTGCTCCTGGAGGCGAGCCTCAACCCGGATGTGATAATCAACTTCATGTTTCACGTCTATGACTTCTCCCCGACGGGCAGAATCGATCCTGCGCCCCCGCGACGGTTCCGCGATCTTTTGCCACGAAGCCCCGGAGGATTCGGCTGGAAACGCTGGATACGGGAGACCGATCCCCGGAATCTGTGCAGGACCACTCACGCTATGCTTGCATGCCTCGACGGAAGCGACTTCCGCACGCTTTCGGAGTTCTATTCTGATTTTGTGACCATGGCCGCGGCCTGAATCGCACCCCGGCGCCCGGGAAATCCCGCTTGCCATGAATCCCGGGTTGGTCTATCATCTGCCTGCAGGTACTAAACCTGCTGAAAGGGGGAGTGAAAATGAGGAAATTCATCGCTCTTACTCTTATCTGTATGCTGGTTGTCGGAAGTTTGAGTTGCTCGGGCTGGAGCCGGAAGGAGAAGGGGGCGGCTGCCGGGGCTGCGGCCGGTGGTATCATTGGTGGCGTTATCGGCAAGCAGTCAGGTAACACAGCGTTAGGGGCCATCTTGGGTGCAGCCATCGGTGGTGCGGCTGGGGCCTATATCGGTGACTACATGGACAAGCAGGCCGAGGAGATAGAACGGGATATCGCGGGCGCAAAGGTTGAGCGGGTAGGAGAGGGCATCAAGATCACCTTTGACTCCGGGATCATGTTCGATGTCAACAAAGCCTCGTTGAAGCAGGCAAGCAGGGACAATCTGGAAAAGCTGGCCGTGATCCTCAACAAGTATGAAGACACGAATATCCTGCTCGAAGGCCATACGGATGCAACCGGTTCGGATGAGTACAATCTCGATCTCTCGCGGCAGCGTGCACAGTCGGTCTCCAATCACCTTGCGAGTGTCGGTGTCAATGCCACGCGATTCACGATCATGGGTTATGGAGAGTCCCAGCCCGTAGGAGACAATGAAACCGACGATGGGCGTCAGCAGAACCGCCGGGTTGAAGTGGCGATCTATGCGAACGACAAACTCAAGAAGGCGGCCGAGTCCGAGGTGCAGGGATAGCCGGCACACTTACCTTAACAACTGAACGGGTGAACCTGTTGGGGTAGCAGGGGTGGTGATCAGTCTATATAGCCGATGGCTTTGAGTTTCCGACTGAGCTCCTCTTGCTTTTCATCTCTCGCCATCGGCTCGCTTCCGGGGTCGATCCAGAAGATGGCCAGGTCGGCCTTATCCTGCCTGAAGAGATTGTGGAGCTGGTCTCGACTAACCTCAGCTGCTTCGGGGTTAAGCATCACGGGAAATGTGATTTCCCTCGGACTCTGACCTACCAGAGTCATGAGTCCACGAGTGCCGCTTACTGCTATATCGATCTTTGCCCTCTGGCGGGACGGCATTCTAACTTCGACCGCTTCCCAACGCTTCTCGAGCATGCTTCTGAAAGTCAAACGGGTGCGATCCGGGGATGCGGCCAGTGAGTCTGCCGCAGGGTCCAATCCGGGGTAGAGATTATGTCCCACCACCTCGATCATCGCAGAATTCAACTCGATCTTACCCGTTATCGTACCCCTGGCCTCGGGGTTACGCCAGGCGATGCACCAGCCACCGGGGTAGTAGGTCTGATGCGAGGTGAGGAGAATATCGGTGAGATCGGACGCGATCCCGGCTTCCACCTCTATGACGTTCTCGGTCTCCCCTGGATCCCGTTTGAGATTATAGAGCTCTCGGGCACCGAAGACCGGATCGTATATCAGCTTCCAGGGCGGGCATCTGAGCGCCTTCTTCTCCGGTCTGTGGGCTACCGCTTCAGAGACCAGGCAGGAAAACGGCAATCCGGATGGCCTGAGTTGCTCCTGCGATAACTCGAACCTGGAAGAGAGATACGGCAACAGACTCGCCCCCTCGAATTCCGGTGGTATCCTGATTCCGGCTGCGGCGAGGATGGTCGGCCCGAAATCTATGAGACCTACCTGGCGGTCGATCCTGCCCGTCTCAGTGATCACACGCGGGCCGTAGATGACGAGCGGCACCTTTATGCTTTCATCGTAAACTGTCTGCCCGTGGTCCAGGCTGCCCCGTTCGAGGAACTCCTCTCCGTGATCCGCCGATATCATGATCAGGGACTTCTCAAGACAGCCCCATGTTGAGAGTGAGTCAACCAGGTTGCCGATGGCTCTGTCTGTCCGGACTATCTCGCAATCGTAGAGCGTCTTGATCTGCTCCACGTCCGCATCAGTAAGATCGACGGCCTCGGCCAGCCTGCCTGCTCTGGCCAACTTGAGAATGCGAAGCGAGCTGTCCCCGAATCTCATACGGTACGGGCCCTCATAGCCCGGGTTGAACCTGCTCAGACATTGCTCGCCCGCCTTGTATGGGTAATGCGTGTCGTAATGATGGATGAAGAGGAAGCACTTGTCAGCGCGGTTCCGGCGGAGCCATGTTATGGCCGCACTACTCAGTTCGATTGCGGCGACTTTCTCAAGTACGTTCCCCGTCTTACCCACGACAATCGTCTCATGAAAGCCCTGTGACAGTCCCAGGGCAGGGTTGAATATCTTTGCCGTACTCATCGCACAGGTCTTGTATCCTGCCTCGGCAAGCAGCTCAACAAACGTGATCTCTCTGTCCTTCATCGCTACGTTGGCTCCCTCCACACGCTTCGCGCCGTGCTGGCACGGGAAGGTGGATGAGAGAATGGTGGCAACGGAGGGGAGTGTCCATGGTGCCTGAGCAAGAGCGTCTTCGAAGACCACCCCATCCGCCGCAAGACGGTCTATCCGGGGACTCGTGTCTCTATCATAACCATAGCAGCCGAGATGGTCGGGCCGAACAGCGTCCATCAGAATCACTATGACGTACTGGGGTTTATCGTGCTTGCCGCATCCGAATTGAAGCAGGAGTGCGACGGCAAGCCACGCAGTGGCAAAGCGTGTCCATGTGAGATGCTTTAGCATGGTCTTATCCTAAACCCGACCCTGCCCTGAGTCAAGTGCGGGAGGGTCAGGCTTGCGAAGTTGCATCACAGAGAGGGGTCAGAGCTCGAAAATTGCGCGCACTGGAACCAGCCGCGCAATTTTCGAGCTCTGACCCCAATGCAACTTCGCAAGCCTGACACCAGAGGCGACCCCAGGGGTGGTTGGTTGGCGGTTTTCGTGGTATAATAGGTATGAGGTACTGTGCGAAACATACAGGTGGAATCTATCCACCGGCTGACTTCTGAGCAAAGGAGAGCGGCATGAAGCGCCTTGCGGCAGGTTTGATGTTTGGTGTTATGGTAGTTGCGGTTGTCTCGAACGCTGCTGTTGTCGAGCGTACGGCTCTGGATGAGATCCGTGTGACGGCCACCCACGCGATATCGGAGTTCACCTTTGAGGATGTTGGGGGTTATGACTATATCCGGGGTGAAGACCTGGTTTATCTTTCGAAGACGGGTTTCCCCGGTCTTCCGAGAAAAGCATATCGCGTTGCGGTACCCTGGGATGCCCACGTACGTAGCATTGAAGCAGATTGTCTTACCGAGACACCGGTCGAGGGCACATTCCGGATCGTTCCAACCCAGCCCCCCGCCATTTTAGGCCAGAGCCAGGCTGAGTGGGTGGAAGGCAGGGAGGACGTTTACTCTCTCAACAGTCTCTATCCGGCCGATCTCGTTGGTGGCACGCATGAGGGCTTCATGGGCAACAGCAGGATCGTGAGCTTCGAAATCTCCCCTTTCCGCTGGAACCCTGTGACAGGAGAGCTCGTGCTGTGCGAAGAAATCGAAGTCAGGCTTGAGCTGGAGGATTCACAGGTCAGACGCCCGTTTCGCAGGGCGTCGGGTAACACTCAGGCCTTTGTGAACATGGTCAAACGAAGCGTTGCCAACCCGCATGATGTTTCCACTTACGAGCCCCCGGCCATAAGGCCGCGTTTCCTGGCCTCCACCCAGCTGGCGGACGGTGAGTACGAATACGTGATCGTCACGGTCGACTCACTGGTGCCCTACTTCCAGCCGCTGGTCGACTGGAAGAATCAGCGCGGAATACCCGCGACGAGCGTGACGCTCGAGTGGATCGATGCCAATTATGTGGGGGACGATACGCAGATCAGGGCGAGAAACTTCATCACTGATGCGTATGAGACCTGGGGCACTATCTGGGTGATGCTCGGTGGAGACACAAGAATCGTTCCCAGTAGAACCGTGTATGCAATGGATTACGAAATCGGTGGAGCCCCCGGTAACAAGATACGGAGTGACCTCTATTTTGGTGATCTTGACGGAACCTGGAATGCTAATGGCGTGAACCCCTACGGACAGGTCGCAGACAGTGTCGACATGTATCCGGAGGTATTTATCGGGAGGGCGCCTGCGGAGAACATAGCTGAGACAGTCACCTTTGTAGATAAGGTTATCACTTACGAGAAGAACCCGCCTGCCGACTATGCGCTTGAGATGCTCATGGCGGGAGAGATACTGTGGACGGATCCCTATACGGACGGCGGTGTCGGGCTCGATATGATCGACGACGATTGTATCCCGCCGAGGTTTGACCCCATTCTCAAGCTCTACCAGTCGCAGGGCAATGAGTCACCGGAGAGCGTGCTGAATGCGATGGTGGCCGGTCAGAACTTCATCCTGCATGACGGCCATTGCAACGAGTACGTGATGGGGGCGGGTACGGGTTATATAGGCCACCCCGATGCTGATACGGTCTCAAACGGAGACCGCACCTTCATACTCAACTCGATAGGCTGCTGGCCGGCGGCCATAGACAGGGACTGCATAGCAGAGCGTTTCATGAACAATCCCGACGGTGGCTGCGTTGCGTTTATCGGAAACAGCCGTTATGGCTGGGGATCGCCTGGAAACCCGGGCTTCGGCTATTCGGACAAGTTCCAGTATGAGTTTGCGAAATCGGTCTTTGTAAATGGTGTTTTCCCGCTCGGTGAGGCGCATGCGGAGAGCAAGAGTGTGTTTGTCGGCTTTGCCCGTGATGAGAACGTCTACAGGTGTAACGAGTTCCAGCTCAACCTGCTTGGAGATCCCGAGATGCCGGTCTGGACCGATGATCCGGCTGCGCTGGTTGTGACGGCCCCTGCCGGCGTCATGGCCGCGGATGACATGCTCACGGTTGTGGTTGAGGATGCTTCCGGGGTCGTGGAAGATGCACTTGTATGTGTTATGAATGACACCGATCTCTACGTGAAAGGCCGGACGGATATTTCCGGTGCCGTCACATTTGCCGTATCGACAGCAAGTCCGGATTCACTGCTGCTTACGGTGAGCGCATACAACCATGTGCCCGAGCAGCGGATGATAGCGGTCGTGATGAACGGGACCATGCTCAGCTGGACTGCGGCAACCGTGAGCGATGGTGGTGACGGGATGGCCAACCCGGGTGAGACGATCGATCTTGAAGTCACCGTTAAGAACTTCGGTACCGAGCCTGACTCGGGTGTCTGGGGCACTCTGCGTGCCACCGATGGACTCTGCACCGTTACGGATAGCACAGTTTACTACGGAGAGCTCGGTGCGGGCCAGGAGGTAACCGGGAACGGATTCATGGTCGCGTTTGACGGTTCATTCGAAAACGGTGATGTTGCCGTGTTCGATCTTGTACTCACCGATTCCACTTCGAACCAGTGGACCTCAAGGGTACCCGTCACCGTGGCAACTCCGGCACTTCGCGTTGCCTCATACGGCATCGACGACCGGTTGGGTGGTGATGGTGACTGGGTTGCGGAGCCGGGGGAGCTGGTTCTGGTCACGCTTGAAATAGCCAATGACGGGCTTACGTATGCAGATGCGGATGCCTACCTGATAGATCTCGATCCTCAGTTCGATGCCGAAGATTCCGTCACCTACGCGGGCCGGATCGATCCTGGTATGACAGGCTACAGCACGCATAAGGTTACGATCTCCGGCGGCTGCCCCGTGAGACATCTTGGCATGCTCGAGGTCAGTATGGACGGCTCGGGTGGATACATTTTCGCTGATACCGTTTACTTCAGTGTAGGGGATCTTCTCTATATGGATGACTGCGAGTCCGGTGAAGGGACCTGGGTCCATGCGGGAGCTCCGGATCTCTGGCACCTGAGCACCTACAGGTCGCACTCGGATTCGACGAGCTGGTATTTCGGATATGAATCGACGCACCAGTATCCGTCGAATGCGGACGGGAATGTCGTATCCCAGGACTTCATCGCTGGTGAGGACAACAGGCTGTCGTTCTGGTTCTGGTACGACTTAACGACATACGGTACAGACGGAGCATACGTCATAGTGATCACGAACGGTGTTGCCGACACGCTTGACTTCATCGGCAGCGGCGGTGCCCTCGGCGGCGAGGGTGCACTCAATATCGTATCCGGCTGGACCGAGTGGGATTACAGGTTGGCCGGTACCCAACCCGGGGATACCGTGACGATCGAGTTCGGCTTCATCAGTGACGCTGTTGATGTTGCCGGGGGTATCTACATAGATGACATCTCGTTCAGATGCAGGACACCGGTCGTGACGGGTGTGGATGGAGTACCGGATCCGGCCGGTGACGTTGCGTTCAGGGCATATCCCAACCCGGCCCGCGGTACGCTCACGATCTCTTTCGCCGGGCGGACGGAGGAGTTTGCCGTCGATATCTACAGCGTTCAAGGCAGGCTCGTGAACTCCATAGTCAAGGCACGGGATGCCGGTTCCGTATCGTGGGATCTCATGGATCGTGACGGCCGCAGAGTCGCGCCCGGGATTTACCTTGCCAAGACCAGGGGTGGCGCCTATCCTTACTCGGGCAAGATAGTTGTTCTGAGATAGGAGTAACCCCGGACATGATCACCAGGTGTTGTATCCTGATCCTGCTCGTGCTGCACTTGGCTCTGCCGCCTGGCGCGGCTGCCGGTCTGCCGGCCGGCATAAGGGCTTCCATCACGGACTGGGAGCCGGACGAAGATCTGCCGTCTCCCCGCATACCGTATCTTAGTTCCGACGGTCCGGAAGCAAGTGAAGCCGGGGACGGCGGAGTCACACAGAAGAGCAAGATAGTGGGCTACAGTCTCCTCGTCAGCGGCATCGGCCTGTGCTCATGGGGTATTGCATCGTGGGAGGTCGAGAAGTATCAGAACTGTCCCGCGCGCAACACCGGGAATGTGGTCAAGATCGTCGGCGGGGTTTTGCTTCTTAATGCCGGGCTGATCTACCTGCTGGGTGGCAATGACTGACGATGGCGAGAGCGTTACCAGAACCTCTCAAGATGTTCGTAAGCGCCCCTCGTTGGCGGCACTTGAAGTAGTACTGCTAGTGGTTCTTTCCGGATTCGCGTTTTATCTCACTCTCAAAGCGGGCCGGCGGGGTTTCTACCCGTTCGATCAATCCATTCTTTTTGATGGTAGTTACAGGGTCATCTCGGGCCAGGTGCCGTACCGCGATTTTGTGCTGCCATTCGGGCCGATGGCATTCTGGCTTCACGCCGTCTTCTTCAAGGTCCTGGGCGTGTCCTACCTCTCCTACATCGTCGGTGCGGCAGTGATCAATGTGCTGGCGACGCTCTTGAGCGTAATCGTGATAAGACTGGTTCTGCCGTCCATGAGAGTCCTGTCGTATGTGGGTGGACTGCTGACGGCGGTGTGGTTCTATCCTCCGTTCGGGACCCCGTGGGTGGATCAGACCGCGTTCTTCTTCTCGTTTGCCGCTCTCGCTCTATTGCTTGCCGCTATCACACGGTACCGGCAAGGCATCAGGAAGAGTGGTCTTTTGATCGGTCTCTCCGGATGTCTTGCTTTTGCATCTTTCATAAGCAAGCAGAACATCGCTGTATTCATGTTTCCGGTCTATCCTCTGCTGCTTGTGACGGCGGGCGTCTACGATCGCGAGCGACTCCTCAAGGGGCTGGGCAGCTTTTTAGTGGGTATAGGTCTGAGTGTCGGATGCTTTGTGCTCTGGCTTTACCTCAGGTCCGACCCTGGGATCTTTGTCGAGTACTTCTTCGGGGTAGCATCCGATCTCGGGATGGAAAGACTGGCCGGCTTTATGAAGTCGTGGTTCGGTCTTTTGAGACCCTTCTTCGGTGGGCGGGGTGCCCCGGTGATCAACCTCATGATCCTGGGCTCCGTGGTCGTTACGCTGGTTGCCCTTGTCACGGCAATTCGCCGGGCCTGGACCGGCC
This sequence comes from bacterium, assembly GCA_025774845.1. Lineage (GTDB taxonomy): Bacteria > Arandabacterota > Arandabacteria > Arandabacterales > Arandabacteraceae > Arandabacterum. The sequence goes on from JALGZP010000008.1 coordinate 9,823, forward strand.
GCACCGGACCCGAAACGAGACACTTGCTCATAGCCGGCGTCACGTGCGCTTACTGTGTCCTCTTCCAGCATGTATTCGTAAACACAACCCTCAACCAGCCTGAAAACGCACTCGCCTTCGCAGGCACGAGTTTCGCCATTGCCGTAGGACTGTTACTTCACATGGCGGGAGGTCACAGGCTCGGTGGAAGAGCCGCTGAGTCTGCGCGTCTGACCGCAGGGGTTAAGGGTGTGAGGCTCGTTGCCGGCGTCATAGTGGTGATTGCGGTTGTTCTTGCATCGCAAAAGGGCATCGAGATCTCGATGAACCGGAAAGTGCATGACATATTCAGAGGTTCGACGTTTCCGCGGCCGGTTGCAGTCGATGGTCTGAAGCCCCTGAGATGGGCCGAGCCCACCCGGATGGGAGGGCACGAAATAAAGGATGAGAGTGTCGTACGGCTCTACAGGTATCTCCAGGATAAGAAGCAGAACTTCTTTATCTTTCCGGATTTCACCCTCTTCTACGGCCTCCTCGGTGTGCCGTCACCCCAACCCGTCCTGTGGTTCCATCGAGGTGTCACCTATTCGAGGGGTGCCAACGCCGATCTCGATCGCCAGATCATAAACGATCTTGAGCGGAACAACGTCACGATCTTCATTCTTGAGCAGGTCTCCTGGTTTAACACCGGTGAGAGATGGAGTGACTTCCCCCGGATGAAAGCACACGTGAAGTCGAATTTCGCCAAGGTGGACCAGATCGGGACATTCAGTATTTATCAGAAGATGCGTGCCGGCCCCTAGGAGTTCCCCTGCCGGCCCGGTTCGAACAGGGTCTGCTCGAACCACAATCTTGTTTCTTCTATGACCTGCCTCTCCCAGTGAGTGGAGCTGAAGGCATGGTCGGCGTCATCGATGATGATAAGCCGGCGTCTGCCTTTGACGGTGTCGTACATCAGTTCAGAATTCATGGGTGATATCACTTCGTCTTCTCTTCCGTGGATCAAGAGAACCGGTCCGCTGAACTTGGCGATCTCCCTCAATGGATCGACCTCTTTGATGCTCTCGAAGTAGGGTTTGCCTCTCACAAAGCCCCCGATATCCACCTTGCCTTTCTTCTTTATGGCATCGCTGAAGTTGGGGGGAAGCCACACGTATGGATCTCTGACTATCTCGCCGCCCCGCTCGACCATGTAATCAACGAATGCGGCCGGAGCCCAGAGAGCCAGCGATTTGATGCCGTCCCTGGCCGAGACACAGGCGGCCACCGAAGCACCGAGACTCAAGCCCACGAGACCGATCCGCGCCTGGTCTATCTCGTCGAAGGTATCTAGATGGGCGATCGCGGCCATGGCATCGCTGATCTCACCACCCACGGTTATGTCGGCAAAGTCGCCCTGGCTCTCGCCCGAACCTCTGAAATCGAAACGCAGGCACGCGATGCCGTGTTCGCAAAGGTCCCTTGCAGCTTTGACGAAGATGCGGTGGTCGCCGATTTTGTCACCCGTATAGCCGTGTAGAAAGACCACACACGGGTGTGGGGACTGTCCATCAGGCAGATGCAGCATACCGAAGAGCATTATGCCTTCGTTTTCGAAACTGACTGCGATCTCTTTCATGTCGTTTTCTCCGTCGACATATTCTCAAGCAGCGGACCGGCTATGTCCAGCAATTAGTTGACACTGTACCTGAAATCTGGAAAACTCGCCCTGGCAGTCGGCTCGTTCAAGGCGGATCCTTACTTGAAGAAACTACTTGGGATATCGGTCTCCAGGAGGCCATGGGGTAACTGCGAGACCTCGATCAAGACGATGCTTCTATCGGCGGCCGGAGAAGGCGCCGGTACCGATTTCATTCGTCTCACCGATCTCAGAATTGAGGCCTGCCGCGGATGCTTCAAGTGCCTTACAAACGACATGGTTTGTCCGGTCGAAGACGACCTTTATGCTCTCCTTGAAGCCGTCGGTTCAGCGGATGCACTTGTCCTTGCCGGGCCGGTCTATTTCCTCATGCCGCCTGCCGCGCTTGTCGCGCTGCTTGACAGGATGCTCACAATGAAAGGACGGGAGCGGCCGGTGGAGAAGGCCAGACCCGCCGTAACTCTCGCCATTATGGGTAACCGCAACTGGCGCGGAGTGGCACGACCCGTGATCAACATGACTGTGAGTCTCCTGGGATTCGACGTGGTTGAGAGTATAGAGCTAGTTGCCGAAGGTCCCGGGGAAGTCATCATGGACGACCGGGTGGTCGGGCGTCTGGACGAGGTGGGGCGATTGCTGGCGCGCGGGGAACCGGTGTCACAGGCGGAAAGAAGCGCGGCATGTCCCATCTGCGCGAGCGACTTCTTCAGGATCGAACCTCCGAACATAGTATGTCCCATATGCGGTTCGGTCGGAGATCTTGAAGTCTACACCGGTGAAGGAAGGTTCACCGTGACGGGTGGTGAGTCAAGGTGGGGACTCTCGTGGCTCGACAAGCACATCGAGTCATGGATCGAACCGTCCTTGGCACGTTACAGGGACAAGCGCAAGCAGGTGCTGAGCCGGCTCAGAGAGCTCAAGAGCCGGTTCTCTGCGGAACAATAGAAGGGGGATTTTGACGATGTTCAAGAAGATAATGGTCGCATCAGATGGGTCGAGCACCTCGCTTGAGGCCGCAAGAATAGCCGGAGCGATGGCCAGGTCATACTCCGCTGCTCTGACGGTCGCCACGGTCGCCTACTTCCCACGGGTCTACGCATCCGATGTCAGCTCCGATATGAGGGAGGGTTATCTTGATGACTGGAAGCGGGTCCTGGAGGACACCGTTGAAGCCGTCAAGGCCGCCGGGGCCGAGCCAGAGGCCAAACTGCTTCGCGAAGAGGAGCCCGCCAAGGCTTTGCTCAATGAGGCCGAGCGTGGTGGGTACGATCTCCTCGTAGTGGGGAGAACGGGTGCGGGAAGCCCCGGTTCTAAGATGATGGGTGGCGTGAGCAGGAAACTCGCTGAAGGGGCGGGGTGTTCGGTGCTGTTGGTCAGATGACAAGGCAAGAACGTGTTCCCATTCTGATGACTGTTGCGGCGGCCCTGCTCTGGGCCTCCTCATTCAGTGTGGTAAAGGTCGGTCTGCGACACATCGAACCGTATTCCTTCGTTTTCTTAAGATTTCTCGCTGCCTCGATTGTACTCCTTGTGATCGTGTTCCTGACCGGGCAGGCGGCCACGCTTGCCTCATATGTCAAGGACCGGTATGTCCTGCTGCTTGGTTTGACGCTTGCGGGAAGCTTCGGTCTTCAGTTCATAGGACAGACCGAGACCACCGCCGCCAAAGCCGCCATGATAATAAACTCAGGCGTCGTGCTGGTTGCTCCGATGAGCGTCGTGTTACTCAGGGAGCACATAGGCTGGAAGAAGCTGATCGCGCTTGCCGTGGGTGTATGCGGTGTATACCTGGTCGTCGGTGGAAAGAGCATGGCCCCCGCTGGGGTGCAGAGCCTGCGGGGCGATCTTCTGATTACAGGATCGTCGCTTTGCTATGCCCTTTACGTCGTGTTTACCAAGATGGCGGTCAGCAGACGCAAGTTCCGCGAGATTCCGCTCATAACGGGTGTATTTCTCTGGACGCTTCCGATCTTCCTGGTGGCTGCCCTGCCGGGCCTGCGCGGGGCCATTAAACCGGATGCAAATGTGTGGCTTTCAGTAGGCTATCTCGCCGTCTTCTGCAGCGTGCTTCCCTTCGTGATCTGGACAGCGGCCATAAAACATATCGGCGCGCTCACATCCGCGATTGTCCTCCTGGCCGAACTCGTCTTCGGAGTGCTCATTGCATGCGCATTCCTGGGTGAGACCCTGTCCGGTGCAGTCATCGCGGGGTGCGCCCTCATCTGCGCCGGCATCCTGATAGTGGGGAAGTAATCCCAACGGGATGTTCTACATTGCGGGCTTGAGCTTGCTCGAGAGTTCTTGAACCTCTTTCTCTTCAAGCGACTTGCCCTGATGAGAGAGCCTCAAGAGGATGAGCGTATAGTCACTGCCATTTACGACAGTAGAGCTTTCAAGCCCGAATGATGATGCAGTTTTAACCACTTCACCAACACCGAACTGGTCGGGTGTGTGAACCAAGGCGAACACAGTGTAAGAAGCTCCTCTACCCGCCGGTCCGAGATCCGCCCCGCGCCATACAGTGACAGGGTCCGCCCGGTCGCCGGTCTTCCACCCGGCGATGGCTTCGATACCGGTCAGCACCTGCTCGAACACCTCGTCGTCCGATACGGTAGGGGAGACGATCAGCTTATCGCCCATCCTGGCGAGTATCTGTCGGGCCATCTCGGGGTCAAGTTTCCGTTTCCTGGCCATCCCCGAGATCTTCTCGGTTCTTTCGCGCCTGAGCTGTCTGCCGGTTCTATCGAAGATTCGTATCTTCGGGCCGATGGAGTCCGCTTTTCTGAGTGCCTTTTCTATTCCTACGAGTATCATCTCGTCGTTGTACGGCCCCTTGGGTGTGCCGAAGAAGGATTCGAAATTCACCCAGACATCGATTATGGCGACCTCCTGCAGGATCACGCCTTCACCCGTTCCGGAGGTCACCATCGACGGTGGATCGGGCATTGCTCCCGTGAGGCCCTTGACCTCGCTTATTCTCTCGACGCACCTGAAAGCCTGGCCCCGGTCGGCTCCTGAGGTAACGAGTACGACCTTGATATTGGACCTGCTGTGAGGGTGCATGTACGCCTGGGGCAGCTTGAGTTGTCTTTCCTCCTCAAGCATTACCGGACATATCTTCCTTCCTATGAGCTCAACCCCCGGTGAGAGCCTGTCGCAAACCGGGGCATCCTGGATGCTTATGAGCTTCTGGCCGAGTTCGACCAGCTGGGCGGGGGAGAGGCCTCTTCCCTTTGCATCGACTATCTCTATCCTGATCACATTCACCCCGTCCCCTGTAATAAAGACTTTATCGTACTTCCGCTGGTAACCGGGGACCACCTCGTCTATCACGCGAAAACAGTCACCCATTGAAAGGTCGTGTTCGAAGCCGGCCACCGAGATGCCCGTCAGTTCACCCGCCGGTGTCGCGATGTTGTCGACCTTCGCATAGATCTTGGAGGTTTCCCTGACATCGGCGATGAATCTGTGGTTGGTGTTGATGAGATCGGCAAGGTCCTTGGGCTCGCGCTCGATGAGATACGCCAGCGTCCGCGCCCCGAAGAACCTTACCGCTTCACCCTTGTCTCCGAAGAAGGCCGCATGCTCTGAAGGTTTGGCGATTTTCTTAAGCTCCTCGACCACAAGCGAGTAGTGTTCCGCTTTCCTTGTCTCCATTGCAAGCAGCTCGCCCTTACCTGTCTCCAGCGCCGCTGTTCTTACAAGTGTTTCCTCTATCTCGGGTTCAAGACTCAGGAGATGCTCGAATTCCTTCTGTTCGGCCACGTCTATTTCCATAAAGACCAGAGCGACGCTCCGGTCCGGTTCATCTATGATAACCGCCTCACAGAACGCGATGTTAAAACCCTTCTCGTGAAGCGTACCCGTGCAGCAATTGATCAACCCGGCCCAGTCGAGCGCAAGGACCGCGAAGGTGACTGATGGACGTCCGAGTGCATACTTGGTCGGCTTGGGACTTATGTAGATCTGCACGGCCCCGGGCTTCCGGCGATCCATCTCTATGAGTTCGATGGCTATGGCAAGATAGTGGGAGGGCATCCGGGCAGGGTATCTGCCCGACCCCTTTATCATCTGGTATGCTTCTTCTATTCTCTCGTCACTTATGCCTGTGGCCCGGAGAAGATGCTTCACACGGGACAGCACTACTAAATACCCTCGTCCTCAGGTGGGGGCGGCATTGAATCCAACATCTCCTGTGCCTGCTTCGTCTCGACCGCCGTGGGGTATCGCGTTACGAGTATCTTGAAGTACTCCCTCGCGGTTTCGGTATCTTCCAGTTCGAGATAGGAAAGGCCCAGCTTGTACATCGCCTCAGGCACCTTGTCCCCGGAGGGGTATTCGTCAAGGACCTTACGGAATTCAAGCACCGCATTCGTATACTCTCCGAGGACGAAGAACGACTGGGCGATCATGAACTGCGCGTCATCCGAGAAATCGGTCATGGGGAAGCGCTTCACGAAATCCCTGAAACCGCTTATCGCGGATTGGAAGTTGCCTTTGACGAAGTCCACATATGCGGTCTCATACAGATGGGTTGCGACCGAGGCCTGAAGCATGGATGTATCGGCGGACGCCTGTCCACCAGGCATCCCCCCGGCATCCGGTCCTCCCGGACTCTGTTCTCTACGCATGGAAATCTGTGCAAGCCTGTACCTGTTTTCCTTAACGAGAGATTCGAGAATCTCCAACCGGGTCTGGAGTTCGTCTATCCTGCTCTCCGTAATTGCCCTTGAGCTGCGGATAGGTGCCGACTTCGGTCCGACCGTTGAGTCAAGGTGTGCGACCGAGCCGGACACGTGCTCGAGAGAATCCTCGATCCCGGCCAGCTCCCTGTCGTGGAGCTGGAGCCGGGTTTCCATTTCATAGATTCTCTTTCCGTAGCAGCCGGGGAGCATGAGAATACACAGAACCAGACATGCGACACTCAGTATGATTTTAGCACTCATCTTGAATCCCTTATCTCAGGACGAACATCGCTCTGCGATTCCGTGCCCATGCTGCTTCGTGGTGTCCCGGATCAGCCGGTCTTTCCTCTCCGTAGCTTACTATAGAGAGCCTCGACTTGGCTATCCCGAATCGCGTCAGGAAGTCCCTGGCTGCAAGTGCCCTCTTCTCGCCGAGCGCAAGATTGTATTCCTCGGTTCCCCGCTCGTCACAATGGCCTTCAATCAAGACATGCAGGTCGGGGTTATCCATCAGAGCCGCCCCGTTGTTGGAAAGCGCGGTAGTTGCATCATCGCTCAGGTTGTACTTGTCATAATCGAAGTTTATGTGGTCGAGTATAATCTCTTCCTCATCCTCCGCATCAAGCGGGCTGATAGGCTCCTCGGTGTCACCGGGGTCGAGTTCACCCTCGCGTGTCCGGTCCGCATCCGTGCGACCCATGTCTTCGCCCTCCGCTTCATCAACCGGGCTTACCTTCTTGGGACCACAGCCTACCCAACAAGCGACACATAACATCAGGGCGATTATAACGAGAACCTTCATGTGCACATCCTCCTTCTTGATCTCAGCGTTCGGCCTGAGAAGTTTTCTCGTGCCTGGGCTCCGAAGCCCATGCCGGATTCCGCGGATGGTTCAGCCCGTCAACGATCCGGCGTTTTGCACTTCCGTCCTTGTTCATTATGTAAATACTCGAATTGCCGCGACGTGTCGAGGAAAAAACAATATGCATGCCGTCGGGTGACCAGCTGGGGTCCTCATTACTTCCCCTATCGGTAAGAACCTGAGTGGTTATTCCAAACGGATCCACCGTGCAGATCTGAAACCTGCCGTCTATCCTCGAGACATAGGCTATCAGATCACCCTCGGGCGACCAGGCGGGTGAGGTATTGTAGCCTCCCTCGTAGGTCACCCTTCTCGTGCTCAGACCCTCGGAGTCGGTGACGAACACCTGGGGCGTGCCCGCTCTGTCGGAGGTGAAGGCCAGCTCGAGTCCGTTCGGGGCCCACGTTGGTGAGCAGTCTATCCCCGAGAAGTAGGTTATCCTCTTCCGCGTGGTCCCATCGAGGGACAGGATGTAAACTTCCGGATTACCGTCCTTACTCAGCGTGACCGCTATCCTGTCGCCTTCAGGTGACCAGGCCGGAGTCGCGTTCATGCCTTCGAAGGATGCGAACCTGGTTTTACTGCGGCCTCCCGCATCAATAACGTACACGGCCGAGTTCCCGCCCTCGTATGAGACATAGGCCATTCTCTTGCCTTCGGGAGACCACGACGGGCTCATTACGATGCTCGGGGATTTTGTGAGCTTCACGAGCTGGGAGCCGTCAATGTGGATGCTGTAGAGATAGGAACTTCCCTTTTCCCCCGCTACAAATGCAAGATGCGTGTTTGCGATGCCGGTCCTGCCCGTCAGTGCATAGACTATGTCATCCGCGACAACGTGGGCGACCATCACGATTCCCGTGGGAGACGCCCCGTAACGGCGTTTGAAGATCGACTGGGTGGATGCCCGGTCACGCAGATCGATATCGAAGCTGAGATCGGTTCGACCCCCTTCAGCAAGGACCTCGACAACGGCGTGAGGCATGTCGGCTTCGATGTCTTTTACGATCTCGAAGTAGCCTGAGATATCTAAATCGGTCTTGAGGGTCTTGAGAAACTCCCCATGGTAAGCGGCCAGGTCATCCTTGAGCTCCTGTTTGGATCCGACAAAGCCGATCCTGATCAACATAGCCCCTTCCGTGGTGACCTTGATGTGAACGTCTGTCTCGCTATGAGACGCTGTTACAGCGGTAAAAACGACGATAAGCGTGAGGATAAGGGTGTATCTCATTATGATCATCCTGACTTCTGTTCGAATTCGAAGTGGACACCGAGCCAACTGCCCTTGAAGCCGGCAGGGAGAGGGGGCAGTGGGCTTGAGCTATCAACCGCCCTGAGGGCGGATCTGTCGAATAAGTCAAACTCGGAGGTCTTCTCAATCTTGACATCCTTCAATCGTCCGTCCCTTGATATCTTGAAGTAGACCGTGGACACGACACCTTCGGCAGCGCCTGCGACAGGTGGGGGAGACCAGTTGCTGCTTATCCTTTCCTTGACGATCTCAAGATAGTAGGCAAACCTGAAGTCCTTGTCATCGACGCGTACCTTCGATCCGGAACCGCTCTTTGCGGTGGTCTTTGCGGATGTGGACCTGGCGGGTTCGGTCGGTTTTGGTTTTGTCTCGTTCTTCGAGGGTGGTGCCTTCTTTGTCTCGGTCTTGCGGGTTTTCTTTTTGGGCTTGTAAGCCATCTTGGCCTTTGGCTCTTCCTTCTTGGGGATCACCTTCTCCTCTTTGGGGGGTGCCTTGACAACCTGTTTGGGGGCGGGACGTTCCTCGGTTACCAGTTTAACGCTGATTACCTCCGAGCTGAGGTACAGGGTCTTACGAAAGCCCGGTACGACTATCAGTACAATGAAAGCAAGATGCGCGACTGATGAGATTGCGAAGGATCTCTTCACCGCCAGCGTGCCTTTTCATCGAGTTCCGTTATGAGACCGACATCCTGAATCCCCGACTTCCTCGTCATGTCGAGCACCTTTATCACAGCACCATAGGGAACAGCCTGGTCCGCCCTTATCAGGATGCCCTTCTTGCCGTCCTTGAGAGCCTTTGAGAGCTCACCGGGCAGGACCGACAGGGGTATCGCCTTATCCTCGATCATGATCGTGGCGTCCTTCCTGATTGTTATGGTCAAATTGCCCTTTGTCTCGATTGATTTCGAGGCTGCTTTGGGAAGGTTAACCTGGATCCCCATCTGCATGAGCGGGGAGGTGATCATGAAGATTATCAGGAGGACCAGCGTAACATCGACGAGCGAAGTGACGTTTATCTCAGACAGAGACTTTTGGGGCGTTAAGTTCACGCAGTATCTCCTTCTCGATGCCCTCGCTTACGCGTGGTATGAAAGAGTCCATCTGAGATCTCTCACGGCGGATGCTGTTGACAAGATAGTTGTAGGCGACAAGTGCCGGAATCGCCGCGCCAAGTCCGAACACGGTTGTAATCAGCGCCTCGGCAACACCTGAACCCACCACGGTCAGGCTCGCAGAACCCATCTGGCCCATACTCAGGAACGAATTCATCACGCCCCAGACCGTTCCGAACAGGCCCAGAAAGGGTGATACGCTTGCAGTCGTCGCGAGGAAACCAAGGTTGCGCTCCATCCCGTCGATCTGGTCGAGTGCGGCCCGCTCCATTGCGCTCTTTGCGGACTCGGCGATCGTCCGCGCATGTGACTCCTCCACGGAAGAAAGCGCTGCCAGGTCTTTCTCGACAGACGTCGCACCCTCAACCATGAGGTGGGGGAGATTGGATTCCTCGAACCCCCGCCCGTGGCGCGAGGCTTCAAAGATGGAGAAATCCCGCGGAAGCGCCGAGAGAAACTGCTTGCCGTGCCTGGTGCACTTTCTGAAGGCACGGAACTTATCGATAGCAATCGCCCACGAGATGATGGAGAGGACGATAAGTATGGCCAAGACGAGCTTAGCCACGATGCCTGCGCCAAGTATGATGTCGCCGACACCCGACTTCAGCAAAACGGTACAAACAACTGTCACGGTCCGGTACCTTCCTCTTTGTTTGAGGCAGACTATGCATACCGGCGCCGCTTCGATGGGCAATCCTACGTTATTGAAATATGGGGCCGTTTGTCAAGACAATTGTGGGCTTCCCATGCGCTAACAAACATATTGACAATTAGCCGATTCAAGTGGTATCTTCACTTGAATAATTCTGTCATTTCGGGATGCAAAACCTGGAGAATGGAGACACCTTAAGATGTGCCCAACCCGAGTCAGTTTGTCCAGAGAGAACGTAAAGGGCGATTTTGTTCAGCTCGTCAATGAGATAAGCGGCCAGAACGTTCTAAACTGTTATCAATGCGGAAGATGCTCTTCCGGCTGTCCACTCACGTTTGCCATGAGACTTCTGCCGAACCAGGTGATTCGGCTCGTCCAGCTCGGACTTCAGGAAGAGGCCCTTGAGACCAATACGATCTGGGTTTGCGCATCGTGTCTCACGTGCCACGCAAGGTGTCCGAGGGGCGTCGATCTGGCAAAAGTAATGGAAGCGTTGCGCGCGATAGGACTCAGACCCGGAACTCACGACAGGATTAAACCCGAAGATCTGCCACCTGAGACCCTCGCCAAGTTACCTCAACAGGCACTTGTCAGTGGGTTGAGGAAGTTCACCAAATAAACTGTCAGTGGCTGAGGAGGTCAAGATGGAGATTGCATATTTCCCCGGTTGCACTCTGAGAGCCAGTGCGATTGGGCTTGACGACTCTGTTAGAGATACGGCTGCGGCGTTCGGCTTTGACTTTAAGGAGGTACCTGATTGGACCTGCTGCGGAGCCACCTTCAACCTCGCAGTCGATAACATAATGGCCCTCGCTCCGCCCATAAGAATTCTCGCCAACGCAAAGACCGTAGGTGACCGGGTTGTGACCGTGTGCGCAGGCTGTTACAACGTGCTTAAGCGCGCGAACTACACGGTGAGGAATGACGCGGAGAAGAGGAAGAAGATCTCCGACTTCATCGAGATGGAGTACGAAGGTGATGTCGAGGTCGTGCATTACATTGAATTCTTAAGGGACGATGTGGGATTCGACAGGATTGGGAAGGAACTCAAGAAGAAGCTCGACCAGGTCAAGGTTGCTCCCTACTATGGGTGCCAGCTCCTGAGACCGGAGGAGGAGCTTCAGTTCGACGATGCCGAGGATCCCATGCTGATGGACGATCTCCTGAAGGCCATGGGCTGCGACGTAATCGATTTCCCCCACAAGGTGGAATGCTGCGGTGCGTTTCTCACGGTCTGTACCGATCTCGAAGCGCGCAGTGCTGCAAAGGATGATGACACCGGCGGCGCCGTCAGCGAGTGTTCATACACGATCCTGGATGCGGCGGTGAAGAGGGGGGCGGACTTCGTCGTCCTGTCGTGCCCGCTTTGCCTTTATAATCTTGATTCCGCTCAGGACGCGATCGAAAAAGAGCACCACGGTTTCAAGAAGATCCCGATCATATATTTCTCTCAGTTGCTTGCAGTTGCATTGGGACTCGATCCCAAGAAGTATGCGCTTGATAGCGCGCATCACTACGTTGATCCGTCAGGAGTAGTTAAGGCCAAGGTCTTGTCATGACATGTGAGGTAACGACATGAAACGCATCGGAGTTTTCATCTGCCACTGCGGCTCCAACATTGCAGGGACGCTCGACATTGACAGAATCATCGAAACGACCAAGACCTTCCCGGGGGTTGTTCAAGCCGAGGATTACAAATACCTGTGTTCCGATCCCGGTCAGAACTTGGTGCAGAAGATGATTGAGGCCCATAAGCTGGATGCGGTTGTTATTTCTGCATGCACACCCAGCCTGCATGAGCCCACTTTCAGGAAGGCTGCCGAGATGGTCGGGATGAACCCGTACCAGGTCGAGATCGCGAACATACGAGAGCAGTGCAGCTGGGTCCACGATGACACCCCGACGGCGACCGACAAGGCGATCAAGATGATAAGAAGTATCGTCGAGAAGGTCAGACTCAATGAGTCGCTCGAGCCTATAACGGCACCTCTGACCAAGAAGGCGCTCGTAATAGGTGGCGGCATCAGCGGTATCCAGGCGGCGCTCGACATAGCCAACAGCGGCTACGAAGTGATCGTTGTCGAACGGGAGCCCTCGATCGGGGGACACATGGCGCAGCTCTCGGAGACGTTCCCTACCCTGGACTGCTCCCAGTGCATATTAACCCCCAAGATGGTGGAGTTGAATCTTCATCCGAAGGTCACAATCCATACATATTCCGAAATCGAAAGCCTCGGCGGCTACATCGGCAACTTCAAGGTCGGTATCAGGAAGCGGGCGAAGTCGGTCGATCACGTGAGATGCACAAGCTGCGGGTTGTGCTATGAGAAGTGCCCGGTGAAGAGGCCTAGTGAGTTCGAGCGCGGTCTTGCCAAGCGCAAAGCGATCTATGTGCCGTTTCCCCAGGCGATACCCAACAAGCCTGTGATAGACAGGGAGAACTGCCTTAAGTTCACCAAGGATGCATGCGGTAACTGTGAGAAGGTTTGCCCGACAACCGCCGTTGATTTCACGCAACAGGACGAGATCATTGAAGAGGAAGTGGGAGCTATCGTCGTCGCCTCGGGTTATGATCTCTACGCAACGGCCGAGCTTCGGGAATACGGCGGCGGCAAGGTGCCGGACGTGGTAGACGGACTTCAATTCGAGCGCTTGCTCTCGGCATCAGGCCCTACACAGGGCGAGATACTGCGGCCGTCGGACGGAAAGGTCGCCAAAGAGGTGGTCTTCGTCCAGTGCGCGGGATCGCGTGATACCGAGAGAGGAAAGCCCTATTGCTCGAAGATATGCTGTATGTACACCGCCAAGCACGCAATGCTTTACAAGCATAAGGTGCATGACGGCCAGGCCTACATTTTCTATATCGACGTAAGGGCCGGTGGTAAGGGTTATGAGGAGTTCTACCAGAGGGGTGTGGACGAGGACGGCACCGTGTATCTCAGGGGTAAGGTATCGAGAATATTCCAGGACGGCGATAAGGTAATGGTCTGGGGATCGGATACGCTTACCGGCAAAAAGGTTGAGATAGCAGCGGACATGGTCGTGCTTGCTCCTGCGACCGTACCGAGCGTGGGAACTGAGGATCTGGCCCGTGAGCTTAAGATCCAGGTCGACATAGACGGTTTCCTCTCCGAGGTTCATCCCAAGCTCAGACCTGTCGAGAGTATCACTACCGGGTTCTACCTGGCGGGAGCGGGCCAGGCACCCAAGGACATTCCTGAGGCTGTCGCACAAGCGGGCGGAGCGGCGAGCAAGGTTGTGGCGCTGTTCTCAGGCGACCTTGTCCACAGGGATCCCATGATCGTCGGGGTGGTGGAGGACACGTGCAGCGGATGTGGTGTCTGCGTCGGTGTCTGCCCCTATAGTGCAAGAGAGCTTGATACAGAGAAGAAGAAAGTCAAAGTGGTCGAGGTTCTTTGTGAGGGGTGCGGAGCGTGCGGGGCGGCCTGTCCCACGGGCTCGGCCCAGCAGAAGAACCTGACCGATGCACAGATAATAAGTATGGTCGGAGCCAGTCTTGGAGAGAGCTCCGAAAGCCCGGATTCCAAATAGGCTTGTGAGAAGGTGAGGTAAGCCATGGCAGCAAAGACATCAGGCAAAGCCGGCAACGCGGCTGTGGATGAGTCGCCGGCCGGGATGGTCAAGATCTATATCATGGGAAAGCAGTACGCGGTTCCCGAGGGCCTTACCATTCAGAAGGCCCTGGAGTATGCCGGTCTGACACTGCTCAGGGGCTGTGGCTGCCGCGGTGGTTTCTGCGGCGCTTGCGGCACCGTCTACCGGACAGAGGGTGACTACAAGCTCAAGGTCGCGCTTGCGTGCCAGACGGTCGTCGAGGACGGTATGTATCTTACACAGATCCCGTTCTATCCGGCCAACAAAGCCATCTATGATATCGAAAAACTTACTCCGTCTCTGGAATCACTGGTGCAGGCTTACCCCGAATTCATGCGATGCGTCCAGTGCAACACGTGCAGGAAAGTGTGTCCCCAGGACATCGAGGTCATGCAGTACATGGCAACCGCGATGAGGGGAGATATCGCAAAGACTGCCGATCTCTCGTTTGATTGCATCATGTGCGGATTGTGTGCAAGCAGGTGCCCCGCCGACACGGTGCAGTACTATGTGGGTATACTTGCCCGCCGGCTCTACGGTAAGTACGTCGCGCCTGAAGCCAAACACCTTGCCGATCGGCTGGGGGAGCTAGACACGGGCAAGTTTGATAAAGAGATCGACGATATGATCAAGATGAAGCAGGAAGATCTCAGGAAACTTTACGACACGCGGGATATCGAGCCCGCTGAAGAGACTACCGAAACCGAGGCGGTTTCCGCCACTGAGGCCGGCACCGACAAATGAGGAGGATGTGAGATGGCAAACCAGCCGAGTACAGATCCCTATCCGAAACACATGCGGGAGGCCATAAAAAAGGTTGAGGCAACACGCACCCGCCGGATGTCAGAGGATTTCCCGGTGCTGAGTGCTGATGATAAGGCCTCACTTCTCAAGAAGTTCCACCCCGACCACAAGGCTGGAGAGCTGGTGGACATAAAGGTCGGTCCGAGCAAGGGCGAGAAGTCCTTTAAAGAGATCGAGTCCGTAATACAGGCGTACAGCCGCGTAGATCCTAAGGGTTTCGATCTTTCCAAGATAGACTTCGATGTCGATGTTCTCGTGATCGGAGGCGGTGGGGCAGGTTCTTCAGCGGCCCTCGTTGCCAATGAAGCCGGAGCCAAGGTTTTGCTCGTAACCAAACTGCGTCTCGGAGATGCGAATACGATGATGGCGCAGGGTGGCATCCAGGCGGCCGATAAGTCGAACGATCCACCGTCACAGCACTTTCTCGATGTGATGGGTGGCGGGCACTACCACAACTTCCCCGAGCTCGTAAAAGCGCTGGTGCTTGATGCGCCCTACGTGATGAAGTGGCTTCAGGATCTGGGTGCGATGTTTGACAAGGAAAACGACGGGACGTACATCACCATCCACGGCGGCGGTACTTCAAGGAAGAGGATGCATGCCGCGCGTGATTATAGCGGCGCCGAGATAATGAGGACTCTTAAGGATGAGGTGATCAACAAGGGTATCGAGGTGCTCGAGTTTTCCTCCGCGATCGAACTCCTCAAGGACGAGGAAGGAAAATGCGCCGGCGCGATTCTCTACAACATGGAAACCGAAGAGCATTTCGTATGCCGTGCGAAGACCACCGTGATTGCGACCGGCGGTGCGGGCCGTTTGCATGTGCAAGGGTTCCCGACCAGTAACCACTACGGAGCCACGGCGGACGGGATCGTACTCGCCTACAGGGCAGGCGCGCCGTTCGTGTTCATGGATGCGATCCAGTACCATCCGACCGGGTCGGCCTATCCCGAGCAGATACTCGGACTCCTTGTCACCGAGAAGGTGAGGGGTCTGGGTGCGCAGCTGATCAATATCGATGGCGACCAGTTCGTATACCCGCTTGAGACAAGGGACGTTGTCTCCTCGGCGATCATACGGGAGTGCGGCGAACGAAGTAAGGGCACAAAGACCCTATCGGACGTCTATGGCATCTGGCTGGATTCGCCCATGATCGAGTTGAAACACGGCAAGGGTGCGATAAAGAAGGCGTTGCCGGCGATGGCAAGGCAGTATGAGCGCTGTGATATAGACATGACAAAGGATCCGATCCTTATCTATCCTACCCAGCACTATCAGAACGGTGGGGTGAAGATAAACGCAGATGCCGAGAGCGATGTTCCGAACCTGTTTATCGCCGGTGAGGCGACAGGCGGTGTGCATGGAAGAAACAGGCTGATGGGTAATTCGCTTCTCGACATACTTGTTTTCGGAAGGAGAGCCGGAAAGAACGCTGCTGCCCGCTCAAAGGATACCAAGGCGGGCAAACTCAGCATGAATCATGTGGATACATTCCACAAGGAACTTAAGAGCGCGGGCATTCCGGAGGACCGGATTTCCCCGGCGCTCCTGCCTGATTACAGAAGGCCTGAAACGGTGGAGCGACAGAAGGGTCAGGTACCGCTGAGCGGGCGCGTCTGACCTTTTGGGGTGCTTGACACGTCGTTGGAGGTGTGTTAGCTTCCCGACATATTTCGCGATTTCCTTTCTACGGGTTTAGACCTTTCGATGGGGGAGATGCAGGTGAGGGAGTATAAGAGTAGCGACATTAGAAATGTGGTATTGGTGTCACACGGCGGGGCGGGTAAAACCTCACTTGCCGAGTGCCTGCTGTTTGCTGCGAAAGCCACCCAGCGGCTTGGCAAGGTGGATGATGGCAGTTCGATCCTGGACTACGGTGACGATGAGATAGAGCGCAAGATCACCATAAACCTCGCGGTTGCCCATCTTGACTGGCGTGATGTTCGAATCAACCTTATAGACACTCCGGGCTATGCCGACTTCTACGGTGATACAAAGGCGGGTATCAGAGCCGCCGATAGCGCGCTCGTCCTCGTGAGGGCCGACGGTGGCGTCGAAGTGGGCACCGAGAAGGTGTGGGAGTTCGCGAAAGAGTATTCACTTCCCAGGATGGTCGTGGTCAACCGGATGGACAAGGAATACGCCGACTTCGATAAGGTCGTCGGTCAGGCCAGGAGCAACCTCGGAGGTCCTGTGGTTGTCGCGCAGCTTCCGGTCGGTGCGGGTGACGCATTTTCGGGTGTGGTCGATCTGCTTTCGATGAAGTACTACAAGTATGATAGAAGCGGATCGGGTGCCGGGATGATGCAGGAAATCCCCGCCGAGATGGCCGATCAGGCCAAGACCATGAGAAAGGAGATGGTCGAGAGCATTGCCGAATGCAGTGACGATCTCATGGAGGCATATCTTGAGGATAAAGAAATCAAGGCGGACGTTCTCTCCGCTGCTTATAAGGAAGGATTCGCCACGGGCAAGATAATTCCTGTGGTGTGCACGTCTTCCCAGTTCAACATCGGGACCCAGCAGATACTTGACAGTATCGCTCATGTGTTCCCATCACCGGCCGATGTCGGTACGTTCAGGGCCAGGGCTTCACAGGAGACTGATGAGATCGAGCGTAAGGTTTCCTCCGACGAGCCGTTTGCAGCCATTGTATTCAAAACCATCTCGGAACCCCACGTGGGCGACATGTCGATCTTGAGAGTCTTTAGCGGAAAGGTGCTTGAAGGGACCGACGTCTATAACGCCACCAAGGACAATACGGAGAGGTTCACGCAGATTTACACGCTGATGGGCCGGGAAAGGCGTGAGGTGAACAGACTGGTTGCAGGTGACATCGGTGCAACCGTGAAGCTCCGCGACACGGGGACCAATGACACGCTTTGTGCAAAGAGCTCACCCGTCATCATCCACCCGATCCTGTTCCCCAGGCCGGTGGTGAGGGATGCAATCGAGGCCAAGACAAAGGGAGACGAGGACAAGATATCGAGCGGGCTTGCCAGGCTTCATCAGGAGGATCTGACTTTCTCGATGACAGTCGACGGTGAGACCAAGCAGACTCTGATATCGGGTCTCGGCGAGCTCCATCTCGATGTCGTTTTAAAGCGCCTGAAAGACCGGTTCAATGTCGATGTCAACCTGATAAAGCCACGCGTTGCATTTCGGGAGACCATCAGGAGCACGGCCGAGTCGCAGGGCAAATACAAGAAACAGACTGGTGGCCGGGGACAATATGGGGACGTATGGCTTAAGATCGAACCGCTTGCAAGGTCAGCGGGCTTTGAGTTTGCCAATAAGTTGGTTGGAGGCGCAGTCCCAACGAAGTATGTCCCGGCTGTTGAGAAGGGTGTTGTCGAATGCATGGAGGCAGGCCCCCTGGCGGGCTATAAAGTCGTCGACCTCAAGGCCACGATTTTTGACGGCTCTTACCATGATGTCGACTCATCAGATATGGCGTTCAAGATCGCCTCATCCATGGCCTTCAAGAAATGCTTCATGGATGCCAAGCCGGTATTGCTCGAGCCAATAATGAACATCGTCGTGACCGTGCCCGATGAGCATCTCGGTGATGTCATGGGTGACCTTTCCGGCAAGCGCGGTAAGATCCAGGGTATCGACGCCAAAGGCCATCTCCAGGTCGTTAGAGCCCAGGTCCCGCTTGCCGAGCTCTACAAGTACTCGACCACTTTAAGATCGATGACCCAGGGCCGGGGTGGGTACGAACGTGACTTCTCGCACTATGAGCAAGTCCCGCACGAGGCCGCCCAGAAGGTAATCGACGAGGCCAAGGCCGAAAAGGAAGAAGCGAAAAAGTAGGTAGTTCTCTGATTCCCACCGAACTTGGCATATCAACCTCCTGGAATGGTGCCGGTACTGAAGACGGCGGACAGTTGGTCGATGAGATCACCGACCTGGGGTTTGAGCGTCTTGAGGTGGAGTACAGGGTAAGCGAAAACGCCGTCCCCGGGATCGAAGAGGCGGTCCGCTCAGGCAGGATCGCGGTGTCGAGTGTTCACAACTTCTCACCGCTCCCCGCAAGCAATAAGCCCTCAAACTGGGGCGGAGACACGCTTTCACTCTCATCTCCTGATGAGCCGGAACGATCCGAAGCCGTCAACCTGACACTGAGGTCGCTTGAACTTGCGAAGAGACTGGGAGCGAAGGCCCTGATTCTTCACATGGGTGAGGTCGATACGGGCCGGGGTTTCTTTAAAGAGCTCGCGGATGTTGTCAAGGCTGAGGGTGTCGCATCTGCCGATGCTCGCAAGATTCGTCAAAACCTGACGGAAGCCAGGGATGTCCGAAAACCTGCTTTCCTCGATTCGGCTGTCAAAAGTCTCAAGGAGTTGCTTGCCCGGTCGGAAGACTCAGGGGTCACGGTATGCATTGAGAACCGTTACTTCCACAACCAGATACCGCTTCCCGATGAAGTGATCCACATCATACGGGAGATACCCTCACCCAGGCTGCGCTACTGGCATGATCTGGGTCATGCCCACGTGGAGGAGGTGCTCGGGTTTTCTTCTCATCTTGAGGTGCTTGATCTTCTCGAGGCTCACATCTTCGGCATGCACATCCATGACTCGGTCTTTGTTCGCGATCACAAGGCCCCCGGAACCGGAGAAATAGACTTCGCCGGTGTTTTCGCGAAGATAAACCGGCCTGTAATAAGCGTCCTTGAACTCGCCTCATCCGTCACCAAGGACGACATTCGCCGCTCCACAGATTTCTTGGCGGCGCTATAGCCCCGATATCGTTTTCCCTTGATTATGGGCTCTAAAAATGCCAAATAACTAGTATGATGTCCCCCGAGCACAAGGCCCGCCCGATTCTGAGACTCAGCAATGTAAGACGTGTCATTCAGGTCGTGGTGTTCGTGCTGTTCCTCGGAATACTGATCCGAACGGTTTCACCTGTAGAAACCTGGCTTCCGCCCGATTTCTTTCTGCGTATGGACCCCCTGACCGCGGTTTCCTCAATGTTGGCGTCACGCAATGCCGTTGACTTCTTTCCCAAGTTTGTACCTGCTCTCGTCGTGGTCGTCCTCACGATCATACTGGGCAGGTTCTTCTGTAACTGGGTATGTCCACTCGGGACCACGATAGACATATGGGACCGTCTCCTGGGCAGAAAGCGGAAGAGGCGAAGCGAGCCCAGGATCAAACATTCTCGTGGGCTCCGAAACATCAAGTATTACCTCCTCGGTGCTTTTCTTGTGGCTGCACTCTTCAGTACCCAGATTGCCTGGCTGATGGACCCGATTCCGATCGCGACCAGGAGCTATGCGGTGGTCGTCTATCCCTATCTCACCTTTGCCGCCAGAGCCGTGCTCGATCCCCTCTGGCAGGTCCCTGTCGTGAGTGGGATCTCGGAGCCCATATACGATTTCCTCAAACAGTACGTGTTATTCCCGAATCCTGAGATCGGGTACCAGACGATAACGGCACTCCATCATATCTCGTTTCTTTTCTTTGGGCTGATACTGGTGCTTTCATTCCTCGACCGGAGATTCTGGTGCCGCTATCTCTGTCCGCTGGGTGCAATGCTCGGACTCCTGTCGAAAGTCAGTTTCCTGAGGTGGGTCGTCAACAGGGACACTTGCACGGAGTGCAACCGGTGTGTCCACGAGTGTAAGACCGCCGCGATTGCCGACAAGGCCGGCGGGTACCGGCCGCAGGAGTGTGTCGAGTGCTTCAACTGCCAGGATGTCTGTCCTGAGGATGCTATAGGTTTCAATTTCCAGTCTCCTGTGGGGAGTATCAGGGATGAGAGGAAGGCGATTCCGGCAGGGCTCGATCTATCGAAGCGCCGGTTTCTCGAATCGGCCGTCGTTGCGGCAGTCACAGTACCCCTGCTCAAACTCAAGGTATCCGATCGTGACTTCCCTCCATGGTTGATCCGGCCGCCGGGGGCTCTGCCCGAAGAGGAGTTTCTCGACAGATGCGTGCGGTGCGCGAAGTGTATGAAGGTGTGTCCCACTAACGGCCTCCAGCCGACCGTTTTTGAAGCCGGCCTTGAGGGCATGGGTACACCCAAGCTCGTGCCTGCCATGGGCTATTGCGATTATGAGTGTAACTCGTGTTCGCAGGTCTGTCCTACCGGTGCCATTAGGAGCCTGTCGCTTGAGGAGAAGAAGGAGACCAAGATCGGCATAGCCTATTTCAACAAGAACAAGTGCTACCCATGGAATGAGAATCTCGATTGTCTGGTTTGCGAGGAGCACTGTCCGACTCCGGAGAAATCGATCAAGTTCTGGGACACCGAAGTCCTTGCGCAGGAAACGAACAAACTCATCGTGGTCAAACGACCTTATGTTGTGACAGAGACGTGTATAGGCTGCGGTATCTGCGAGAAGAAGTGCCCCCTGAAGGATGAGCCGGGTATCCGTGTCACCGCCCGCGGTGAGGACCGGCACCCCGAGCGCTATTCCGGAGGGCGGGGAGTCTGAGTGATCGTGAGGGGAGTAAGTAGCATGAGTCAAGGTAAGGTTGTGTCGTCAAAGTCCGTCATCGTTCTGGTGCTGCTGGCAATCATCGTGGGGTGCGGCGCCGAGAAGGGCGCCTACACCCACCTCTTTCCTGTACCTGGTGACATTGACGGTGTCAGTGCCCTCGGTGCGACTGCGGAGTACAGGGATAGCACGCTCTACGATTTCTTAAACGGCGGCGCAGAACTCTATTTCGATTATGACATCGTCGCAGTGGCCGGTGGGGAATATGAGACCGAAGCGGGCTCGGAGATCGAGGTGAGTGTGTATGATATGGGAACCGCTGCCGGCGCGTTCGGGATATACAGTACCGTCCGGTACGGTGGGGCTGACTTTGTCGATATCGGTAACGAGGGCATGAAGACCTCCTCCTCGCTCGACTTCTGGAAGGGACAATACTACTGCAGGCTCCTCGCGTTTGATGAGATGCCCGGGTCCGAAGAGGCCATGACTGCTCTCGGAGAAGCGCTTGCCGCGAACATCACTGAGGCCGGCGCGCTGCCCGGTATAATAGATCTCCTGCCGCCACAGTCAAGGATCGCCCGGAGTGAGAAGTACTTTGTAAAGCCCCTCGCGCTTAACAACATCCGCTACATCGATTCAGAGAACGTGCTTCACCTCGGTGACGATACTGAAGGCGTGGCCGCCACGTACAAAGCGGGTGGGATTGACGTGACCGGTTTCATTATCTCCTATCCGACGGCGGAGGCCGCGGCCGTGGCGTTCGAGTCATACATTTTCCATCTCGGTGAACAGGGGACGCTGGACCATCGCGACCGCTCGGCCCAGGTTGAGTTTGAGGACGGCACGAGGTCATTCGTCATCATCCGCGAGGCCTACATCCTTGGTGTTTGGGACGCGAAGGATCCGAGCTCGGACTTCGACTTTATCAAAAACGCATTGGTGAAGATAGAAAAAGCACTTAACTTAAGGAAGGGTTAGCCATGGATGAAAAGAGACTGCACAGACGCGCATTTCTTAAGAGCATGGCCGTGGCCGGTCTGGCCGCGACGTGCCCGCACCTCATCGGATGCGGTGGTGAGAAGGAGAAGGTGGCCGGGGGGACCACGGTCCTGCGCACCATGAAGGGGGCCGCGAGGCAGGATATCGGACTCGCGATTGCCAGGGGCAGTGACGATCCAAAGAAGCTCGTACGGGCGGCGATCGATGCGGTCGGTGGCATAGAGCGGTTTGTCAGGAAGGGTGACACGGTTGCGGTCAAACCCAACATCGCGTGGAGCCGGACACCCGAACAGGCTGCGAACACCAACCCCCTCGTAGTTGAGACTGTCGTTGAGATGTGCCAGGATGCCGGTGCGAAGCAGGTCAATGTGTTTGATTACCCCTGCAATCCCGTGAGACGAACCTACCGGCTGAGCGGAATCGAGGAAGCCGTGAAGCGCGCCGGCGGAGATATCGGCTATATGGACGAGCGGAAGTTTGAGGATGTGTCCATTCCCGAGGGCAGGAGCATCAAGTCCTGGAAGATGTATGCGGACGCGTTTGACGCCGACGTCCTGATAAATGTGCCTGTGCTTAAGCACCACAGCCTGGCAAGACTGACGATGGGTATGAAGAATCTCATGGGCCTTCTCGGTGGGAATCGTGAGAGTATCCACCCGAACCTCGATCAGAAACTCGCGGACATAAACACGGTTATCAAACCGCATCTGACCATCATGGATGCCTTCCGTGTGCTCAAGGCGCACGGTCCCAACGCGGGTACACCGGATGATGTGATACTTGCGCGGCACCTGATTGTGGGTACTGATCCTGTTGCCGTTGATTCCTACGGGGCAACGCTTTTCCGGGATCTGACGGGGCAGCAACTGTCCGGGGAGGACATCGGTTACATCCGGATAGGACACGAGATGGGTCTCGGTGAGATGGACCTTGCCAGGGTAGAACAGCAACTGATCGACGTGGCATAGCAGGCGAGGCGGATAAGCATGAACCGAAGGCGTTTCCTTAAGGCCGGTGGCGCCGCTCTTGCGGCAGGCCTGGTACCCTGGAATCTATCGCTGGGCGACGAGAAGCCCAAGGCCCTGGTCTGGGAGATAGAAGGAGCTGCACGTGATGCGGTTCGAAGCCTCTTCTCCTCATTAGGCGGTATCAAGAATCTTCTTCCCGGAGATCCATCCAAGGCAAGCGTACTCATAAAACCCAACATCTGTCTTCCCCATCCTTCCGGGCGGGCCACGACCACATCACCCGGGCTTGTCGATGCTCTCTGTGAGTTTTTGGTGGATGCCGGGGTGAAGGAAGTCATCATCACCGACCACACCCTTCAGAAAGCAGCTTTCTTCAAGAAAGTCGAACTCGTGAAGGTGGCTGACAAGTACCCGGCCGCCAAACTCGTGCTTGCGAATGAGCGGACCTTCTTCGGGCCCATTGAAGTAGCGGGCAAGGTCTTAAAGCAAACCGAGGTTCTCAAGATGCTTTCGAGTACCGATCTCTTCATCAACGTTGCCGCCGCCAAGCATCATTCCGCCGCACGGGTCAGCCTTGCGATTAAGAACCTGATGGGTGTCATCTGGGACCGGTCGGCTTTCCACACGCGGTTGGATCTCTCGCAGGCAATAGGCGATCTCGCGACGGCGGTACGCCCTGATCTCAACATTATCGATGCCGGCCGGGTCCTCCTTAACGGAGGCCCGACGGGTCCGGGACCTGTTATTGAAGACAACAGGCTCTTTGCCGGTACCGATATCCTCGCTCTCGACTCGGTGGTTACATCACGTTACAGGTTCGGCGGCAGGAGCCTCTCAGCCAAAGAAGTGCCACATCTCATGGCTGCATTCGAAAACGGGGTCGGAGAAATCAATCTTAAGCGGATAGACGTGAAGACCATCAAGAGTGTCCCTGAAGCCCCTGAGTCAGAGTAGACTTGCCTCGCCCTTAGGGTACCCAAAAGTCCTCTTGACAGCCCCATCGAAATCGCGATAGCCTGCGGGTGTCAGCGCCAACTGAGATTCCACAACCTTGAGCAAGGAGGGCCCAGCTATGAGTATCAGCCGCAGTGCAGCGCCCCGTTTTGTCTCACTCGCAGTTGTCTTAACCCTCACTTTTCTCGCATCAACCGCACTTGGCTTCACGCCATCCGGGCTGCTGGAGATTCACCACATAAACGTTCAACAGGGGGACTGTACCCTTATCATCGGCCCCGATGGAACTACGTTCCTGATCGACGGCGGTGACAACGGGGAAGGGAACAGTGAGATCATCCCGTATCTCGAGAATGAGGTGGGCCTGCTTCCCGCCGACGGACTCGACTATATGCTCTTGACCCACAGGCACGCGGATCATGCCGGTGGTCTGGATGATGTGATCAACGGCGGCTACGATGTCCAACATAACATCTGGGACAACGGGAGCCCCTACACCTCTCAGACGGTTCAGGATTTCGAGAACGCTGCGGCGACCACGACTGCGGGCCCTGTGACCGAGATGCCCCTGGGGCAGACTGTCCAGCTGGGAGATGGAGCTACGGCCAAGGCCGTCGTTGTGGATGGAAACGTGCTCGGCCATGGGCAGGTTTCGGGAGCCACGAGCAACGAGAATGACAGGTCTGTTGCAATTCTTATACAGTACAAGGACTTTGATTACATAACCGGCGGTGACATGGGTGGTGGGGACGACGACAATGCGTGCACCGGCCGGGTTACCTCCCAGGTCAACGTTGAAACACCGCTTGCCACTTCTCTAATGCCGGGGGGCGGTGCCTCATTGCTCACATCCGAAGGGGTCGAGGCACTTCATGTCAACCATCACGGCAGCGAATCCAGCATGAACTCGGACTACATGAACGATCTTACGCCGGCTGTTGCTGTGATCCTGGTGGGCGCCGGCCAGAGTTCGAGCTGGCACCACCCACGGATAGATGTGGTCGAAGGTGTCTTACTGGCGCAGGCAAGCTGTGTTACAGCAGATCCCGCGCTTGTGCTTCAGACCGAAGAAGGCCAACCGACGGGCACGTACACAAGCTACGCCGGCTACTGCTCAGGCGACATCACAATAAAGACAACGGGACTCACGAACTACATGGTGGATGGTACGGGTGAAGTGAGTCAGGGACCCGACGAGCGCTCGAGTGCAGGCCTTCCCGCCACGATCGCGATGGACGGTGGCATCCCGGATACTGAGTCCCCGGTGGTATCGGTTGACATACCGAATGGTGGCGAGAGTTGGGAGGGTAGTACAAGCCATGATATCACCTGGACGGCCACTGACAATGTGGGCGTGACTTCCATTGACCTTTATTACTCGACCACGGGAGCCGGTGGATCCTATACAGAGATTGCCACGGGTGAGCCGAATGACGGCGTCTATCCCTGGACGGTCCCCGACAATCCATCGACCAACTGTTATGTGAAGGTGGTTGCCTGGGATGCCGCGACCAACAGTGGTGAAGATGTATCTGATGGTGCCTTCACGATCACGAGTGTTGGGCCGCCTGAGGTGGTGGTCATAAATGAGATCATGCAGAATCCAGCCTCGGTCCGGGATAACAGGGGCGAATGGTTCGAAGTTTACAATCCCGGTGCAGAAGATGTGGATATAGAAAACTGGACGATTCGGGACAACGGCTCAGATTCACACCTGATCGAGCACGGCGCGTCCCTCTACGTCCCGGCGGGCGGGTACCTCGTCCTCGGGAAGAACGGTAATCCCGGCCAGAATGGTGGATACACTGCGGACTATGTCTACAGCGGATTCACACTCGGCAATGGTGCCGACGAGGTCATCCTGGAGAATCGCGTCGGAGCCATCGTCGACGAGGTTTACTACACCGGGTCATCGCCGTGGCCCGATCCCAACGGCAAGACGATGGAGTTGGTGGATGCCGCTCAGGATAACAATGTCGGCTCCAACTGGGCTGAAGCCGTCGCGCGTGGGGGTACTTACGATGGCTCAGGAACCGATCTGGGTACACCGGGTGCTCTTAATTCCGTCTCGGGACCGTCGGACACGGAACCCCCTGTTATTGCTGTCACTGCGCCTGATGGCGGTGAGACCTGGCAGGCGGGCACGGGCCACGACATCACATGGAATGCCACGGACAACGTGGGTGTAACCTCCATAGACCTGTATTACTCTACTACTGGTGCCGGCGGGACTTATACGGAGATTGCTACGGGTGAGGCCAATGATGGTGTCTATCCCTGGACCGTCCCCGCCGATCCCTCCACCAACTGCTACGTGAAGGTGGTCGCCTTCGATGCCGCAACCAACAGCGCTGAAGATGTGTCGGATGGTGCCTTCACGATCGTGACCGGGCCGGCTATCGAGCTCCACGTTCACGGCCTAACGGTTGAAAACGTAGATAAGGGTAAGGGGAACTGGCTCGGCCGAGCGTCTGTCACGGTCCACGACCAGGATCACGCCACCGTATCGGGAGTCACGGTGACCGGTGACTGGTCCGGCGCGATAAGCCAAACCGGCAATACCGGCACAAGTGATGGATCCGGGATTGCAGTTATCGAATCGAGGAAGAAGAAGAATCCCTCGGGCTCGTTCTGCTTCGATGTGACCAATCTGACGCTTTCAGGCTACACATATAACTCGACGTCGGATGTTCCACAGACACCGCCTGCTGTATGCGGCCCCAGTTTCTTTGCGTCAACTGGACCGGTGGCCTACAGGCTTCAGACAAGCGCCCAGAACCCGTTCTACCCGAATGCGACAATCTGGTACTCAGCACCCAGGCCCGGGCCTGTCAGCCTGCATATCTACGATGTCCAGGGGCATCTTGTGGCCACGCTGCTCGACTGGGAGGTCGTGGAACCGGGTAACCACGGCGTGAAATGGGATGGTTACGACACCAACGGCAGACGTGTTTCGAGCGGTGTCTATTTCCTTTACCTCGAGGCCGAGTACGAGTCGAGTGTGAACCGCATAACACTCGTTCGATAGGCTAAGAAAGCCGGATAAACAGGGTCAGACCCCAATAGCATATGGGGTCTGGCCCCACTGATATAGTGAAATGGACTCTTCCTCGTAATTTTGGTTTGAATTGATTCCTATCTTATGGTATCTATTGTAAATAGAGAGGTGAACGTCTATGTCAGGCCATTCCAAGTGGAGTACAATCAAACGCAAGAAGGGCAAGGCCGACGCCGAACGGGGCAAACTCTTCAGTAAGATCATCAAGGAGCTCACTGTCGCCGCCCGCGCCGGTGGCGGGGACCCTGACGGGAATCCGAGACTGAGGACGGCAATCGATAGTGCCCGGTCGAGCAATATGCCGGCCGCCAACATCGACAAAGCCATAAAGCGGGGGACGGGTGACCTTCCCGGTATAACTTACGAGGAGCATAGCTACGAAGGTTATGGGCCCCAGGGTGTTGCGATCCTGATCGAGGTCCTTACGGACAACAAGAACAGAACCACGTCTGAGATCAGACATCTCTTGAGCAAGAACAATGGTCATCTGGGTGAGGTCGGTTGTGTCTCATGGATGTTCGATCTCAAGGGCTCGATTGAGGTTGAAAAGGGCAAGGTCGATGAGGATGAACTGATGACCGCCGCGCTCGACGCCGGAGCGGAGGACGTGAAGGCTGAAAACGAGTTCTACGAGGTAGTCACCGCGTCCGGTGATCTCGAGAAGGTGAGGAGCAGTCTGAGTGAGAAGAGCATCCCTCTCGCGAGTGCGCAGCTTACGAGGAATCCACAGACGGTCATCAAACTCGAAGGCAAGCCCGCTGAGCAGATCCTGAGGTTGATGGATGCTCTTGATGAGCACGAGGATGTCCAGAAGGTATACGCCAACTTCGACGTTCCCGATGAGATAATCGAGAGCCTGGGCGGGGGGTAGCTCATGGTAGTACTCGGTATCGATCCCGGCATCAAGCGGACTGGTTATGCGGTTGTGGAGGCGGGGAGCGGGATGGCGGTCGTACTTGTCTCAGGTGCACTATCGACATCTCCGCGTGCGCCTTTCCATGAACGACTCAAACACATTCACCACGGCCTGACCGAGATTGTGGCCAGATTCCAGCCGGATGAGATCGCGGTTGAGGATGTGTTTGTGAAGAACAATGTCCGCGTAGCCTTGAGGTTGGGTCACGTAAGAGGCGTGGCACTCCTCGTTGCCGCCACCCACAATGTCAAGATCGGCGAATACTCTCCCGGGGAGATAAAACAGGCCATAGTAGGAAGTGGTGCGGCATCCAAGGAACAGATCAGATTCATGGTGACGGCTTTGTTGCACCTGGCCGAAATCCCCGGCGAAGATGAAGCTGATGCGCTTGCAGTAGCGCTCTGCCATGTACACAGAAGGAAACTCAGCGAGGATTCACCGCTTGATATCCTACATAAAAGGTACACTTGTTGAGAAGTCACCGGCCAGGATAGTGGTTGAGACCCACGGCCTGGGTTATGAAGTGCTTGTTCCGCTATCCAGCTACGATGCGCTTGGCGAGGTCGGCTCGGACACACTGGTCTATACGCACTTTCACGTGAGGGAAGATACTCACGCCCTTTTCGGGTTTGCGACGACCAGAGAGCGGCGTCTCTTTCAGATGCTGATCTCCGTCTCGGGGATAGGCCCGAGGTCGGCGCTCACGATCCTGTCGGGTTCAAGCGTCGATGATTTCTGCGATGCAATAGTGAAGGAAGAAATGAGTTTCTTGACGGCAATCTCAGGGGTGGGGAGGAAGACGGCCCAGCGGCTTATTGTAGAGCTTAAGGAGCGGATCTCTGAGGAAGAGATAGCCGTCGGTGTGAGTGCAGGCGTGCTTTCGCCGCGTGAGAAGGTATCCGAAGCCGTACAGGCACTGATTGCGCTCGGATTCACACGTCCCGGTGCAAGAAAAGCAGTTGAGAAGTGCGTAGATGAAGCGGAAAAGGAACTGGATGTAGAGGAGCTGATACGTGGTTCCCTCAGACACACCTAGAAGAAAGCGATTGGGTACGGTCCGGGATGAAAATGTCCCGAGAATAACCGATCCCACGGCCGGTATCGATGAGCAGGAACTCGATACCAGTCTCAGACCCAAGACACTTGAAGAATTCGTGGGTCATGAGAAGCTCAAAGATAACCTCAGGGTGTTTATTGAAGCCGCGAAGATGCGGAGTGAAGCCCTGGATCACGTGCTTTTCTACGGCCCACCCGGACTCGGTAAGACCACCCTTGCTTCGATTATCGCAAATGAGATAGGTGTGGCCATGACCGCGACCTCCGGTCCGGTGATCGAGCGCCCGGGCGATCTGGCCGGGGTGCTTACCAATCTCAGGGAGGGTTGTGTCCTTTTTATCGATGAGATCCACAGGCTTAATCATATCGTCGAAGAGTATCTTTATCCCGCTATGGAAGACTTCACCCTCGACATCATGATCGATAAGGGTCCGAGCGCAAGGTCGATCAAACTCAATCTCAACAAGTTCACTTTGATTGGAGCCACCACCCGGGCAGGTATGATCACCGCACCGATGCGGGCCAGATTCGGGGTCGTAAGCCGGATTGGTTTCTACACCGCCGAGGAGCTTAAACTGATCGTCGAAAGATCTGCCGGTATTCTCGGTATAGAAATCGATAATGACGGTGCCACTGAGATTGCCGGACGCGCAAGATGCACCCCCAGGATTGCCAACAGGCTTCTCAGGAGGATAAGGGACTTCGCCCAGGTCAAGGGTGAGGGCAGGATAACGAGGGACATCGCCCGGATCGGGCTTGAGGCGCTTGAGGTTGATGAATGCGGGCTCGATGACATGGACAAGCGGATACTGACAACCATAATCGAGAAGTTCGGCGGCGGGCCCGTGGGTATCAATACCCTGGCCACGGCTGTCGGCGAAGAGGGGGAGACCATCGAGGAAGTCTACGAACCCTATCTCGTGCAGGAGGGTTTTCTCGAGCGTACTCCGCGTGGGCGAGAGGTAACCGAGCTCGCACATAAACACTTCGGTAAAGCACGTTCCCCGAAAGACCAGTCAAAGCTCTTCTGATGAGAACCGATGACTTCGAGTATCACCTTCCAGAGAGCCTGATCGCCTTTGTGCCGGCCAAGCGGCGTGAACAGTCACGTCTCCTCGTGCTTGAGCGAGCGGATGGCGCGATCTCCCATGCCCAGTTTAAGAGCATAGCTGAATATCTTAAAGTCGGCGATCTTCTTGTCATCAACGATACCAAGGTCATAAAGGCGAGACTCGAAGGCCGGAAGCAGGGGACCGGCGGCAAGGTTGAGATCCTGCTTGTAAGAGAAGTTGGTAACGGTAGATGGGAAGCACTGGTCTCGCCGTCGAGGAGGCTTAAGACCGGTATGGACGTGCTCCTCGGGGACAAGTACAAGTGCGTGATCGCCGAGCGATTGGACGGCGCCAAACGCGTGATCGAGTTTCCCGGGGTTGATGTTCAGACTGTAATCGCTGATGTGGGTCAGGTCCCGCTTCCTCCCTATATAAAGAGACCGCCTCAAGAATCAGACATAGAAAGGTACCAGACCGTCTATGCCCGGAAGGAAGGCTCGGTCGCGGCCCCCACAGCCGGTCTTCACTTCTCCGATGAGCTGCTCAGGCGGATACGGGATAAGGGGGTAGAAATAGCATCTCTAACTCTGCACGTGGGGCCCGGCACATTCCTCCCGGTAAAGACCGATGACCCGGGTGAGCATGTGCTTGATGCCGAGTACTTCGAGATAGATGAGGCCTGCTGCCGGAGCATAAACACCGCGAGGCGGGATGGCGGGCGTGTCGTTGCCGTCGGTACAACCTCCGTCCGGACGCTTGAGACGGTTGCCGAGCGATCAGGTGGGGGGGATCTTAAGCCCCAGAGCGGCTGGACACACAAGTTCATTCTGCCTCCCTATGATTTCCAGGTGGTCGATGCCCTCATCACCAATTTCCACCTGCCGCGCTCGACACTGCTTATGCTCGTTTGCGCATTTGCGGGTCGAGACCTTATTATGAAGGCATATGACGAGGCCGTGGTCGAGAAGTACAGGTTCTTCAGTTATGGCGATGCCATGCTGATAGTGTAGGAGTTGGTAGCGTGGAATTTGAAGTTCTTCATATCGATAAATCGATGGGTGCCAGACGGGGCCTCATCCGGACAGAGCACGGTACGGCCGAGACCCCGGCCTTCATGACTGTCGGTACCCAGGGAACCGTGAAGGCGCTTTCGCCCCGGGAACTGAAAGAGGCCGGCGCGGAGATCGTACTTGGGAACACCTATCACCTCTATCTCAGACCCGGTCCCGACATCGTAGCGGAGGCCGGCGGGCTGGCCGCGTTCATGTCATGGGACGGGCTCACGCTTACCGATAGCGGTGGTTTCCAGATCTTCAGCATGACCGATCTTACGAAGATAACCCAGGATGGCGTGACCTTCAGGTCCCATCTTGACGGATCCGAGCACTTTCTCACACCCGAGAAAGTTGTTGAGATTCAGGCCAAGATAGGGGCCGACATAATTATGGTTCTTGATGAGTGTACGGCGTATCCGCTATCCTATGACAAAGCCAGAAAGTCCGCCGAGCTTACGATCGGATGGGCAGAGCGCTCGAGGAAGGCATTTAACGATCTCGGTCTGGGGCCCGGACAGGCGATTTTCGGGATAATCCAGGGGAGCACGTATGAGGCGCTCCGTAAACGTTGTACGGATGCCCTGATTGAGATAGAATTCGACGGCTATGCAATCGGCGGGCTCTCGGTGGGTGAACCCAAGAGTGCGATGTTTGAGATGGTGAGTGTCTCGACGGAGCTCCTTCCGGCCGACCGGCCGCGCTACCTGATGGGGGTCGGGTTCCCGGAGGACATCGTCGAGTGTGTTGCAAGAGGAGTTGATATGTTCGATTGTGTAATGCCGACCCGGAATGCAAGGAACGGGTCGCTCTTTACCTCGCAGGGTAAGGTAGTCGTGAAAAACGCCATGTATGCCGGGGATTTCTCACCCATTGATCCCGAGTGTGACTGTTATACCTGCAAGAACTTCTCAAGGGCGTACCTCAGACATCTTTTCAATGCCGGCGAACTCCTTGCACCCAATCTTGCAACACTGCACAATGTCACGTATTATCAGAGGTTGATGAGAGAAATACGACAGGCGATATCGGAAGACAGATTCAGCGAGTGGAGACATGCCTTTCACTCGAAGTTTGAAGGGGCGAGTCAGCAGGACTGAATGGAGGTGTCCAGATGTTTGTAGTACTCAACGGATTGATCTCGATCGCGTCCCTCCTGGGACAGTGCGATCAGCAGCAGGAGGGAGGCTCAAGCGGGCTCCTCGGGCTGTGGCCGATAGTACTGATCTTCGTCATCTTTTACTTCCTCTTGATTAGACCGCAACAGAAGAAGCAGAAGACCCATCAAAAGATGTTGGAGTCGGTCAAGAAGGGAGACAAGGTGGTTACATCGGGTGGAGTGTACGGCACGGTTGTCGGTGTGAAGGAAAACGTTGTCGTCCTTAAGATTGCAGAGAACGTCAAGGTCGAGTTCTCCAAGGCAGCGATTTCGGCGATAGTCGAACGGGAATAAGCGTATGGCAAGAGTACCGATAAGGCTTTATGGCGATCCGGTCTTAAGACGGCAGTCTGAGCCCGTTGAGACGGTTGGTGACGATACCATGGAGCTCATTCAGAGCCTGATGGAGACCGTCGATCACGCCGCCGGGCTCGGGCTTGCTGCACCCCAGATCGGGGTCACCAAACGGGTGATCGTGGTCGTTCACATTGACGGGGAAGGCCGGAGGCAGCATCTCGCCCTCATAAATCCGGAGATCGTGTCCGCGTGTGGTGAGGAGATCGGTGAGGAAGGTTGCCTCAGCATTCCCGGCATATACTCCAATGTCAAGCGGCCCGAGAGCGTCGTGGTCCAGGGTCTCGATGCTGAAGGAAGCGAGATAAGCATCGAGGCCAAAGGGGTCATGGCCAGAGCCTTCTTGCACGAGATCGACCATCTCGATGGTGTGATGTTTGTTGATAAGATCGGGATGGTCAAACGGAGCCTGCTTAAAAGGAAGCTCAACGAGATAAGGAAAAGGTCGAAGGAGATAACAAAATCCCCGCTATGAGAGTGGTCTTCTGCGGCAGTCCTGCATTTGCGGTTCCAAGCCTCGAGAGACTTCTTGACTCCGA
Organism: bacterium; assembly: GCA_025774845.1. Taxonomy (GTDB): domain Bacteria; phylum Arandabacterota; class Arandabacteria; order Arandabacterales; family Arandabacteraceae; genus Arandabacterum. The sequence goes on from JALGZP010000008.1 coordinate 42,983, forward strand.
CCACGAGATTGCAGCCGTCGTGACCCAGCCCGATAGACCGGCCGGTCGGGGCTTAAGCCTTAAGGCTCCACCGGTCAAGCAGTGTGCTCTTGAACATGGCATCACAGTCCACCAGCCTGAGAAGTTCAGCACCCGGACATTCCGCGAGGTGCTCGAAGCCATCGCGCCCGATCTAATAGCCGTCGTTGCATACGGTAAGATCTTTAGAAAGAGAATGCTTGCGCTCCCCAGCCTGGGTTGCGTGAACCTTCATGCGTCACTGCTTCCCAAGTACAGGGGGATCGCACCCGTGAACTGGGCGATCATAAACGGCGAGACCGAAACCGGTGCCACCACGATCTTCATGGATCCAGGTGTGGACACGGGTGACATGATTCTCGCTCGCTCCATCCCAATTGGCGAAGACGAAACGGCCGGCGAGCTCTTAGAGCGGCTCGCTGTGGTTGGGGCGGACGTACTTGTCGAAACCTGCGATCGCGTTGCGGCGGGCACGGCACCACGGGCCGCACAGGATAATGAACTTGCATCGTATGCACCGAAGTTCTCCAAGCAGGACGGGCGGGTCGCGTGGGACAAGCCCGCGCGGGCGGTCCACAATCATATCCGGGGAGTAAGCCCCTGGCCGGGGGCCGTGACAGGTTTTAAGGATAAACCAGTAAAGATAATCAGGACCTCGCTTCGTGCCACACCGGACGGAGCGGGTGAGCCGGGAAAGATAATTGAGATTGATTCGGAAAACGGCATCCTAGTATCATGTAGTGGCGGGGCAGTGTGGCTAAAGAAGCTTCAGGCACTCGGCCGGAAGCCCGTCACCGGCGCCGAATTCGCCCGGGGCTACAGGACCGAGATCGGAGATCTCTTCAGCTATGAGGCAGACCAGGATTCTCCGCGGTAAGAATCTCTTCATATTCCTTTCTTTCCTGGGTGTGGTATTGCTCGGGCTCGCGCTCTTAGGATTCTGGTATCTCATCCAGCCAAGGCTGGGAGAGATCTATTCCGAGCTGCCCTTCATTGTGGGGATCGCATTCCTCGGGCTTTATCTCGCGGTCGTCAGTCTCTTCATCGTGATCGTGCTCAGCAGCTTCATCCGGCGCGATCTCATCTCGGCAAAGAAGATTACCGTGCGGATTCTCTTTCCGCTCGCCTCCGCAATAGGGAGAGTCCTCGGCATTCAGTCTGATGAGATAAGAGGCTCATTCATCGAAATGAATAACTCACTCGTCAGGACCGCATCACGGCTTGTCGAAGGTGACCGGCTGCTGCTCCTCCTTCCTCACTGTCTCCAGAACTTTGACTGCCCTCACAGGGTGACCGCGGAAGTCCGGAACTGTGAGCGGTGCGGCAAGTGCGAGATAGCGGATCTCCTGACCATGTGTGATTCCTATGGCATAAAGATGTCGATAGCCACGGGCGGCACACTGGCGCGACGGGTGATTGTTGAAACCAGACCCAGGGCCATAGTCGCAGTCGCATGCGAACGTGATCTTACAGGCGGTATCCAGGAAAGCTACCCCATCCCTGTGATAGGTGTCTTGAATGACCGCCCACACGGACCGTGCAGGGATACGCGTGTCGATCTTTCCAAGGTTGAGGGTGCGATAAGCTTCTTCCTTCAGCGTGTGACCCCACGTGCCGGTGGTCCGGCAGAGGAGGGGGAGCCGGACGTGGCTGTTTGCGGAGGCAAGAGTGACAAAACTCTCCGCCCGTGAGATCGCCCTCAGGGTTCTTGTCGAATATCCCGGCAGGGCCAAGCCCGAGGCTCTCTTAGAAGAGTACCTTTCCAGGTCCGATCCCGAACGCCGCGAGCGGGCGCTTGCCACTCAGATAGTAAGCGGCACCATCAAATGGCGTAACAGGCTTGATCATATAGTAAAGCAGTTCTCCCGGAAGAGCCGTGTCGTATCCCCGACGGTCCTCAATGTTCTCCGGCTTTCACTCTACCAGCTCCTGTTTCTTGATAAGGTGCCCGACTACGGTGCAACCAATGAGGGAGTGAAGCTCGTTAAGAAGCATGGTGATGCCCATCAGGCTGCATACGTGAATGCGATTCTTAGGCGCTTCTTGAGAGAGAAGGATAAGATCGAATATCCCTCGGTTAAGAAAGACCCCGTTAAGCATATCGCGGCCCGCTACTCTCATCCGGCCTGGCTTGTGAAGCGCTGGCTCAAGCGATGGAGTGTTGATGAAGTGATAAGCCTTGCCGAGGCCAATAACAGGGTCCCCGCGATTGGTCTCAGGGCGAACACCATGAAAACAACACGGGAAGACCTTGAAGCAGCGCTTAAGTCTGATGAAATCGAGATCGTCTCCAGCGGTTTTTCCGGTACCGCTCATGTCTATGTCCGGGGTGCAAGTCCCGTCGACCGGCTGCGTGTTCACCAACTCGGGCTCGTCCAGGTCCAGGATGCAAGCTCGACCCTGGTCGGCCATGTTTTGAGCCCCGAGGGTGGAAGCACGACCGTCGATCTCTGTAGCGCACCCGGAGGGAAAGCCACGCACCTCTACGAGCTAATGGGTGGGAAGGGGACGCTTGTCGCCAGTGATGTTTCCCTTGATCGCCTTGCCGATGTAAAGCGGAATGCACTGCGACTCGGCCACGATGGTATGCTCTATGCCGTCTCCGATGCGAGGAATGCCGCTTTCACGGATGCCGATTTCGTGCTTGTCGATGCACCGTGTACCGGGCTCGGGGTCCTGGCCAGAAGGTGGGATCTCAGGTGGGCCAAACGCGAAAGCGATATCGCAAGAATGGCATCCTACCAGCGCAAGATCTTGAACGGCGCGATTGAGATTGTGAAGCCCGGCGGAATCGTGGTATACAGTACATGCAGCATCGAACCCGAAGAGAACGAGAAGATCGTCGAGACGGTTGTTGCGAAACGCGGTGATGTCCGGTTTGCCGACATAGGTCGGTTTGTACCGGAGACTGTCGTCTATAAAGAAGGGATGATGCAGACACTGCCCCACAGAGATAATGTCGACGGCATATTTGCCGCGAGACTGGAAAAGGTGTGATGTTCAAGCGGATCCTCACATACTTCGTGATAGGAATCGCCACCATCGTGGGGATGGCCTTCCTGCTCAATCTTCTGATGATGTTGTTTGTGGGCGGCCGCCAGGTGACGGTGCCTGATGTGAGGGGTATGGAGGAGGTCGATGCGGCCCTCATCCTGAACGATAACGGGCTTAAGTATGAGGTCGTGGGTGAGCAATTCAGTGTTGAGTACCCCGAAAGCACCGTTTCCCTTCAGGACCCGCCGGCCGGGCAGGTTGTCAAGCAAGGCCGGAAGATCGTCGTCATGATAAGCAGGGGTGGTGAGTATGAGGATGTTCCCTACTGCATAGGCAAACCCTTCCGGACCGTGCTCATCGATCTTGAAGAGGCCGGGTTCTATGTCGGTTATGTGACACGGGCCCCGAGCGAAAAAGGTTATCCCGAAGAGGTGCTCTCCACCGAGCCCCTGCCGGGCCACCGGGCCGTTAAGGGCAGCCCCGTAAACATCCTTGTAAACGACGGGCCTCGCAAGGCCCGCGTTCTTCTCCCTGATCTCAGGAACCAGTCATATATCGCAGTAAAGATGAGGCTTGAACGGTTGGGGCTCTTTGTACGAGAATCGAGCCTGGATGACGAATTCAACCCCTTGAGATCGAGGATTGTGTCGCACCAGCCACGGGCGGGTTCTATTGTCTCGCGGGGAGACACCGTGAACGTGGTTATTACTATCGACAAAGAGAAGAGATTCTCATTATGAGCACTATCAGGATTGCACCCTCACTGCTTTCGGCTGACTTCACCGATATAAAGGGTGAGATCAAACGGGTCGAGGATGTGGGTGTCAACATCCTGCATGTGGATGTGATGGATGGTCACTTCGTCCCCAACATCACACTCGGTCCGTTCATCGTCGATGCGATTCATCGGACCGCCCGGAGCGAGCTTGATGTGCATCTCATGATCGAGAAGCCCGATACGTATCTTGAGCGTTTCATCAAGGCCGGTGCGGATTACGTCACATTTCATGTTGAGGCGGTTGATGAGGCTAAAGCACTCGTTGAGAAGACCAAGTCGCTTGGTGTAAAGGGTGGTGTCGCCATAAACCCCGCGACCAGCCTTGAGCAGGCGACACCCGTGTTTGAGGTAGCCGATCTCATCTTGATGATGACCGTCAATCCCGGCTTTGGAGGTCAGGCGTTTATCCGTGAGGTGGTACCCAAGATAAGGGCGCTCTATGAGCTCAAGCAATCCAAGGGTTACACCTTCGAAATTGAAGTCGATGGCGGTGTCGCTGTCGATACCGCTCCCATCACAGCCTGGGCCGGAGCCGATATCTTAGTCGCCGGCGCCTCGGTCTTCAAGACCCCCGATCCCCCCGCCGCCATCAAAGCCATCGCCCAAGCAGCCCAGGAAGGTCTCGCCCAGAGATCAGATCCTAAAGCCTTCTCGCCCGGCTAGTCTGAATCGTCGGCTATCGGTTTAGTCCCGAAGGCGAATGACACTGTCTTACTAAATCGGATTCCTTCCGGGTACTGGAACTGCTTCAAATCAACGAAGATTCGTTCTCTCATGCGTTCTAATCTCGCGGGATCGGATACTTGCTTAAAGAGCCCACTGGCCGCTTGCTTCATCTGTTGCCACCAGGTTTCCGCATCAGGTGATACAAAATCCGTGGTCTCTTCGTGTACCCGGATATTTCCAAAACCGCCGCTCTGCAAAATTACCTTTTGCCCTTCGGGGTTCTCCCCTGCGTAGCAGGAAGTGTCTGTTTCACATTCAGGCAGATATTTCTTGAATGCTTCTACGATCCAGTCGATATCGCTTTGCTCAACCCATGCTCCAATTCCAACCTGACCACCCGGTCTCAAAACTCTTGCTATTTCTGATATCATCCTATCGGAGCCTATGAATTCCATGCGCTCAAAGTCGAAACAGTCATCCCACCCGATGAAGTTGGCCAGAACGCTATGGAATGTGTCGGGTAGGAATCCCAGTGCGTTAGCGTCCGTCTGAACAAATGCAATGTTATCTTCCCACTGTCGCCGCAATGCCTCGGAGACACCGTCATGAAAACCACCGTCATGAATGTCAGCCCCCACGCCATAGCCCAGCGACTTCGTTTTCTCCATCGCTCTGAATAGAACATTGCCATCATAAGTCCCAAGATCTAAGACCGTTGCGCTCTCGGGTATCTTGGCAAGTTGAGCTAGCCGTTCAGCAAAATACTCCCAATAATTCGGACCTGGTTGACCCGTTGGCTCAATAGAACGTGCCCAGTAGTCTTCCAAACTCTCACTCCTGCCTCGTAGGCACCTTGACAGACAACCGGCGTCGGGTTCATGCCTGGTTAGGCCTCAATCAGATAGTTCACTAACGCATCGTCTTCGCCTCATGAAGGCCCAATAAGCAACAAAGATCAATCCCAATGCAAGGCTAACTGAACCCCCACATGCCGCTGGTCTACTCTCATGATCCCCCAGCGGTACAAGGTATGCAGCGATCAGGCCTAAGAACACGGGTAGTAGTAAGGCAATCAGCCAAGCTCGCCAATAATCGTACCCCTTGTTTCTCGCGATCGTCGCAGACGCGCATGCGAGAAGACCCGCTGTGCCTAAGCCTCCGATGTGATACAGCACGAAACTGAGCCAGCCTTCTCGTAGCGCAAATCCACTCCCGAAGCCGATTATGATCAGCCCCAGGGAATACCAAATCATCCTGCGTGCCATTCCAGCCCTCGCCTAGATCTTGTTTCTGACCCTCAGTTTAGTATTCCGCCTCTCTATTATTCTCGGAGGCCTAACCACGACTTATGCTGATCCGTATAACGGCACTTTGTACAGCCCCAGAGCAGCGTAGTGCTCAGAGGTTCATGTTCCCTAAGTACCTCAATCTCAAAGGATTGTCAACTTCCTTCCAGCTTTTGTCGTTCTTACATGGTTTCCGCTTAACTCCGGATCTCACAACACAGACCTGGCTCACGAAGCGGTACGCGGCTGGGTCAGTGCGGAGTTAAGCTGAAACGGCATAACACTCCTAAGGGGAGCAATTGTGTTGACAACCGCCTGATTCTGGGGTAATTAGAAGATGTACAGAGCGGAGTGTTAGACGGACGCTGTGGCCATCTATAACGTACTTAACAGGATCCGTATAAGCAGTAGTTAGGGCACGTTGCGAAAGAGGAGAATCTTGCGAACTGCCGCTGCGTGGCTTCTGATTGCTTCTATCGCATGCCTTGTATTATCCGGATGGGCTTCGGCCAGCGAGGTTGAGTCTGCGCCCTATGAGATTTTCTACCACGCATTCAGGGATATTGCCGATAGGACCCACCGCCGTATTTCTGACAACGCGGTACGATACCTTCTTGATCGCCTCGAAGTCGATTGGGTAATCCATAGAACTGATAGCGGAGGGATTGACGTAAGGGGTTATGTCGGTTACCCTCTCCGTTTCTGCATTCTCGTGCATGCCAAGTATGACTCCTGTGGCCAGTATGGTTCTGCACGATACCGTCTGATAGACGGAAGCGGCAGGACACGCTGGGAGAGACAGGGAGGCATAGTGGTTCCGCCTCGGCTGTCAAGCGACGGTACGGTTGAGCTATTCTCTGAGGAAGGACCGCCGTCTTCCGGATTACGCCCTGACACTCTCCGGCTTGATTTTGTTGACGTCAATGGTACGCTTTTGGGGACAAAGAGGTGGGGAGATCGCGTGATGAGGCCGAATCAGTCTTGTCGCTTCCCGGAACAAGCCAGGTTCTGGGGCCGTGATCTGTTCGTGATTACCTTGAACCTTTGCAGAGACGAGAGCCAGGTGCAGGAGCGACATGAATTCAACCACACCATCTATGTTGCTGTGTCAACTGACGGCCGTGAGAGGTGGAGGTGGAACCTTGGGGCTTGTGAGCCACAGGGATTCGGGGGAGGTTTCAAGTGCGGGTTGACGGTACTTGGCACTGCTACCACGAACCTTGGCGACGGCAAAGATGACACTGAGTATCGTGTGAGGTACGGATTCGACAGATATGGCAACAATCTATGCGCCGAGCCACCAGGAGGCATATACAAAGAGACGGTGTCGAGCGAGTGGCTTGACAACTATCAGGTAGTGCATTGACATTGGACATAGATTAGCCCTAACAAGCGGCTTGAGACGGACGGCGTTGCAGCGTCATGGCTCTTGCAAGAGCAATAGCCGCGCCGCCTTGCCCGCCGCTCAGCCACACACGTTCTGTGGAGGAAGATGAAGAGCATATTTGCCCATCTGGAGGAAATCAACAGACGGCCCGAACCATTTGAGTTCTATACGGCCGAAGAGCTATGGACTGAAGAACATACGTCCGACCAAATGCTCGCGTACCATCTCAACACCGATATCAATGTGTCATCTCGGCGTGGAGAATTCATAGACCGATCGGTTGAGTGGATTGCATCGCGCTTTGGCGTTGGGCCGGGTACCCGGATTGCCGACTTCGGCTGTGGTCCCGGGCTCTACGCAAACCGACTGGCAAAACTCGGTGCACGCGTGACTGGTATTGATTTCTCGAAACGCTCAATCAAGCACGCTCGCGGAGTCGCTGTGGACCAGGGCTTGACCATTGAATACGTCAACCAGAACTACCTGGATTTCGAAACGCAGGACCGGTTCGACCTCATTCTGATGATAATGTGTGACTTCTGCGCACTCAGCCCTTCACATCGGATGGTTATGCTCACAAAGTTCCACTCTCAGCTCCTGCCAGGTGGGTCTGTCCTTCTCGACGTCTACTCCATGAACGCGTTCAAGCAACGCGAGGCGGCAACCTCATATGGCGTGAATCTGCTCGATGGATTCTGGTCCGCGGAGAGGTACTATGGATTCTTGACTACTTTCAAGTACGACGATGCAAAGGTGGTCTTGGACAAGTACACCATCGTGGAAGCGGAGCGAACACGAACCGTCTACAACTGGCTGCAATACTTCTCTCCCGAGTCTTTGCGGAGCGAGTTGGAGAAGGCAGGTTTCACACAGCAAGAGCTTTACGCTGACGTGGCAGGTACGCCCTTTGACGAGGCGGCTTCTGAGTTTGCCGTCGTTGCAAATAAAGGATAACGATCACAGAACAAAGCCTTGCACTTTACGTCGCTAAACACGCCGACAGTGAAGGCAAACGTTAGGCGGATAGGTGTATGAGGAAAAGAGCGATCAAGATGAGACTGTTGTGCGCGATTGTCATTCTGGCAATCGTGATGCTGGCGTGCCATTCCGAGACATACACACCTTTTCGCGATGTTGAAGTCTCGATGATCTGTTTTAGGTACAGTCTCATGGATAGCACTCAGATCTGTGTCAGGAACAGAAAGAGAATCCGCGAAATAACTGAGACAGTTCGCCTCGTACCCAAAGAGCAATGTGCGTGCGCCCACAGTGTGGAGGTTGTTTTCGTCATTGGTGAGGAAGAGCATAGTGCGTATGTTTGCTCACACTGCTTTGATCTGATGGGAGAGACGGTCGAGAACTATCGTATGCCTGAGGACTTCCTGGTGTACTGCCATTCGTACCGTGATTCAACACATCTCTCTGAGCGTTGGGAGAGCCCGCTCTACCTTTCGAGACAAAAACGTGCCAGAGAGGAGTCGCGAGGTGAATAGATGCCTAACAAGCGC
>JALGZP010000115.1 GCA_025774845.1 bacterium
CCCCAACCCCACTTGTCTGCCATCTCACCACCACCGAGATCTCCGTCGGGGTAGTCACAAAGCTTCGAGAGACGCCCGTCAAGCAGGTGCTGCTCGGCCAACTCATCAGGATCGAGTACCTGGTTTCCGTTATAGTCTCTCACCGTGATCTTGGCATTAACGCTTCCCTCACACCAACCATTGTAACCGAATGGAGCTGATGTTGCGTTGATGTAGAACCGGCCGGGAATCTGACCGACCCACTTAGCCTCGCCACCTGCTTCGTTCCAGTTAGCTGCGAAGTATGTCGTCCATATGTGATTGAACCTCAGGACGGGATCTACCGGCCAGCCGGTTTCATCAAGAGTTATACGAAACGTGCCCGCGCCGGCGCTGGTAATAGTCCCCTCGTAGACGGCAGGGCCGTTGACGATCCCACCCGGCTGACTGAAAAGCATATAGTCGAAGTTCCATCCCAGAAGGACGGCGGGCATGAGCAGTAGAATCACTCCAGAGACCATCAGGGTCAAATGTCTTTTGGTCATAAACACACTCCTTGTCTTCCTCAAAAAGGATTTGGTCTCGCGCTCCTGTAACAATCAAAACCTTCTGAGCATCACCACCTTAGAACCACTGTGAAGCTCTACACAAAGAACTACCTCTGAACGCAAGCATTGTAGCACAAGCCATATCGAATGTCAACACAAAAGCTGAAGGAAATGTGCCCCCCGGCTGATATTTGCGAACCGGACGACCCGCTTGGGGTCAGAGCTCGAAATTTGCGCCGCTGCACCCCGCTTGGGGTCAGAGCTCGAAATTTGCGCCGGGGCACCCTGCTTGGGGTCAGAGCTCGAAATTTGCGCCGGGGCACCTTTCGCTGCACTTGCTCAGAATAAGGCACTCGCTTGCGGCCCCAAAGGTCGCTCCAGCGAATTCTTGGAGAGATTGGTGCCGGAGCCAGAAGACTGCGCCAGGCCGTGGGCTTTCGGCCAGCCCTGGGATTGACGCGGGGGCCCCATCATAGTAAAGTAAGGTTGGCTTGCATATATAATGTAAATGATTCGGGTGGGAGTGATTATGATCGTCACGAGATCAAACCGGGTACTGCTTCTAGCCGTCGCTCTCTGGTTTGCCGGTTTTGGTGTTCTTTCGCATGTTTTCGCCTCACCGTTTTCTGCTCTCAATATAGATCTTCTTGGTCGCGGCGGTGGCACCCACGGTCGCGTTGCCGCTGCCGGCGAGATCGATAACGTCCTCTGGAACTCCTCAGGCCTCGGGTTCGCGAATTCCTCTGTTGTTGCGGCCGGCTACATGGATTACCTGGTTAGTCTCGGTGGCGGAACGGCAGCCTACATGGGTGTAGGGGAGAGGTTCGGTTACGGCATCCAGGCCTCATATCTCTCAAGTGATACCTATGCCAAGACGGGGCTTGATGATCAGGTGGGGCAGAGGGGTGTTACGTTTAAATACGGGGACCTCGTGTTAGGCGTGTCGGGTGGAATGAAGCTCCTTCCCTATCTCTCAGTCGGGACGGGGCTGAAGTTTGCCCGGTATGAGCTTGATGATGTCACGGGTTCAGGTTTGGCCGCGGATCTGAGCGGCACGGTGAGGGTCTACCCTCTGGACGATACCAATGAGCCAGGTTCTGCCGTCTATGTCTCGCTGGTCACACGTAACCTCACTCTCTTCCGGTGGCAGGATGAGGAGAGCGCGATTCCCCGCAATTCCGAGGCGGGGCTTGTGCTCCGGCTTCCGGGTAACGACCTATCCACGGGCACCTCGGTCTATATGGGCGAGGATGGCAGGCGCGAGATCCGTTTCGGGCTGGCTGCCAGGCCCTCGAAGGAGTTTGAGGTCAGGCTGGGTTACAGGAAAAGGGTTGGCAGGTTCGCTGACGCGTCAAACGACCTGCCGTGGGAGCGCGGTATCATGGCAGGGTTCGGGATAGGCTTAGGAAGATTCTGGATCGACTATACCTTCGAGGATGCTAGTCCTCTCGACAACATCCACAGATTCGCCCTCAGGACAAGCCTGGCCCGCGGAGATTGACCACGTGAGGCTTGCCCAGGTGCGGCTACTTGCGAGTTCCGGCCGGCACGATCTTGATTGACATTGCTTGATTTCTGTTATATAATAGAATCAGCGTGAGAAATCAGCAACTAACCAAACGCTAGAGGTATCTTTTAAAGAGGGGGTGATGCCGACAAACCCCGGATCCAGCTGGACTGGTTGGTTTGTTCTTGCTTTGGTCGGGTGCTGCGCTGGCAACCACGTTCAACACGCCGGTGCTTGATGGAGTCATGGGAGCGGACTGGATGGCTGACGAGGTGTTTGAAACCAATACGATCAGCGGCTGCCAGTATACGCTGGGGATGACCTGGGATATGGATTTCCTCTGGGTGGGCCTCTCCTCCGATTCGTGCAGGCGTTTCCTGGGTGACTTCGGGGGCGATGAGTTCAATCCGCCGGACCTGAGTTTCTTTGTGGCGATTGATGTAGACCAGATCTTCGGCTCGGGTGCACCTCAGGACGGCTATGGCAACGTCAATTTCTACGGCTGCTATATGCCTGAGTACGTCTTCTACTTCGCCGGTGGCGGTGGCTGGTACGAGTGGGGTCACTGGAACGGTGCGAGTTGGGACTGGAACGGCTGGAGAAACGATAACACCTACTATGCCTGGTTTGGTGGGAATGTGTGGGATGACGAGCTGGGTATCCTCTGGTCGGATCTGGGACACCCGCAGGGTATCCTGGCCGACTGCCAACCCGACGGGTGTGGTTCCGACATTCATGTGGGCGTATCCTTTCTTCTTCCCGCATGTACCGGGTCCGATGCCCGTTGCGGGTTTTGGGCCGAACACTGTGGGTGCGACAAGCGGAGAGTTTACCGCGACCCACCCGTCGAGCTGGGGCGGTATCAAGGCTCTTTACAGGTAAACGAGGTTTTAAATCTAGAGGCCCTTACCCTTCTTGTGGGAAGGGTGAGGGCTTTCTTTCAAGATGTGATTCTGGCTTAGAGAGGAGGAGAACATGAGCCGACTGAAGTTGGGTCTGGCACTGGCCGTGTGTCTCGTGCTCGTCCCCGCATTCGCCCTGGCCCTGACCTACACGACTCCCAACACGGGTGACGGTGTCGTGGAGAGCGCTACGCCGGTGCTGGGCGGCACCGAATGGGAGACCGATGAGTTCATGGACATCGACGGCGGCACGAATTTCTATCTGACCTGGGATAGCACGCACATCTACGGTGCAATCACCGGTACCCTTGCCGATCAGCAGGAAGGCGACTACGACTGGTTTATCGCGCTCGACTTCGATCAGACACCGGGCTCAGGTGCGACGAGTGACGGTTATTCCCACGTGACGTTCGAAGGCGATTTCCTGCCCGAGTATATTCTCTACTTCACCGGTGACGGCGGCTGGTACGAGACAGGCCACTGGGATACAGGCCTGGGCGCCTGGAACTGGCTCGGATGGACAGATAGTTGCAGCTACGGCGGCTGGGATGGCAACAACACGTCGGAGGTCTGCATACGTCCGCCCGACAGCCTGGTTATAGATTCGGTTGCCGTGTGCTCCTGGATCTCGACCGAGGATAACAGCACCATAGTTGCCTCATTCCCGTCTGCAAACCCGATCGGTGCCAAGTTTCAGCCGATGAAGTACTTCTGGGTCGCGCGAGACAGGGGTCAGGGTATTCAGCCCGACACACTCCCGGTCGAGCCTACTCCACCCGCTGCGTCGGTCGATAACGAACGCGATTTCGCTTACACGTGTACGGTGCTTGCCGACATCACGCCGGGTAACTGTGGCTCCACAACCCAGATGACCTTCTACTACACCGACGACGGTTCCGATCCCGACTCATTGAGTTCGTTCGTTGTCGGGACATATGATACCTGTACGGTCGGGGCGGACACCACGGATACGTTCTATGCCATTATTCCGGCTCCCGATGATTCGACGGTGAGATGGATCGCCAAGGGTGTTGCCAAGAACGCGCTCGTGGACTGGAGTGACGAGATCCAGGAGTTCGTCCAGGGCGGTACCGCCTGGGTCGGCAACGCGGGCTCGAGCCCGACCACGTGCACGGTGTGGGCCGAGATCTTTGTAGGTGACGGCGGTCAGACGACATTTATCGATTTCCCGTACACAACCGACGGGAGCGATCCGCGGATCACCCCTGCCGATACGGCGGATGGCGTCTTCGATGCCCAGCTAGGTAACAATGATAAGTTCTATGCCGATCTTACCGCTCCCGCACCGGGCGATACGGTGAACTGGTACGCCTTCGGCGTGGACATGCACAGCAACTATGCCGAGACAGACACGTTCTATACCTTTGTCCAGGGTGATACTGCGGATATTCTCAATCTCATCTGCGCGCCTGATTCCAACTTCGTGATGGGTGAAGTCGAGCCGCCCGGTATAGGCGCGGGAATGGACTTCTTCTGGACGACCGACGGCAGCGATCCCAAGACGAGCGGGACAGTGAACAAGGCGTCGGGCTACCATGTAGAGGATACCGACACGACCGGCAAGTTCGCGGCCTATCTCACGGCGAGTGTGGGGCAGACCATCAGGTGGTATGTCCATGCGTGGGGTAGTGACAACGCATACAGCGACAGCCCTGTTCAGCAGTGTATCGCCGATACGACGAGCGGTCCGACCCTCTGCAACCTCACATGCGTACCTGAGAGCCTCATCGTGAGAGCGTCGATCTCACCGAGAGGTTTCGGTTCCGAGATCACGTTCTATGCTGCCTTGGGCGCCGATCCTAAGACTGCCACGTACGTTGCCGAGCTTCCTGGAGGCTACGTGAGAGACGAGAATACACCGGCAGGGGACTGTAGCGTTCCTGTTGGCGTGTTCCAGGCAGTGCTTCCGGGTTCACTCGCGGTCGGCGATTCCGTGTTCTGGTATGCGCACGGGTGGTACCAGTCTCATAACAAGTACAACGGGCTGTTCGGGGATAGCGATACTCAGGCCTGCGAGGTAACTACTTCATCGGCGGGTATCACACCCCGGGCGGAAACCACCATTGCGAGAATCACCAACGTGCCGAATCCGTTCGGTGGCTCAACCCAGATCCTGTTCGATCTTTCGCGGAAATCGAGAGTTGCCATCACGGCGTACGATATCCGCGGTAGAAGCGTTGCCCGGGTCTTTGAGGGCACACTCTCCCAGGGTCCGAATGCTGTGACATGGGACGGACTGAGTGATGCAGGTCAGGAGCTACCCTCGGGTATCTACTTCTTTAGATTTGAAGCCGGCAAGTTTGCGGCAACACGGAAAGCCATGCTAGTAAGATAGTGATCTTCCCTGGAGGGCTTTCTGTTTCGCCCCCCGTTCTCGGATGAGGACGGGGGGTTTCTTATTGCCGCGGAGCTCTCAGGCCGGCTATCACTTCTCGGATAAGAGGGCCGACCCTGTAGCTCAAGGGTTTGCCCAGTATGTGTGTAGCCAGCAGATAGACCGCCGCGTAAAGCCCGACGGCGAGGCATAATTCAACAGCGGGCCGGGCCGCTGCGACCTCGAACCGGATCAGGGCCAGCACGCTGACCGCCGCCAGCAGTGTGGTCCCGAGGGGGAAAGATATAAGTCTCACCAGCTCACTCATCCTGCATCCCGTTACGGTCCGCACGCTTCTCATGAAGAGGACGCTTGCGGCGAGCCCCGCGAGGACAACAGCGAAGGCGGTACCCACGATGCCCCAGCGCTGGCTCAACGGGTATATGAGAACCACAAGAGCGCACAGCTGAATGAACTGGTACTTGGTCATAAGCCTGGGTTTTCCTACTGCCACAAACACCGGCCCGGTTGTCGAGATGATCGACCGGACAGCTCCCCAGACGGCCAGTGCCTGCATGACCGGTGCGGCGGGTATCCACTTCTCACCCAGGAATATTCGAGTGAGGTCAGGTGCAAGAACGAGTATCAGCCCGGCAAGCGGGATCGAAAAGAAAGCGGTGAGCTGCAGCACCCTTAAGTAGGCTTCCCTGAGTTTCGCTATCCTGTCCTGGAGTTTCGAGTACGCGGGAACCGTGACCAGCGATATCACCTGGGCGAATTCCGTCGCCGGCATGTTCGATATCCGGTAGGCCATCTGGTAAAAGCCCAGCATCGTTGCCCCGATAACTCTTCCGATGAATCCCTTGTCGCCCTGATCAAGGAAGAAGAGGACCATGCCCGAACCCAGGATCCACTTCCCGAACCTGAAGAGCTCCCTAGCCTTGGCCGTATCGAGATTCAACCTGGGTCTGTAGGGGTGGATCGCATAGCTCACAATGAGGCGAGTCACATCGGCTGCGATAAATGCAAGTATAAGCGCCCAGACATTTCTCAGGATGAAGACTGCGATGACGGCGACAACGAAGTCTGCGAGCCTTCCGCTGAACAGGTAGATGAACTGCTTGTTGAACTGAAGTTCCTTCTGGAAATAGACCGTGCCGATGTTTATGAAGCCCTTGAGAAGCAGTGAGAACCCGATTGCCCGGATCAGGTTCTCGGCTTCGGGTGACTTGAAGAAGCCCGCGGCGACGGGAGCGAGCAGCTGGAGAAGACCGAAAAGGGCGACCCCCCGGAGGATCCCCACCGTCCAGGCCGAATCGAGGTAGGTTTCTGTTTGTTCCTTCCGCTGGACGAGTGCGAGCTCGAAACCTGTCTGGGTCAGCGTGTCGATTATCGCTATCGTGAGGAGCGCGATTCCCATCAGCCCGAAGTCGTTTGGGGAGAGGAGGCGTGCGAGAATCACAAGCCGGACAAGCGCAAGTATCTGCTGACCGATACGCAGCGATAATATCCAGAACCCGCCTCTTATCGCACGACGCTGTAAGCCCTCTTTAGCACTCATAGGTCATCCCGTGTCCGGATCTTCCCGGCGATCCCGTCTTCGCTCCTGACCTTATGGGATCGATGCTAATCGAACGTGCGAGTTTTCTCAATACCCATTTCCACTTGACAAACAGGTATATCTATGAGTTAATCATTAGGCTCGCAGTGCAGCTGCGGGCACGTAAGGCGCGGGAACCTGTCTCAGGCCTCGTAAAGAGGCTTGGGATGGGTTCCCGTTTTCTATTTGCCTTGAGAAGGGGGTGAGGTGATGCGAAGAATCGTACTTCTCCTTGTTGCGGTATGCCTACTGCTCTGGGCCACGAGCAGCATGGCGTACTGGAGAAACACGGCCAGGAGGTGGCATGGCGATCCGGACGAGTTCGAGTCAACCAGGGTGCGTGACGACGGCGCCTTGAGGAGGATCGCGTTTGAGAGTGCCCGCGACCGGGCAAAGGAGATTCCGAGGCGGATCGATCCGCGCTGGATGCCGGAACCAAGGAAGGGGAGACGTGTTTCAATCGATTTCTCTGGGAAAAGGTTTTTCTTGGAAAAGTAGTCAATCGTTATTGCGGGGAGGTTGAATGTTATGCACGATCCCAAGCGATTTCACGCTTGTTTCCAAGGAAGAATGTATCCCAGGGAGGGGGATGAAGCTAATCTTAACAGCAAAGAAGAGAAGCTGGGTGATCTCTGCCTTTCGGTGGGGAATCTCTCGGATGCTCTGGCCTACTACAAGTCCGCGCTCTCGCGTATCAACCCTGAAGACACGGAGACCAGACTGGAGGTGGTGCTAAAGGTATCCGCCTGTCTCCGGCGTCAGGGAAAAACACAGGAGGCCTTATCGTTTGTTGAAGCCGTAGCCGGTTCCTTCACGGGCCGCCAGAGACGTGACGTGCTTGCCGAGCGGGCAACGCTCCTCTGTCTTCTGGGGAGTTATGGGGATGCAGCCCGGGTGTGCGAAGATGCCTTGGGTGAGGAGGGTGGTACCGACCGCGAGAAGGATGCCGGGATCTACCTGGTGCTGGGGCACGTGCTGGCCAGACTGTGCAAATGGAAGCAGTCAATCGTCTGCCTCGAACCTGTGCCGGCTTGATGAATCCGCCAGGTTCCTTCAGAAAGCGGTCGAGGCTGCGAGACAGACCCGTGACGATGCCAGTCTTTCGGTTCGGCTGCTCAACCTTGCGAACACATCATTCAAGAGGGGCGATATAGCGAAAGCTGATACGGCGGTCTCGGAGTGCGTCAAGATCGCATCGGAGCTTAACATTGCCAGGACGCGGACGCTGGCCCTCATATGCAACACGAGGATAGAAAGGGTGAAAGGCAATCTCGGTAAAGCTCTCAGTATGGGCGAGACCGCCCTTCGAGAAGCGGAGGCCTTGGACGATCCGCGCGTGGTATGTGTTGCCGAGGAGACGTTGGGGGAATTGCTGATTGAAAGGGGTGAATTTCCACAGGCAAGAGAATTGCTGGAGACTTCTCTAAAGAGGCTCCCTGCACGGGCCCGGGATGTCGAAGCTGAAATCAAGTCAAGATTGGCAGAAGTCTATCTTGTGCTGGGACGGCAGGACGATGCGAAACGATATGCCGAGGATGCGGCGGCTATCGCTGAGGATATAGGCGATCTCTATGAGGCAGGTCGCGCCTTTCGGATCCTCGCCCAGGTAAAGATGGAGGGAGTGGATTCAAAGGCTTTAACGGCCAGGGCTGAGAAGATATTCACCGACATCGGTGCCAGATTGGAGCTCGGGCTAACCCTCCATGCGAGATCACGCGTCATCGCGCACGACACCCGCGCTTCAGCCAGACCACTCAAACAGGCGATCCTTGCCTTCAGGTCGTGTCATGCGCGGAGGTGGTGCTTGGGGGCGCTCTGTGATCTGGCCATGGCATATGGAGACATGTCGCAGCACGAACAGGCAATGACCTGTCTTGATGATGCCAGGACAATCTCATGCGGTGATCCCGGCGAGAACAAGATGATCTCCGGAGCCTGCTCCCGGATCGACTCCCGCCTGTCTCACAGGCTTGCTCTCATCGACCGTGAGAGGCCTGCATCCGTGGATGCCGCCTTTTCGCTGCTCTCCTCCAGGCTGGGAGCAAGCGGGATGTGTCTCTTGAAGCTCGATAACGAAAGGGAGCCGCAGATTGTAAAGACATGGGGCATACCCTGCGATGTTGCAGTTGAACTCGCACGTGCGACAGCAGGAAATGACGCCAATCCGGTCATAGTCACGGATGTCGCCGGGTTGCTCGGTGAGGGCAAGTCACGTGAAAGCGTCGGTTCGTTGCTCGCCGTACGGCTGGGTAAAGGTGGATCAACGGGTCTGCTGAT
>JALGZP010000116.1 GCA_025774845.1 bacterium
TACTACTATGTCTGTGCACGTGATTCGATGGGTAACATGAGTGCACCATCAGAGACCCTCGAGGTCTGGACGGGACCCCCCCGGCTCACCGGATGGCCGGCCGAGCTCCGGGGTGCCGCGCCTTCGAGCCCCGTCAGCGGCGATGCGAGCCATGACGGCCACAAGGAGATATTCGTGGGCTCGAAGGGCCTTGAGATGGTGGGTTTCGACAGGGACGGAGTCACGCTGGCGGGCTATCCCTATGAGGGTGAGTGCGAAGTCTGGTCTTCGCCCGCTCTGGTGGATCTCGATAATGACGGAACTCTTGAGTGCGTCTTCGGAGAGGGCCAGGCCAACAAGGGGCTTCACTGTACGAGGGTCGTCGCGCTCAATCACGACGGCTCGTTTGTCTCGCCTCAGAATAATCCCGGGTTGCCGGCGGGATCGCCCGGGTGGCCGCAGGTGGTCGATGACAAGATAAGATCATCTCCGGCAGCATATGACCTCGACGGTGACGGTTACCTTGAAATCATCGTGGGGCTGGAACCGAATCCCGCCGCCGACACGACTACGGCAGTCTATGCTTTCCGCTATGATGGCAGCCCGTATCTCGAGACCAGGGTGTTTGCCGAGACAGAGGGCGGACACTGGGCCACACCGTGCGTCCACGATCTGGACGGCAGCGGCAGACCAGAAGTCATCGTGTGTGATAAGAAGGGTAACCTCTATATCTTTAAGTACGACGGGACCAAATATCTGGCCGATTCGACCGGCCTCGTCTACAGCACCGGATCGTCCTTCCTGGCGTCACCGGTGGTCGGCGACATAGACGATGACAATCTGCCCGAGATAGTCGCGGTCACGACAAACGGTAAGGTCCTGGCATGGAATCACGACGGAACGCAGGTCACAGGTGATGATCCGATAATAGCGACAATCTCCTCAACGGCATGGGCGTCACCGGCGCTGGCGGATTTCGATTCGGACGGGAAACTCGAGATCGTAGCAGGGTTCGGAGGCCAACCTGCAAACCTGGCACTGCTGAGGTGGGATGGCAGCGCGTACGGTGACGATGAGGTGATTCTCACATGGGATCATTCCCTCGGCCATTCATCGCCGGTAGTGGCCGATGTCGATGATGACGGCGAACTCGAGATAGTAACCTGCAGCTCCAACGGTTACATTCTGGGGGTCGAAACCGATGGATCGTTCGCCCGGGGATTTCCGTGGGCGCTGGATGAGTACATATTCTCCAGCCCGCTCGTGGACGATCTTGACGGCGACGGGGACATGGATCTGGCGGTTTCGGGCTACGACGCATGTCTGCACGTGTGGGATCTCGCAAGCCCCTATTCATCTGAGAAGGTTCCGTGGGGAATGTTCCAGCATGACAGGTATCACACCGGTTCTTTCGACTTCGTGGTACCTGCCGATGTCACAGCCCCCACCCATGCAATCGCCGTCTTCCAGAATCCGGTGCTGGACAAAGTAATGGATATATATGTGGTACCGAGAGAACAGTTGGACGATCAGCCTGTCCTCTGGGTTGGATCGGCTCTCGGGAGGGACACACTTGATGTCACCGCCGTCCCGGGTGAGGGCCGGATTTTCAGGGCCCACCACACTGCCGGGCAGGCTGCAGCCGAGACGGTCTATGTCATGGCCACCGATGTCTACGGTAACAGCGGGACCGACCAGCGGGTGATCACCTACTCCGAGCCCGTGGGTAACGGGCTCCTCGTAAGAAGCCATGACAGTGTGTTCGAAGCGAATGCCCGTGTCGAATACGGCGAGCCCGTGCTTGCCGTTCTTCCGGTTGACGGTGATTATCTGGTACCCGGCCGAGATGGTGCCGCAGTTGAGATCGAAGCGGCGGCGTACAACCTCTGTATGATGGGGAAGGGGGCGCATGATCTGAGTCTTAGTGTCAATGCCGGTCCCGATCCTGAGGCAGTGCTCTACAGGTTTAAAGATGGCTGGCAACGGGTGGCCGGCCAGTTGAGAGAAGGCGACCGCATCTTTGCCGGCGACGTAGGGCCCGGGATTTACGCAATCGGGCGAGGCCGGCCGGACCGGTCACAGAACCTGTTCATATCGGACGCCGCACCGAATCCGTTCCGGGACAGGTGTACGATTATGCTGGGGGTATCCCGGCGGGTCCGGGTCAACGTGTCGGTCTATGATGTGAGGGGGAGGCTCGTGACGCAGGTGCACAACGGTCCGGTCGAGGGTACAGCCCGGATTGACTGGGACGGTACGGATACTTCAGGCCATGGTGTCGCGAGCGGCATTTACTTCATCCACGCGCAGGCAGGTCCGATGGTTGCATCCAAGAAAGTGATCCTGGTGAGGTGAGCATGAGAAAGACGCTATTCAGCATGATGCTCTTCGTGCCTGCCCTGCTGGCCGGGTGTGGCGGTGGTGGCGGTGGTGGGACCGGTCCCGACGCCAGGCCACCGGTGATTGTCAGCGGTCCGGCGGCGTCCGACATCACTGAAGGCAGTGCGACGATCACCTGGAGAACCGACACGGACTCCGATTCCGAGGTAGCCTACGGTCTTACGACCACATACGGGGACACGGCTTTCACTGGTGGAATGATTCTGAACCACTCAATAGCGCTCACCGGTCTCGACCACTCGGCGACATATCACTACAAGGTTTCATCGGAGAATAGCGACGGGTTGAGTGTCACGTCCGGTGACGGGATTTTTGCTACGCTCAGTCCCGCGCCGCGTCTGATAGAGGAGGGGTGGGACTTCTTTGAATCGGCTGAACTCGATTCAGGTCTTGCCAGGTTTGATGCCGCGCTTTCCTTTGACCCGGCCAGTGTCGGGGGATTCGAGGGCCGTGGCTGGACATACCTCTATCTCTATATGTTTGATGAGAGCCTCGCCGCACTTGAGGATGCTCTTTCGGCTGATCCCGACCGGCTTGACTGTCTTGTTGCGATTGCCTTCCTCTATGGATCCACCGAGGAGTATGAGGCTGCGGCTGACGCCGCGCGGGAGGCTCTGGACATCGGCGGGGACACGTATGTCTTTGCCCACGATGGAGATATAACAGCATCGGACGTCAGATATGTTCTGGTCATCTCCCTGGTGGGCGCCGGTGATCTGACGGGTGCTCTGAGTGAAGCCAGGATACTCGACCCTACCATAGATCTCGATCCTGACAATGCCGCCACCTGGGACGGGCACTCAAGCTTCGAAGAGGCCCTCCTGGCAGTGATTGAGGACCTCAAGAGCCAGATCTGACAGGCGCTCCAGGGGCGCCTGAGGCCCAACCCCAGTAATACCCTACCTCCAAGAGAAGACTTGACTTACGAGGATATTCGTGCTACAATTATAGCGTCTAAAAACCGGATGGGTATTTCTCTCAATACCCGGTACCTAAAGCGAGGCGCGACCCGATAGGAGGGTGTGCGCTGTTTTGCCTAGAGGCAACAGTCCATTTCTTGAGAGGTGCGAATCCATGAAAGCATACGTCTTGTGCTTTACTGTATTTTCTGTCTTCATGCTTCCGTTTGCCCTTTACGGCTATTCCATAGATCTTGAATATGGCTGGGATACCAGTGATGTCAGGGTGAGCCGGCGCGCGGGGTTCGACTACCTGGGTGTTGAGGGTAGCGTGAATGTCGGAAGCAGTCTGAGCACACTGTATGGCGTCAAACTGCTGCCTCCCGGGTGTCATGTTGAGGACTACGCGGTCACGTGGGAAGAGTGGGAAGAGGTTGAGGGCAACTTCAGGCTCGGAGTCGAGTCCGACGGTGTGGTTGCCATGATGATGGGTGATGACGCAGGCGGAATGGAGTATGCAGGAAGTGTAGACATCCTTGGCTACAAGGTGCTCGTGTCTGCGGTCAAGCCGGTCCGTGTGGTAGACGGACGGGTCAGTGTCCTCAAGAGCATGGGTGTCACCGTGGATTGCAGCTATGATACTGGCGGACTGGATGTTATGCGGCGCAGCGTGGCGTCGGACAGACATGTCCGGACGCTTATGCAGAGCGTGCTTGGTGAGAACGTCGATGGCTACGGCGACTGGGAACTCGACGGTTACAGCGAGTGGGTCAGCGAAGGGCCGAGTCTTGACGGCAGTGTGGTGGACTGCGTGATTGTTACCGCGGACAGCCTGGTGTCCGAGTTTGAGCGCCTTTCAACCTGGCACGACCGGCTCGGAGTAAAGACGGTTGTGCGGAGCACCGCCTGGATCGATTCACGCTACCTGGGAAGCGACGGGGCGGAACGCGTGAGGAACTTCCTCAAGGATGCTTATGAGAACTGGGGCACCACCTACGCACTGATCGGCGGGACCCCCGATGTGGTCCCCATGAGATATGGTTGGACGAATCATTATGGTGGCGCGTCCATACCCACGGATGTCTACTACGGTTGTCTTGAGGGGACCTGGAATGATGACGGGGATGACATATTCGGTGAGGTCAGCACGGATGGAGTGACCTTCCACGCCCAGCTGATGACCGGCCGGGCCCCCGTGAGGACAGTTGCGGAGGCAGTGGTTTTCGTTGACAAGACCATGAATTACATATCGGAGCCCGATCCGGGGTTTCCCAGTTCAGCTCTGTTCATGGGTGAAGTGATATTCCCGATAGACTGGGAACAGGGTGAGCCCATCACGCTTGACGGCAAGGTGATCTGTGACAGCGCCGCGGCGTACTTCCCGGCCACCTTCGATACCATGAAGCTCTATCAGTTCAACGGAAACATGAGCACGGAGACATGCCTCCAGGAAATGGGCGTCGGCTACAACTTTAACGTGATTGCCGGCCATGGAGATGCCTTCAGAACCTCCTCCGCCGAAGGTGATCCCCCGTTCATTCAGAGCGAGGACTTCGATACGTTGCATAACGAGAACAGGTACGGTTTCCTTTATGCTCTGAACTGCAACAACCTCGCGGTGGATGTGGATTGCATCTTCAGGCATCTGCTCCTGAATCCGACCGGCGGTGCGATGGCAGCCTATGCAACAACCCGCTATGACTTCCCCAATGTGGGCCAGTACTTCCTCAATGAGTTCCTTGGATTTGTGTTCCAGAGGGGTGTCACCAGGATGGGTGACGTAGGTGCACTTCATCATGTCAGGTTCATACCTACAGGGATAATCCACGACGGCGCGGTCAGGTGGTCTCTGCTCACATACCTGTTGGCGGGCGACCCTGTTATCCGTCTCTGGACAGATGAACCTGTGGCACTTGATGTGCTCGATGCGGGTACGATGCAGCTTGGCGACAGCGTTTACGTTGTTGATGTCCAGGACGGCGGCCTGCCGGTGGATGGTGCGGTGGTGGTGTTGATGGGAGATCGC
>JALGZP010000056.1 GCA_025774845.1 bacterium
ATAACCACAGCAAATACAGTAGTTTTGCGCATATATCATATACCCCCTTTGCAGCTCGCGAGGAGTATACCGCAGACGGGGCGCGGAGGTCAAGGAGTTTAGGGAAGCGGGTGGCCGTTTCGCCACCCGTTCCACTGAGTACTCTCGCAAAAAGCGAGATTACTTGAAAATACTCTTGATACCGCCCCAGGTGTTGAGCTCGGTAGCGGTCGGCCAGCACGGATCGTCTCCGATGAAGCCATTGGTACCCGCACAGAAGTTGCAGATCACACCGTCGTTACCACCGTGGCAGTCACCCACTGTCGGGCCACCGGCCGCAGGATGCGGAACGATGCAGACCATGCCATAGGAGTACAGCCAGGCAAAGCCCGTAATCGCTACGGGCGCATACTGGCATACGTACCAGGCATGCGAGACACCATCACCGGGATTAACGATGCCGCCGATGGTAAGATCGCTGCAGCTTGTAAATGTGGCGGAGTAACCGCTTGCAAAGGTCAACCCGTAATCAAAGCCCTGATACTCGGTAAGATCGAAGAATACAGGGAAGACGTCCACGCTAACGCCCGGATCGGTTGTATTGATATCCATACAAGTCACAATGATCGGGAAGTTCTTGGTACAGCTTCCCGACGCGTGCGGACGTACGTGGACTGCCGCTTTGGCCACAGGATTCAGACCTGCCCAAGCACAAGCACTGAGGATCAGCGTAAGAGCAACAGTCAGCACTAAAACTTTTTTCATATTCCTCACTCTCCTTTCCAGAACCAAGTTCTTGTCCTGATTTAGACCCTAGCAGCCTGTTCTGGCCCAGCTTCACTCTGTCGAAGGAAGTGAAACAGGTTTGCCCCACCGCTAGAAGTGGAGCTCTGCGTCAATCTCGGGAGGCATCACCTCCTTTTACGGCTCATTCTGACGCAAAAACCATAACCAACTCGCATACACAGTATACACCTGAGGAGTCACATCCGTCAAGATGATTCTCCGGCGTAGGCGGGGAGACAACGGATACGGAGATTCCACACTAAAGGGAAAGGGGGGAAACATTCAATTTCAGGACCTGACCCCAGGGAGGCGCCAGGGAGGCCGGCGGGGTGCAATAAGAAAGCGGGTGGCCGTTTCGCCACCCGCTCTATTTAAGTATCCTCACACTGGCGAGATTACTTGAACATACCCTTTATACTACCCCAGGTGCTGCGATCTGTCGCGATCGGTTCACACGGGTCATCACCGACAACGCCGTTCGTCCCCGCGCAGAAGTTGCCGACCACACCGTCGTCACCCCCGTGGCAGTCACCAACCGTGGGACCACCGGCTGCCGGATGCGGAACGATGCAGACGATGCCATAGGAGTACAGCCAGCCAAACCCGCAAACCGCTGCGGCGCCGTACTGGCAGACATACCAGGCATGCGAGATACCGTCGCCTGAGTTCACGATGTTACCAATGGTAAGATCGCTGCAACTCGCAAAGGTGGCGGAGTAACCGCTCACAAAGGTCAGCCCGTAGTCAAACCCCTGGTACTCGACAAGGTCGAAGAACACAGGGAAGGCGTCCACGCTGACACCCGGATCGGTCGTGATAACGTCATCACAGGCATCGATGGTCGGGAAATTCTTGGTGCAGCTTCCCGAGGCGTGCGGACGAACGTGGACCGCAGCCTTGGCCGCAGGGTTCAGACCTGCCCAGGCACATGCACTGAGGGTCAGTACAAGGGCGAAAGTCAACAATAGCGCTTTCCTCATACCATCACGCTCCTCTCAATATCGACAATCAGCCTGCTCTTGTCTAAGCACTTATAGTATACCCCAGACTGACCGGATAAGTCAAGGTAGTTCTCACCGGGCATAAAAAAGGAAGCGGGTGGCGAAATCGCCACCCACTTCACAAAGTACTCTCGCAAAAAGCGAGATTACTTGAACATACCCTTGATACCGCCCCAGGTGTTGGGCTCGGTAGCGGTCGGCAGACACGGATCGTCTCCGATGTAGCCATTTGTACCCGCACAGAAGTTACAGATCACACCGTCGTTGCCACCGTGGCAGTCGCCCACTGTCGGGCCACCGGCCGCCGGATGCGGAACGATGCAAATCATGTCGTAGGAGTATATCCAGCCAAAGCCCGTAACAGCAACGGGCGCATACTGGCATACGTACCACGCATGCGAAACACCATCACCTGAGAACAGGACAGTACCGATGGTGAGATCGCTGCAGCTCGTGAACGTGCAGGAATAACCGCTTGTAAAGGTCATCCCGTAGTCAAAGCCCTGATATTCGGTCAGATCAAAGAATACAGGAAAGGCATCCACGCTGATACCAGGATCGGTTGTAACGATCGTGGTACAGTCCGTGATGAGCGGGAAGTTCTTGGTACAGCTTCCCGATGCATGCGGACGAACGTGGACTGCCGCCTTGGCCGCAGGATTCAGACCTGCCATAGCACAAGCACTGAGGATCAGCGTAAGAGCAACAGTCAACACTAAAACTTTCTTCATGTCCTCAACTCTCCTTTCCAGAACCAAGCTCTGGCCTTGTTTTAGACCCTAGCAGCCTGTCCTGGCCCAGCTTCACTCTGTCGAAGGAAGTGAAACAGGCTTGCCCCACGGTTTTCTGCGGAGCACCTACTAAAAACACTTGAAGGCATCACCTCCTCTTCGAGACCGGCACGAGTAGTGCCGGTCAAGGTTTAAGGACAAACGTGCAGATAGTGTCCTGCAAACGCAATAAAGTCCTGCAGATCCACATCGCCGTCGCAGTCAAAGTCACAACAGCATTCGTCAGTGAGATAGACACCGGCGAAGAAGATGAAGTCCTGAAGATCAACATCACAGTCGGCATCTGTGTCCGGACTGGCCGTGGTTATGCGGTTGCTCGGGCCAAGTTCGACACCCTCACTTACTGCCGAGAACTGAAGACCACAATCTCCGCCATCAACTGCCCTAGTGTCACAACCACCGAATTGGTGGAAGGTCACCGAACAAGTGCCGGTGACATCAGTCTGGCAGCTGTCAGGTGCTTCACCTGGACAGAAACAGTGACCGGGACGATACCCAGGGCCCGGATCCGCATCTTCGATGATCGGATCCACCACAACCCAAACGCCGGGAAGCGGTGTGCCGTAGCAGTCTCTGACGACTACTGTCACCGTCACAATGTCCATGTCACTCGCGGGACAGTAGGCGCCACAATCCGGTGTCGCAATCACTTCCGAAGTACCCGCACAGGGGACTCCCGCATTTGCAGCACCGGCAAGAAGCACCATCGCGGCGATCCCGGCCAGAGTGAGCATCAACCTCTTTCTCATCACTACACCTCCTGCGGTTTAGCTCGCGCTAAAACCCATGAATCTTAGGTTCAGGGCAGAACCCCATGGGTTCAGGGGCTTACCCCTACCTCCGTTAGCAAACCAGCGCCAGGATCCGTCTGCCGCATGCTCCTAGTACAACCTGACGCGATACTTCTGTTTTGAGGTCGCGTAGACCTCTTCCTGTCCGACAATAGAAAGTATACCAGAAACACCCTTTTCTGTCAACCTGAAAAACACCTTTATATATACTGCAGGAATTGAGTTAGCCCGCATGTGGGCTTCTCACGCAGGTTTAGCAGGGGATTGCCAGGACTTGCATCGGGGGACATAAAAAAAGGGTGGCGCAAGGCCACCCTCGGGAAGATCTCTTGGTGTGTGTTATCTGAACATTTTCTTTATACCGCTCCAGGAGCAGGGCTCAACAGCACATTCGCACGGGTCACCACCGGTGGCGGTGCCGCCGATGCCGGCGGGGCAGCTATTACCCACAAGAATGCTGTCGGCAGTTGTGCCACCCTGGCAATCGCCCGCGTTGATGTGACCGGCGCCGGCGTGCGGGACGATGCTTATAAGACCATAGTCGGTGATCCAGGCAAATCCCGGTATGGCCACAGTGGAGTTCTGACAGTCATACCAGCTATGGGAAACGGCATCCCCGGGGTTGGTGATTCCACCGATCGTGAGATCGCTACAGGTCGTGAACACGGTGGAGTACATACCGGGCCATGTCATGCTGTACTCAAGACCCTGGTATTCAACGAGGTCGAAGAACACGGGGAAGGCATCCACGTCCGAGCCGGCCTCGGTGGTAACGATGTCCTCACAGCCGGTGATTGACGGGAAGTTCTTGGTGCAGGACCTGCTGCCGTGCGGGATAACATGGACCGTAACACGACCGTCCGCATTTAGACCGGCAGATGCGACAGCACTGAGCGCGATTGTCAGAATAGCAGCCATAGCGATAATCCTTGTCATGGCCTCCCCCTTTCAGTCTCCTATTCAAGTATACGTGCAAAGCCACATATTTCCATACCGATTTGGTCTGGCATCAGCACTTTAGCAATACTTGCAAAACTCGTCAAGACTTTTTTGCGATTTGACTTCACTCTCGGTGATTTTTATCGTAGGTTAGAGGCTCATATGAAGAAATGGTTGATCACAGGCATACTGGTTGCGGCATGCGTCACAATCGTAATAGTCGCTTTCCTCAGCAGGAGAGCCGAGCCGTTAAATGTACTTCTCATTAGCCTGGACACTCTCAGACCAGATCATCTCGGCTGCTATGGCTATGAGGATATCGAAACACCCAATATCGACGGGCTGGCGGAAGAAGGAGTACTCTTTGAGGATGCTATTACCAGCGTGCCGCTTACACTCCCGTCCCACGCCTCTGCGATGACCGGTCTATACCCGATCACCCATGGTATCCGGGATAACGGCACCTTTATCCTGCACGACCAGTTCACGTCGCTCGCCGAAATGCTCTCTGCGGAGGGTTACGAAACGGGAGCATTCGTCGGTACGTTCGTGCTGGACTCGCGCTACGGTCTCGACCAGGGCTTTGAAACTTACGATGATCTCATGGAACAAGATCCGCTTGCCAGCGCGTTCAGCCATCCGGAGCGAACCGGGGACAAGGTCACCGCAAGCGCTTCCGGCTGGCTACGCGATGTGGAGGAACCCTTCTTCGGGTTCGTTCACTACTACGATCCCCACACCCGGTATGAGCCACCTCCCCCCTATGACACGCTCTATGCCGGTAGACCCTATGACGGTGAGATCGCTTTCACCGATGGGGAGGTCGGACGGGTACTTGATCTTATAAAGGAGAGAGGCCTCCTTGAGCGGACCATCGTCGTACTGATGTCCGATCACGGTGAAGGTCTGAACGAACATAATGAGATAGCTCACGGCATACTGACCTACGAAACGTGCATGAAGGTTGCTCTTATAGCAAGAGTACCTGAAACCCACCGTCTTGCGGGTGAGATCGAAGCACCCCGGCGGGTGGACCAAGTGGTGGAGTTGATCGATGTTATGCCGACCGTGCTTGATCTCCTAGGTATGGACCTGGATTTCGAGATCGACGGGAGGAGCCTCGTGCCGCTTATGACGGGTGCGAGTCTGCCTCCCAGGGTATGTTATTTTGAAAGCCTTTATCCCTATTTCTCTTACAGGTGGAGCCCCCTGAGGGGGGTGCGATTCAACAAGTGGAAGTATATACTAGCACCCGAGCCGGAGCTCTATAATCTCAAAGACGACCCTCACGAGCTCAAGAACGTCCATGAAAGTGAGCCCGAGCGGGCGGAGCAGCTTAAGGAGCATCTGCTTGCCTATGCGGGGCGCGAGGGGGCCGCTCCGGCAGCCGATGTCAAACTGAGCCCGGAGGAAATCAGGAAGCTCAAGGCCCTGGGTTATGTGAGCGCCTGGCGTCCCGACGTTCCAACAGACATCGAGCCAAAGGGCGCGGATCCCAAGTATATGATAGTCCCGCTTCAGGAAATCATGGCTTCCGGTATGACAGCGTTTGACAAGAAGGACTTCGATACGGCCCGAGGGCTCTTCAGCGAAATGGCCGACATCGACCCGGGGAATACGGAAGCCCATGTCTTTCTCGGAAGAACATTGATGGAGCTGGGAGAGCTTGAGCTGGCCGAAGCTGAGTTCATGAGGGTTTTGGAGATCGACTCCACCCACTCGCAGGCCTTCTTCCGGCTCGGCAACATCTCAAGGAGACAGGGCGATCTTGACAGAGCGCTTTTCTTCTACCAGATCGCCGCGCGGATTCTTCCAGAGACACCGGAGACAATCTCGAATATCGGCAGCATCCTTATGGAGAAGGGCCTTGTCGACAGCGCAATGGTAATGCTCAACGAGTCACTCAAGATAGATCCCAGGGACCAGATCGCACTTATAAACATGGGTCTGGGGCATCTTCACATGGAAAGATACGATGAGGCCCTCCAGTGGTTCCACTCGACTTTGAGTGTCAATCCCGAACACACCAAGGCCTTGGTTAACATCGCCCATATCTATATCGAGCGCGGCGTTCCCGACAGCACGATCGCCTATCTCGAGCGCGCCCGGGACGTGAATCCCGGTGACGCAAAGATGTTTCAGAACCTCGGTAACGCTTATCGCCAGAAGGGTATGGTGACCCAGGCTGCAGAGGCCTTTGAGGAGGCCGTCGAAATCGAGCCCGAGAACGTGCTCGCCCTTTTCGGGCTTGCCGCTACGAAGGCCGAGGAAGGCAAGAACCAGGAGTCGATCGCCCTGCTGGATAAGATACTCAAGATCGACCCCGACTTCGCGCCTGCCAGCCAGGCCCGCGAGCACTTGACGTCGGGCTCCTGAGCAGATATTATCCCAATGTGACAATGAAGAAGATCGGTTTTCTGTTAGCACTGTGCGCAATCTCTGCAATCGCGGTTATCCTCGGCTGCCAAGGCCGTGGAAGCGGGCCGGTCAACGTCCTTCTCATAAGTCTCGACACGGTGAGACCCGATCACCTGGGTTGCTACGGCTACGACCGGGTGAGCACTCCAAACATCGACGAGATCGCGCAAGAGAGTTTTGTCTTCACGGACGCGGTTGCCTCCGTACCCCTGACCCTGCCGTCCCATTCGACCATTTTCACGGGGCTCAACGCGGTGTCGCACGGCGCCAGGATAAACGGGACTTTCGTGCTTGGTGAAGAGGTCACGACACTTGCCGAGGTGCTCAAAGATCACGGCTACGCGACCGGTGGGTTCGTCGGGTCATTCGTGATCGACTCACGGTTTGGAACAGCCCAGGGATTCGACACTTATGATGACCGCATGGAGACAGAGGCCCGGAGAGTGGGCTCATTGCACCCCGAAAGGGCCGGCACCGCCGTGACACAAAGCGCGTGTGACTGGCTCAGGGATGTTGAGGAGCCTTTCCTCGCGTTCGTTCACTACTATGACCCCCATACACCATACGAGCCTCCCGCACCCTATGACAGTATCTATGCCGGAAGACCCTATGACGGCGAGATCGCTTTCACCGATGGAGAGGTCGGCAGGCTGATCGACTGTGTGACCGAAAAGGGAGTGAGCGAGCGGACACTTGTGGTCCTCCTTTCAGATCACGGTGAGGGGCTCGGGGATCATGACGAGCTCGAGCACGGCCTGCTGATTTATGACACCACGATTCGGGTTGCCCTGATGATCGATCCCCCGTCGGGTCTTAGCCGCAGCAGGGACCTCGCGGAACCCGGCAGCATTGATCAGCCCGTCGGACTCGTCGATGTGTTCCCAACCGTGCTTGATCTTCTCGGTATAGACCCGGGCATGGAAATCGACGGCCGGAGCGTCGTGCCCGTTATGGAGGGTAAGCCGTTGCCCCCGAAGATGTATTACATAGAGACCCTTTACCCGAACCTGGCCTACAAGTGGAGTCCGCTCACCGGTGTCAGGTTTAGTGAGTGGAAGTACATACTCGCCCCCGAGGCAGAGCTCTATGACCTGGAAGACGATCCCGGGGAGCTCCAGAATCTACATGAAAGTGACCCCGAGCGGGCAGCGCAGCTCAAAGAGAACCTGCTTGTCTTTGCTCACGCTGGGGTAGGCGCTCCGGCGGAGAAGGTGAAACTCCATGGCGAGGACGCCGAGAAGCTCAAGGCGCTGGGCTATGTAAGTCCCTCCGGTTCTTGGACTCCCGAAGACATCGAACCCAGAGGAACCGATCCCAAGCGGATGATCGGGCATCTTCAAGAATTACTCTACGGCGGCACCGAGGCATTCAACGCGGGGGACATGAAGACAGCAATCGAGAAATTCTCACGGCTTGTGGAGCTCGATCCAATGAACCAGATGGCACATCTGAATCTCGCTGAAGCGCTTCTCCAGATCGGGGACAACAGCGGGGCCGAAGCGGAATTCATAAAGCTCACCGAGATCGATTCAACCAATTCGCAGGCTTATCTCAGGCTGGGCGATGTCGCCCGTCAGAAGGGCGATCTTGACAGGGCGCTGTTCCTTTACCGCATTGCCGCCGACATCCTCCCGGAGGCACCACACGTCCTCTCGAATATCGGGAGTATCCTCATGGAGAAGGGTCGGGTCGACTCGGCTTTTGCGGTGCTTGACGAAGCTCTCGAGATGGACCCAACGGATCAGATAGCGCTCGTGAACATGGGACTCGGCCACCTTCACATGGAAAGTTACGATGAGGCCCTCCGGTGGTTCCACTCGACATTAGACGTAAACCCCGAACACAAAAAGGCGCTTGTGAACATCGCGCATGTCTATATCCAGCGTGGCGTACCCGACAGCACGATTGCCTACCTCGAGCGTGCCCGGGATGTCGACCGGGATGATGGGAAGATATTCCAGAACCTCGGTAACGCCTACCGTCAAAAGGGTATGGTGAGCCAGGCTGCGGAGGCATTTGAGAGGGCTGTAGAACTGGAGCCCGAGAACGTGCTCGCACTTTTCGGGCTTGCCGCTACAAGAGCCGAGGAAGGCAAGAGCCAGGAATCAATCACCATACTGGATAAGATACTCAAGATCGACCCTGACTTCGCACCCGCCCACCAGGCTCGCCAGCACTTGACCTCAGGAACCTAAGTCGATCTGCTCTAAGATCGAGCGGTTGATGGTAAGACCGAGCTCCTCACGTTCAGCAACGATCCAATCCATCAGGATCTTATCCTTGTAAGCCGGCAGCATCGCCTTGGTGATGACGTTCCTGGCCTGTTCGAAGGTCGGTATCCTGCTTTCACGCCGCTCTCTCAGCCACATGATCAGATGGCCTTCGAGGCTTCTGAAATACCGGATATCGCCCACTTCCATCTGCGCGAAGAACCCGTCAAACTCTTCGTCACTGCCCTCCTCCACGACTCCAAGATCGCCGCCGTTGGGTGCCGAGAAGGGATCGAGCGAATGCTCGCGGGCGAGGTCTTCAAAAGACTCACCCATCTCGATCAACTCCAGGAGCGAGTCGGCCTTTTCGCGGCGCGTGAGCAGGATCTTTGACGCGATGTGGGCTTTCGGCTGCCGGTGAACTTCTTTGTCGCTTTCGTAGTGAGTGCGCAGTTCCTCTTCGGGGACCTCTGCATCCTGGGTGAGATGCCGGAACAGCACCGCGGTCAGTTTCCTCTGCCAAACCTTCGAAAGGGGTACCGCAACGTTCGGGAGCTTATCGAGCTCGCGCTTCTCCGCTTCCACGACAAGCAGTGTATCTCTGGCCTGCCTCCAGACGAGCGGGATCATCTGGTTGGGATTGTCGAGCTCCGGTCTCACCGCGTACGGCTGATTCAGGATTATATCGACAAGCTCGCCGGTCGAAAGCGAGCCGCCCTCATACGTTGCGACGGGTTTCGCCTTCTCGCTCTCCGTGAGGTCGGGTATGACATCGATATCCACAACCTCCCTGGTTTCACCCAACTCCATGAGTTTGGCCGCATACCCTGCGCAGAGCTCGACCACAGCATCCACATCTATCTCGAACTCGTAGGCGAGTCTGAGTGAGTCCGTGAAGACCTTCATTTCTTCGAAGTGCAGCTGTTTCTCAAGTCTATTCCTTATGGCCTGCCTCTCCGCTTCGGGGTTCGAAGGCTCGATCAGGGTCTTGCTCTCGATCTTTACAATCCCATACCCGGTCTCGACCTTAAACGGCGGCGATACCCCGCCGGGTTCAAGCCGGAACGCCTGTTCGGACCATCTGTCGGAGAAGTCTCCCCATCTGACCGGACCCAGGGATCCACCCCTGGCGGCAGAAGCACAGGACGAGTGTCTCACCGCCAGATCCTCAAATGGCACACCTGAGTTTATCGAATCGATCATGGCCTCGGCCTCATCAAGTGTCGGGACTATGAGGTGCGAAGCTACCGCCTGTGTGAGTCTTCTCTGGTATTGGCGCTCGACCTCTGCTTCGTCGATCTCCAGCCTACCCGCGGTTGCCCGTGACATCAGCTCATCCATCAGAAGCGCAGTTCTTCGGCGTGTCACCCAGTCAACGACGTTGGGATGCTCATCGAGCCCGAGAGATTCCGCCTCCGCCAGCATCAGACTCGCGCTGATCATGCTCTCGAGGAATTCGGTTTTCTCTTCTATGGTCGAAAGCGGTGGACGCTCGGCCGGCTCAATCCTCTCCCACCACGCAACATAGTCACCGACGCTTATCCCCCCACCGTCCCACTCGACCACCATCGAGGCCGAATCGACCCCGGCCAGAGCCGCCGAGAGCGGCGCAGTCCACATCACCATCAAGATGATCAGGATCTTCTTCATTGGTTTACCTCACAATCCGGATACCTGAGACAAATGGTGGGCGAAAGAGGATTTGAACCTCCGACCCCCTGCTTGTAAGGCAGGTGCTCTCACCACTGAGCTATTCGCCCGGCTTAGACTGCTGTTTATCGTCTGATCTCTTTGTCCAAAGGATAATCGAGAGCGGTATCATCACGCAATACCCGATCACTATGAGAAGAGGGGCTGCACTCATGCTGCCCCGGCCCAGAAGGAGATACCCGATGAGAACAACTACAATACCGGCCACAAGCAGCAGAACGTTTCGCTGGCCAAGTACCAGCGAGCCCTCCCGTGGCTTGCGCTTTGGCTGAACCGCTTTTACCTGTTTCTTGCCTTTCTTACGTTGTGGCATCATTCCCTCCCAAGCCTTAGACTACCCTTTCAGGCCATACATTACAATACAAAAGAGATCGGTCAATGTTCCGGATTGAAGCATCCCATCCGGTAGCCCTGAAGATCCAGAGCGACGTGGTGAAATCCCTCCCTCCGGGCGGCCTGGACTATCCTGTCCCTCATCTCCGGGCCGGTTGCCGCCTCGAGGCTGTCGCGTTCGACCTCGATGCGAACCAAGTCCCCGTGACAACGGGCACGGACCTGCCTGAAGCCCATATCATGCAACGCATCCTCAAGTCTCTCAATCATTCCGAGCGCTTCCCGCGTGATCTTCTCACCATAAGGAAACCTTGACGCAAGACACGCTGCTGCCGGCTTATCCCAGTTGGGAAGTCCGATCAGCCTGGAGAGCTCCCTGACATCGGACTTTGTGAAGTTCGCCTGTCTTAAGGGGCTTAAGACCTCGAGTTCGCGCAGGGCCCTTTCACCGGGTCTGAAGTCCGAGAGATCCTCCACCGTTGAACCCTCTACCAGGGTCGCCACGCCTTCCGTCTCGGCAGTCTCGGTAAGTTTGACAAAGAGCTCCCGCTTGCAGTAGTAGCACCTCTCAAGTGGATTCTCGACAAAGCGGGGATCATCAAATTCCTGCGTCTTTATAACTTTGTGCCGGGCACCGGTGAGCGAAGCGATCTCTTTTGCCTCATCGAGCTCCCGCCTGGGATATGTCGCT
Organism: bacterium; assembly: GCA_025774845.1. Lineage (GTDB taxonomy): Bacteria > Arandabacterota > Arandabacteria > Arandabacterales > Arandabacteraceae > Arandabacterum. The sequence continues at coordinate 11,650 of JALGZP010000056.1, forward strand.
GAAGAAGCCGTCACCGCGAGAACACCTGGGCCGCACGCTTCGCACGCGGCTGCAAGAAGCAGGCTTGAATCCACACCCCCGGAGTAAGCAACCAGTACGCTTCCGAGCGGTTTCAGGATCTCAAGCAGCTTCCCCGCCTTGGCGGCGACCGGACCCTTCACCTCTTCGCTTATCTTCTTAAGTGGCATATTGTTTACCTCGTTCCACCCACCCCGTCTTTGAGTTGCCCGGTTTCTTTCATACTCTCCGGCTTCTTTGGATTCCCGGGGTCAACGACAGTTTCGGCTTTTGTTATGCTGTCCTGGCGCGCAACCTCGGCCGCCCTCTTGCGCTGCGCCTCCACCGTCTTGAGGTAGCTCTTGTACCTTCCCTTCGCCTGGAGGTGCTCGCCTGAATTCGTGGAGAAATAGTGGCTGCCGTCTCCCTGCGCGACGAAGTAAAGAGCCTTCGAACCGGGAATAGGGTTCAGGGCCGCAATCATCGAGGCCAGCCCGGGATTACATATCGGACGCGGCGGCAGACCATAGACCTTGTAGGTATTATAAGGAGAGTCGAACTTGAGATCCCGGTAAAGGACCCGGCCTCTCCATTTCTTGAGTGCGTATCTCACCGTCGGATCGGCCTGGAGGCGCATACCGCGCCTGAGCCTGTTGTGGAAGACCGCTGAGATCTTTGGTCTTTCCTCATCAAGCATCGCCTCCATCTCAATGATCGATGCAAGTGTTACCGCCTCATTGACCGTCATACCTATCCGTTCAGCCTGAGCGTGGAGGGTATCATCAAAGGCCTTGAAGAAGCTTTTGACCATTCTTCTCATCACCGACTCGGCATTCTCCCGCCATTCAATGTCATATGTATCCGGAAAGAGGTAGCCTTCGGCAGTAGTCGATGGGACGCCAAGACCACTGACAAAGGTCGAGTCACGGCACAGCGAGACGAATGAGACCGAATCGATTGCAGCATGCTCGCTCAAGATCCCCCCGATCACCTCGATCGTCTTCCCCGGGCGAACAAGCACCCTCTCCCTGTAGGTAGCACCTTTATAAAGAGTGTGCAGGATATCGATCATGTTGCTGCCGCCGGCAAAGCGGTAGCGGCCCGCTTTTGCCCTGTGCTCGATCCCGAAGACCCTGCCGAGCACGAGAAACACCAGGCCGTCCTTTATCAGACCACTGGATTCGAAGCGATCACCGATCTCTGAGAAGGATATTCCCCGATCGATCACGACATAGACATGTTGGGTTTCATGGAATCCGGCCTGGCTGAGGATTCCTGTGGCCGCGAGACAGACTGCGGTTAGAACCCCCAGGACAAGCCCGTCTCTCAGAAGGACTCGCATGTACGGCCTCGTCACTTATTCCGTCTCGCGTCAAGGTAGCTCTGAAGGATGACGGCTGCCGCAACAGAGTCCACGACCTGCTTCCGCTTCTTGCGCCTCATCCCGGACTCTATCAGCACCTTCTCGCTCTGCTTGGTGGAGAGCCTCTCATCCCATGTGACCACGGGTAGACAGAGATGTTTGTTCAGATCGGTCGCAAAAGCGGTGACCGTGCTGGCCGCATGGGAAACCTCACCTTTAAGCGTCAGCGGGAATCCCACAACAACCTCGGCCACCCCGCGTTCCTCCGCCACCTTCTTAAGCTCCTTAAGCTGAACTTCCCTGCTCTCGGCTTCAATCTTGCCCAGTGGCTGCGCCGTGATGCCGAGCTCGTCGCTCAGCGCCATACCCAGGCGCTTCTCACCGTAATCGATGCAAAGGATCCTGCCGTCACTGTTCTGGCTGATCCGTTTTGCGAGGCGGATTGTGGTACCGCCGCCCTTTGCCTGCTCGAACTCCACGGTGTCCATCACCTGCTTCATTATGTAGATGCCTCGCCCGCAGTCTTTGAGCAGATTGCATTCATCGACCGGGCTCGGGACCTTCTCCGGATCAAAACCTGATCCTTCATCGGTGACCGAGAAGACTATCTTACAGCCACGCTTCTCGAAGACCGCACGGACCTTCTTGGATTCGTCACACTTGTTTCCATGGACCAGTGCATTGGTCGCGGCCTCGATCACCGCCATAGATATGTCGTCACCCATACCTGAAGGAACCCCTGCCCAGACACAGAACGCCTGGCAGATCGTATCAACAAGAGGCAGGTACTCAATATTGCTGGGAAGACATATTTCAAGCATGTCAGCCTCGATTGCTGTTCGGTCTCAGGAGGACTCGAAACTCTTGAGTGCAACCTCCTCGTCGCTGAAGGACTCGAAAATCGTCCCCAGCTTCGTGATCATCAGAATACTCTCGATACGGTCGGTCACGTGGGTCAGCTTGAGCGTTCCACCTTCACGCTTGAGTGTGGTGTAGCCCGCGATCAGAATCCCCAGCCCCGTACTGTTGACCCAGGGAACCTTATGGAGATTGACGAGCACCTTCTTGTAACCTTCCTGAATCAGCCCCCGGATGGTCTCTTTGAAGACATCTGCATCCGGACCACCCATCAGTTTGCCCGACAGGTCGATGATGGCAACTGACTCGGTCTTCCTGATCTTAATCTTCACTTCTCCCCTCCTTTTTGGCTTCCCTGCCTCAGGGCGTGGAGCAATAACTCCATATCCTCAGGCAATGGTGCATCCAGTGTCATTTTAGCGTTTGTCCGCGGATGAGTAAAGGTCAGACTTTGAGCATGCAGCGCCTGCCGATCTAAAAGACTGAGGTAGCCTCTTGCCCTTTCCATCGCCGACCGGCTCAGTGCTCCGTATTTCCGCCTTCTCCCTCCATAGGTCGGGTCTCCGAAAACAGGATGCCCGGTATGTGCGAGATGGACTCTTATCTGGTGAGTCCGTCCCGTCTGGAGATTGACCACGAGCCTGCTTGTGAACTCAAACTCCTCCGCAACGCGAAACGTGGTGATTGCCGTTCTCCCGGTCCGCTTCTGGACCGCCATCTTCTTCCTGTCAGCCCGGCTTCTCCCGATAAGCGTTTCTATTGTCGTCCCTTCCACCGGCACACCCCACACTATCGCCTGGTAGGTCCGCTTCACTTCCCTTGCCTTGAGGGCCTCGCTAAGCGCGACATGCGTCCTGTCATCTTTCGCGACCATTATCAATCCCGACGTGCCCTTATCCAGCCTGTGGACTATCCCGGGCCGCACCACCCCACCGATTCCCGAAAGGTCCGTGCAGTGCGAAAGCAGGGCATTGGCAAGTGTACCGCTTCTGACGCCGCTGCCCGGGTGGACGACCATCCCTGCCGGTTTGTTGACAACCACCAGGAACCGGTCTTCATATACTATCTCGAGGGCAACTGCTTCGGGTTCGAGTCTTGACGGCTGGGGATCGGGAATCGTGACCTTGATCGTCTCGCCTCCGCGCAGGCGGTGGCTTGGCTTGACCGGCACGCCTTCAACCAGTATCAGACCGCCCTTAAGCAGTCTCTGAACCTGGGCCCTCGTCGCTATGCCTTTGGTATCACTGAGGTACTTGTCAATCCTTTCGCTTGTCCGGGCCGTGACATGCACCTCGATTTCCCTCATCCTGTGTTATCCGTCTCCGGCTTTCTGAGCGTATTTATCACAAGCAGGGCGACACCCACCGTGATCGCGACGTCCGCTATATTGAAACACGGCCAGCGAAGCTTCCCGCTGATTCCGACATCAACAAAGTCTACGACATTTCCGTATCGCAGTCTGTCTATCAGGTTACCGACGGCACCACCAAGAATCAGTCCGAGGGAAGCCTTCACAAACAACGATGACTTCCGCGCAACAAAAAGAACGATTATAAGTATGGCTGCAGCAACGATGGAAAAGACGGTGAAGTAGCTTCCTGCCCCCCTCATGATCCCGAACACCGCACCTGTGTTACGTATGTGCCGAAACGAGATGAGGTTCCTATAGACCGGCAGGCTCTCACCTATCGTCAACCTCTCAACGATCGCGAACTTGGTGACCTGGTCTATCAAGACCACCAGCGCCGCAACGGCTGCTGACTGCACTAACGGGTCGCTCCTTCGGAGTTTTCAAGCTTGGTCTTGCACTTGATACACATCTTGGCGTACGGGACGGCTTCGAGCCGCGCTACCGGTATATCTTCGCCGCACTCTCCGCACTTCCCGTAACTGCCCTGGTCGATGTTGGCCAGGGCTTCGTCTATATCCTCAAGGACCTCACCGCTTGAAGCCCCTATCATGTAGGCTTTTTCCTTCTCCATCGAATCTGAAGCCCCGTCGGCCGGGTGCACGGAGTATGAGGATACCTCACCCCCCGATTCCTTTCTCGACTTTCCGATGTAGTTCTTCTCGACCCAGTCGAGCTCTTCGAGAACCCTCTTCCGCTCCTCGGCAAGGAGTTTTCTGAAACGATCAAGGTCCTTTGGGTTCAACTCTTCCTCCTTCATACCTTCTCAAGCACTACTGCAACCTTCTCCTCACCGACCGAGAGTTCCATCGGCTCCCTGCCATCCGGGAGACTGCCTTCTATCGTAACGGCGAGCGTCTCACTCTTGATATGCGCGCTGTAAAGCTCAATCGCCCTGGTTGTGAGTTCACCCCCGGCGATGTAGATTTTCACATTGTCGGTAACATCGAAACCCGATTTCTTTCTCAGGTTCTGGACTCCGCTGACGATCTCACGCGCACACCCCTCAGCAAGAAGCTCGGGAGTGATGCCGGCATCAAGCACGATCGAATTGGCGCCGTCGGATTCGAACAGGTAGCCTTCCTTCTCGCTCTTTCTCACAATGAGTTCATCCGGTCCGAGTTCGATTTCTTTCCCGCCGACCGATACCGTGATGGGACCGCCGCCCTCAATCTTCGCGATCGACGCCATGTCAATCGATGCCAGCTCGTCCTTCACGGCTTTTACCTTGTCCCCGAGCCTCGGACCCAGCACATCGAACTTCGGAATCACCTCGTACGAGACAAAGTCAGCGATGTCATCTTCGATCGATACCTCTTTGACATTCACTTCTTCCTTAAGATGCTTAAGAAGTGCGGACAGCAATTCGCCCTCGACCCTTTCCCGGAACTTGAGTCTGACACCCGCAAGCGGTTGTTTCACCTTTATGCGGGACCGGTTCCTGGCGGCACGCACGAGTGTGACACACTGCATCACCGCGTCCATCGCGGCCTCGAGGTCCTTATCGACCAGACCGGGATCGCTTTCGGGATAGTCGCACAGATGCACGCTCTGAGGGGCCTTGTCATCGACCGGGAGGACAAGATGCCTGTAGATCTCATCGGCAACGAAAGGCATGTAAGGAGCAACCAGTCTTGAGAGACGCTCAAGCACCTCATAGAGCGTGGCATATGCAGACGCCTTATCATCATTCATTTCATGGCGCCAGTACCGTCTTCGCGACCGCCTGACGTACCAGTTTGAAAGATCATCAACCACGAAATCCTGGATCGCTCTTGCCGCTCTCGTAACCTCGTAACCGGATAGCTCCTGGTCGACATAGGCTATGAGCGAATTCAGCTTCGATACGAGCCACCTGTCCATCAGCGACCGCTTCTCAATCGGTGCGGTATGTTTGCGCGGGTCGAAGCAGTCTATGTTTGCATAGAGGGTAAAGAAGGAGTGTACGTTTCTTAAGGTCCCGAGGAGCTTTCTCGCAACCTCGACGACATGCCCGACATTAAACCTGGTCGGGAGCCACACCGGTGACGAGGCAACGAGATACCAGCGCAGCGGATCGGCACCCGTCTTATCCACAACACTCTGGGTGTCGACGACATTGCCTTTGGACTTACTCATCTTCTGGCCGTTCTCATCGAGAATGTGTCCCGCGACCATCACGTTCTTATAGCACGGTTCGTGTGACATGAAGGTCGAAATGGCAAGCAGTGAGTAAAACCAGCCACGTGTCTGGTCGACCGCCTCGGAGATGAAGTCGGCAGGGAACTGCCCGTCGAAGAGCCCTTGCTCATCGAACGGATAGTGATACTGCGCGTACGGCATGGCGCCCGCATCAAACCAGCAATCGATCACCTCTGGGGTTCTGACCATCTTGCCGCCGCAGGCTTCACACTTAAGATGGACATTGTCGATCCAGGGCCGGTGAAGGTCCATCTCGCCTTTAAGCTCAAGCGCCCTGCGTTTAAGATCCTCCACGCTCCCGATAGAGTATTCCTTCGCACACGCTTCGCATACCCAGATATTGAGCGGTGTGCCCCAGTAGCGATCACGGCTCAGGGCCCAGTCGACGTTATTTTCAAGCCACCGGCCGAAC
>JALGZP010000117.1 GCA_025774845.1 bacterium
TTGAGGCGACCGTATTCGACGCTGTTGAGTACCAGTGTCCTGCCCTCAGAGAACACCAGGGGAAACGAGGCCTGGAAGTTCAGCGTAGTAACCCCGATTTCCAGAACGTCTTCCATGGTCCCCGCTTCCGGGTCGGCAAGGCTCCGGTAAGGGAAGCGACCGTATTCGGCCGAGATACCTATGAGCTGCTGCGAGTATACATCAGCGGAGAACCCACCCAGGGCCAGGCATAGGGCGATAAGCGGGAGTGCTTTCTTAACGATTCCTGTAACTCTCTTCACTGCCTACCTCCTGTCAGTAGTAAACCGGCTTACTTTTATGAATTCTCTATGCGGTTCGAGTGCTAGTCAAGCAATAATAGTGAAGAATGATGCAGCGGAATTCCTATGTCATTGCGAGAGGCGATCGTGGCGAAGCAATCTCTCGGCAGGTTCCACCCTCAGATCGCCGCGCTCCCTACGATTCGGTCGCGTCCCGGCGCGAAGTGGCGATCAATTGAACCGGTATCCTAGCTGGACTTGACTTCATAGTCTTTGTGATTCTCAATAAACTCATCCAATTCCTTATGCCATTGATCTGGATTGAATGTCTCGGGAACAGTCTCCTCCCCAAATAGGAGATCTATTATATACCTAGGCCGCTTTTCGCCGACGAACATGGATTTACTACAGGAAGGGAAAGGAATCGCTATCCGACAACAGCTCCCACAAAGAAATCGTCGGAGAATTATCATAATTCTCCCGATATCTTCTATCGCAGCCAGGGCAGATGTTAATGACTTGTGTACCGGGAGGTATTGGTGGCGTGTGACGACAGCATGTAAGCAGCTGCTCCATGTCCCCGTACGTAGAGTTCAAGAATCCCTGCAGTCTTTCAATCAAATGGGGCTTGTATAGAAACAACGCACATCCTGGTGCGAAAATGTAGTTCATCATTTCACCCTTTGGCCAACCACTGCTTCAGGCAGTTTGCTATTCGATAACGTTCTTGTGCTGACTGTATTTCACGTAGCGGATCGTCACGAGTGTGCGCCGGTCAGGTCGTGGCGGACGATAGCGAATAGATCCAGTAGGTCTGGCCCCCACGCATTATGTCTTTCTCCTTGACCATGCCGATCTTCTCGGCAACACGCCGGGAAGCTACATTATCAGGCCTTATCAAACTGATGACACGCGGCAGTCCCAGCTCTATCAAAGCGAAGTCACGGACCGCAGACGCGGCCTCTGTCGCCAGGCCCTGCCCCCAGTAATCGCTGCGGAAATCATAGCCAATCTCTACCTCGGCCCGGCCGTCCACTTCCATGTGTTCCAACCCGCAATCACCAACCAGGGTCTCATCGGATTTGAGAATCACAGAAAAAAGCCCATAGCCATACTGCCTCTGGTGGTCCAGATTCCGGTTGACCCATCCCTCGGTCTGCTTCCGGTCAAACGGGTCCCCACCGAAGGACTTCATCACTTCCGGGTCTGAGAAGATCAACATGATGGCGTTGACATCATCGATGGTCATCTTCCGAAGTCTTAAGCGATTTGTCTCAAGCATGGTATAGGCCTGACGCCCCGCTTCACCTCTGTCTCATTCTTTGTCCCTTGAAATGAGGGAAGCGATCACAAGCCCTGCACCTACTCCTACTAAAACGGATGCAACAAAGAATAAGGCTGATGTCCTAAGAAATATGAATCCAATACCGATTCCTATAAGAGTGGTCCCACCAATGGCCCATGAGCCCTTATCACTCATTTTCTCCACTTCAAACTCCTCCTCTGTGTTTTCGCCCAAATAGTGCAGACATCAAAGGTAGCAGTTCTCTTTGAGACCGTCGCCTCTAACTTACTGGGGCGGCCTTCCGTGTGAGATTGTACTGGGCCGCCTGGTGCATGAAGGCCTCGAGCCGCATCAGCGTGTTGGTCTGCTCCAATCCATCATATGCCATCTGGAGGAACGGAACATTGTCGAGATCCTGACGGACCCGCTTCATCACACCGGTTACGACCGTACCCGGCATACACGTAAAGGGCATCGCGTTTATAATCCCGCTTGCGCCATGCCGTACGAAATCGATGGCCTTACCCACACTCAAGCCGGCCTCACCCTCGAAGCTGTCATGAACATAAGGCTGGGCCAGTTCAAGTACTTCTTCGGTTGTAGGCTCATCGAGTTTCTTAATGGCGCCCCGGAATATCTCCTTCATCGTATGTTCGTCTTTTTTCTGGACCCGGTCCTTGAGCACCGTAACCAGATATTCCTTATAGTCCTTACCCGCCAGGTTGCCACGCTTCCGGGTGAAGTTCGTATAGAGCACCCATTCGGTGAACGGCGGTAGCCAGGCCTCGCCACCGAGACGCTCGATCTCGATCACGATGTTGTTGTTGCTGAACCTGTTGGTCCTCACGAACACCTCTCCCACAATACCGATAAGGGGCTTGGTCTCGTCGGGTACGATCTCGACCGCCATCATCTTCTGTTTCCACGCCTCAAGCGTATCGAAGATGTCCACGCCGTTTAGAATTGCCTGGGACATATCCTCTACGCCTTCCCAGAAGAGGTCGTCACACTTACCCTTGATCTTCTCATAGGGTCTTCGTTCATGCGTCAGCCTCTCGAGAAAATCGACCGCCAGCAGCCCGCGCCAGGCAAGCCTGTCGAAGCCCTTCGCAACCTGTCCCATCTCGTTATAGAACTGTCTGCCCTGGTTTGGAGATATGATCGGGACATCCTCATGCCCCAGCTCCTTTAAGACCAGCCGCTGGAGCCGGTTATACTGACCGAACCGGCATGGACCCGTCCCCGACGGCATAAAGAATGCAGAGCTCTTGGGATCGAAACCTGGCTCCATCACCTTCTTCACCATGTCGCCGGTCGTGACGATACAGGGATAACATTCCTTGCCCGATGTGAAACTCCTGCCGTACTCGAGAGTCTTGCCGTCGGATTCCGGAAGCACCTCGGCGGGAAGCCCCGACTTTGTGAATGCAGCCGCGAACGGATAGGCGTGCGGCGACATGTTTGGAACATAGAGTTTCCGTTTCATACCACCTGCATCGGCGGTCAGACGGTCGGAGTCGTCGACAACGACAATGTCCTCCTGTATCTCGACAAGTCGTGCGTGCTCAAGACTGTCAAGGAACGCCTCGCAGCGCGTGATCGCACCGACATCGGCACTGTGTTCGTCGATCTCTATCTGGAGATAGGGCTTGCCCCTCATGGCTTCCCTGAAGAAGTGCGCAATGAACGAATCCGGTCCGCAACCGAAATTCGTGATATAGATAGCAAAGAGTCGCTTGTCTTTCCTTATGAGTTCAGCCGCCGACATTATCTTCTGGCCGTATCTCCAGTACATGTTCTCCCATTCCTGGGAGAGGTTGACCTTATCAAGCGGCAGGAAGTCCATCGGCATCGCCAGCGCACCCAGCTCCCTGAGCTTCTTTGGGAGCTCGAGATTGACCGCGTTGTCACAGCCGTTATAGGGCCTGCTCACAACCACAAATGCCCTGTCCTTCTCCCTGAGACCGGCTAGTACCTCTTCGCCGCGCTGCTTACAAGCGGCATAGAACATGTCCTGGGCCTTGAGCCCGGCTTCGACCGCTTTCTTGATCTGCCTGTCGGATTTACCAAGCTCGCGACCCATCTCACGCAGCGTGCGGGCGACATCGGCCTTGCCGCGAGATAGGTAAACATGGGGCTTAAGGACCTTGATCCCTGCCTTCTCGAAGTCAAACGCCGCACCAGCTATATAGGGCAAGGTCTGGGCGTAGGGACATGCGAAACTCTGCTCGATGAACGGGTTCCGCTGCCTCATATTGATCACGCTCGGGAGAAAGATATAATCGATATCCTTCTTCATAAGATTCTCGATATGCCCGTGCGCAACCTTGGCCGGGAAGCACGTCTCGGCCGGAACCGATTCTATACCTGAGTGAATGATCTTCTTGTTGGTCTTGCTTGAAAGCACAGGATCGAAGCCGAGCTGTTTGAGGAATGCATGCCACAACGGATAGAGCTCATGGAAGAGAAGCATCCGCGGAACGCCGATCTTCCGGGTATCAGGCTTTACACTCTTATCAGGCTCCACGTAGAGCTGATGGAGGAACTTCTCCCGCTCGGCAAAGAGATCGGGTATCCCCTCTCCCTTCGATTTCTTCTTGTCGACTTCGTACTTCTCACACCTGGACCCGAAGAAAAGCGGCTTCTCGCCTTCGACCGTGACCTTCCTCACCTCGCACATGTTCGCACAGTCGGTGCACTCGAAACTCGTGATCTCATACTTCTTCTTGCTGAGATCGAAGCCCTTAAACTTGCTCGGCTTGCCCTTATTGGTCTCAAGCGCAATTATCGCCGCACCGATGGCACCCGTGACATCATGATGCTCAGGCACCGTGATCTTCTCACCGGTCACCTTCTCAAAGGCAGCAACCACACCATCGTTGGCCGCAGGGCCGCCCTGGAAGAAGATGTTCTTCCCAACCCGCTTACCCGCCACCACCTTGTTGAGATAGTTATGCACAATCGAGTAGCTTAAGCCCCCGACGAGATCGTCTCTCTCCGCACCCTTCTGCTGGTGGTGTACCAGGTCGGATTCCATGAACACCGTGCACCGTTCGCCGAGCCTCACGGGAGACTTAGCCTCGAGCGCGATGTCGCCGAACTGTTCTTTGATGTTGATTCCAAGTTTCTCGGCCTGTTCCTCTAAGAAGGAGCCGGTACCCGCAGCGCAGACCTTGTTCATCTCGAAGTCGACTACGGCACCGTTTTCGAGGCTTATGTACTTGGAGTCCTGTCCGCCTATCTCAAATACCGTGTCCACCGTGGGGTCTATGCTCGCTGCACCCATCGCCTGACACGTGATTTCGTTTCTCACCACATCGGCACCGATAAAGTCCCCGGTGAGATAACGGCCCGAGCCCGTCGTACACACACCACACACCTCGACCTTATCGGCAATCTCGCCACCGACCTCATCCAGTCCCTGCCGTACAGCTTCAATCGGGCGGCCGGCGGTCATGAGATACCGCCGCGAAAGCACCCGTCGATCTTCATCGATTGCGACCACGTTGGTGCTGAGTGAGCCCACATCGATACCCAGATAGACCTTGATCCTGGTCTGGCCGTCCGGCGCGTGGATCGTCTTCTTCTTCCGGTGCTTGTACCGCTTATCCTCATCGAGGACGAGCTGTTCAAGACCGGCTTCAAGGGCCGCATGCGCATCT